>JBBQWJ010000127.1:0-9549 GCA_038210685.1 Chitinophagales bacterium | reverse complement strand
TTTTAGATGTGAGGTATTCGAATGGAAACGGCCCGATTAACACAGAAAATAAATGTGCCTTCCGCACCATTTCTATTGATTCTACCAACACCGGAACTTTAGTTTTCCCTCAAAGAGGTAAAGACGAATGGAGCAATTGGGATTGGAGCAATTCGCTGAAGCTGCCGCTCACAAAGGGATTGCATCATATCACTATTAGTTTTGAGCTATGGAATGAAAACATGAATGGAGATATCAACGAGGCAATGTTAGATTATGTGCGTTTGATCAAAATTTAGAGAACAGGAATCTGCAAATTTTGTTCGTTTACTGTTCTTTAATTTTAAGATTATTTTGATACATAAACTCAGTGACTATATCGAATGTGTTCAAGGAGAAGGATAAAACTTATTCCAATAACACCACCAATCGTGCCGGCAACAGCATCCATTATTTCATAGTGTCCCCTTTTGGTGATAAGCGAAAAAAGTTCGAATCCATAAGTGAGTGCAATTATCATAACAAAAGTGATCACGATACTCATGAAATAATGTTGAGGGAAAAGATAAAGGGTGAAGACCCGGAAGATAGCACCTATCAGCATTCCAACCCAAAAGTGTTTCCTTTTATCCGGTGCAATTTTAATCACGAATCAAAGTTTTAGACTTAATTTTTTATTTCTCTTATACCCCCTGGTAGACTATCAGGCCCTTTAATACTAAACCTTATTCAAAATAAAACCTTTTAAAAGGTTTGTCAAAATAAGGCAATAAGGTTTACTCAACTTAATTAATTTTCTACTAAGGTTATCGTGATTCTTACCTGATAGTTATTATTTGTATAAAAAAACTTTGGAAAAAGCGCTGATAGGCGAAAAGTTATCAAACTTTTTCATGATCAACAATAAAAAATTTTAGTTGTAAAATTGCATTATAATTCTCTAAAAGATATAAAGATGAAAATAGCAACGTACAACGTCAATGGAGTGAATGGACATCTGCCGGTGTTACTACGATGGCTTGAGGAAACTTCGCCAGATGTGGCATGCCTGCAGGAGTTAAAAGCGCCACAGGAAAAATTTCCTGAAGAAGCGATTAAAGAAGCCGGTTATAATGCCATCTGGCACGGACAAAAAAGCTGGAACGGCGTGGCCATTCTCGCAAAAAATACACAACCTGAAGAAGTGCGCCGTACACTTCCGGGAGACGAGGAAGATACCCACAGCCGCTATATTGAAGCAGTAGTTAATGGTATCACAATTGGATGTCTTTATCTCCCAAATGGCAACCCTACCCCGGGACCAAAATTTGATTATAAGTTACGTTGGTTTGAAAGGCTTACCAAACATGCATCGGATCTACTTGCAGAAGATAAACCCGTTATATTAACCGGCGACTATAATGTGATGCCCACAGAGTTGGATGTCTATAAACCAGAGCGTTGGGTTAACGATGCCTTGTTTCTACCCGAAGTAAGAAGCGCTTTTAAAACCCTGGTATCACAGGGATGGACAGACGCAATAAGAAAATTATATCCTGATGAGGTGATCTATACTTTTTTTGATTATTTCAGAAATGCTTATGGGCGAAATGCAGGTTTACGGATTGATCATTTTTTATTGAGTCCTCATCTTGAAGGTAGACTTGTTTCCGCTGGTGTTGACCGTGATGTTCGCGGCTGGGAAAAGACAAGTGACCACGCGCCGGTCTGGATCGAGCTTGCTGAAAAATAATAAAACCAGAAAACGCTTTTGCAAATTTATCAGACCAGTGGTTCCTGCTGGCTCAGGCAATGGAAACTTCCCAACCCCCAGATAATATCAGTAGAATCTATTCCAATCACCTTTCTTTCGGGAAAATATTTCTGAATAATCTCCAATGCTTTTTCATCTTTTGGACAATTAAAAACCGGAACAATCACTGAAGCATTGGCAATGTAAAAATTTGCATAGGAAGCAGGTAATCGATGTTCTTTATAGATCACTTTATCCGGCATTGGCAACTCAACGATGTTGAGTTGTTTGCCATTCAGTAAACGAAGATTTTTAAGTTGCTTTAAATTTTCCTGTAACAAATCATAATTTTCATCCTGTTTATTTTCTTCCACCACAGCAATCACAGTGTCTTCATTTACAAACCTTACTGTGTCATCAATATGGCCATCAGTATCATCACCAATAATGCCTTCATCAATCCACAAAACCTGTTCAGCTCCGTAATAATCACATAAATATTTTTCAATTTCCGATTGAGATAAATCCGGGTTCCTGTTTGGATTTAGCAAACAAGCGGTGGAAGTAAGAATCGTTCCTTTTCCATTAAATTCCACAGAACCTCCTTCCATTACAATGCCGGGATGGTAAACAGGAAGATTAAATATATTACCGATTAAGGTTGGTACCACATCATCAAGATCATACGGAGGATATTTGTTACCCCACGCATTATAATCCCAATCGACAATAAGCTTCTTTTTATCTGCTTTTGGATTAATTAAAAATGCGGGCCCATGATCTCTGCACCATGCATCATTAGTAGGATTGAAATGAAATTCAACTTTATCGAGATCAACATCAGCCTTTCGCAAATGGGTTATGGCAAAATCTTCCATTGCCTCATCATTCACGTTGATGCGAACGATTTCTCCTTTAGTAAGTTCTTTTATGAATTTCGAATAAGCAGGAAAAATAGTTTCAATCTTTCCAGGCCATGAGGCTTCTTTATGAGGCCAGCTAAGCCATGTAGCTTCATGGGTTGAAAATTCAGCTGGAAAATAATAGCCCAGTTCTTTTGGAGTTGGTCGGTTCATTACTTAATCTTCATCAATATAACGGTTAGTAATAGGCTGGTAAGAATCAATTCTTCTATCGCGAAGAAAAGGCCAGTGTGTACGGTATTTATCGGTATTAGAAAGATCCAGTTCCACTACCATTGTTTCTTCTTTATCATGAGAAGCCTGTTGAATAATATTGCCGAATGGATTTGACACGAACGATCCGCCCCAGAATTTCATCTCGCCATTTTGTTCATCGCCAACGCGGTTCACTCCTACTACATGCACGCCATTTGCCACCGCATGACTTTTTTGAATGGTGTGCCATGCATTAAATTGTTCATTATTCGTCTCTTCATCCTGGCTTGCGGCCCAGCCGATAGCAGTTGGATAAAATAAAATTTCCGCACCCATGAGCGAAGTAATTCTTGAAGCTTCAGGATACCATTGATCCCAGCAAATAAGAACGCCAATCGTTGCATATTTTGTTTTGAAAACTTTATAGCCAAGATCACCAGGCGTGAAATAAAATTTTTCATAATAAGACGGGTCATCAGGAATATGCATCTTGCGGTATTTGCCCAAATATTTACCATCTGCATCAATAACTGCAGTCGTATTATGATATAATCCCTGCGCCCTTTTTTCAAATAAAGAGGCAATAATCACAACATTTAGTTCGGCGGCAAGCTTACTAAAAACCTCTGTAGACGGACCAGGAATTGATTCTGCGAGTTTAAAATTTTCATAATCTTCGACATCACAGAAATAAAGTGATGTGAAAAGTTCCTGCAGGCAAACAATCTGCGCTCCTTTTTCGGCAGCTTCCTTTATTTTTTTCACCGCTTTATCCAGGTTGCTTTGCTTATCGGCCACACAACTCATTTGAACAAGACCAACTTTTACTTTTGCCATAATTTTTTAATAAAGCGCAAAGATATAAGATTGCGAATTTATAGATGATAGCTTGCTAATTTGATAACAATAGTTTTCATTTATCAAATTCAAAAACAGTAAAGCAACATTTTCCTGAGATTTTTATTCTTATATAATATGCATTAACCAAATTGCAAGCAAGAACTGAAGGATTTCATCCACAATTTGAACTGGTTTATGTAGATTTTTCAACAATTCAACACTCCTTTAAACTCTACCAAACTACTGGTACCAGGCCATCGTACATCGCGCGTTCACATTATTTGTTATTGAATCCGGGAGATTGTAAAGAGCAAACAGGATCGATTTCTACATCATAAAGATATACTAATACATTCCTAATTTTCTGTTATGTGAAAATCCCAACATCATTACTTACAGGCATGTTTATTGTGACCTTTTAAGTAATTATTTAATCTTTAAAATGTATAATTATGTTAGACAATAATAATAAAAGAGTGGCCATTCTTACTGAAAATGGCTTTGAAGAAGTGGAACTTACCAGCCCTAAAAAAGCAATGGAAAATGCGGGTTTTAAAGTGGATATAGTTTCTTCAGAAACAGGGCATGTAAAAGCATGGGACAATGATCATTGGTCTATCACTTTGCCGGTCGATGTAAATTTATCTGATGCAAATCCTGATGATTATGATGCGTTAATGATTCCCGGTGGCGTACTTAATCCTGATAAAATGCGTATGCAGACCGATTACGTAGATTTTGCAAAAACTTTTATGGAATCAGGAAAACCTGTAGCAGCTATTTGCCACGGCCCACAATTATTAATTGAAACCGGTTTGTTGAAAGGAAGAAAAATGACGTCTTATCCTTCAATTAGCACGGACGTTAAAAATGCCGGCGCTCAATGGTTTGATCAGGAAGTGGTAGTGGATGAAGGATTGGTTACCAGCCGAAGCCCAAAAGACCTCGATGCATTTAATGAAAAATTAATTGAAAAAGTAAGAGAAGGTGTGCACCAGGAAGCGTAAATTTCCACTGAATCTTAATACAAAAAATATCCTTTTGCAAATAGCGAAAGGATATTTTTGTATGCGTTCAAAATTAAAACTTGCTTTATTTGTCCGTTTACTATTGAAATCTTTTAAGTAAAACGAGATCATTATAATCTTTTAGTTCGTCACCCGAAACAAAAACAGTATCGCCGCCCAACTCCCGGTTTTTCTCGATCATTTCATCTATGATGTCATCTACGTTGGCGTTTTCATCCGATGTAAGTTTAACCGTATTGTTTTCAAGTTTGGCAGGCTGTATAAATCCTTCTTTTACATACAGCGTACGCCCTTTGCCTTCTATGATTGCCTTCCATATCGCGGTAAAGTCAGTTTCAAAATCTTCTGCTCCCGCGTTTTTAGTAAGTTCGTAAAGGCGTTTTTGATTCTTTTCCTGTTGCCATTTTTCTACGACAGGCCATGCAGTTTCAAGAATTGTATGTGGATCTTCATCATCCTTATTCCCTTCAACAAGTCCTGCAATATTTTCTTCCTCACCGGCAGCGTTTAAATAATCGCTGTAGTTTGATTTATCAGTGCAAATAAAAACAGGCAGGCGGTTTCCATGTTGAACATCATTTAACTGGTTATTTACAGCAGTAAAAAAATCAAGAACAAGACTTGTCTCCCTGTTAAATAATTGTCCCTCGCCTGCAACAGTAAAAGAATTTTCCATCGGAAAACCATTGTGGATCTCCCGGATTTCCTTATCGCCAGCAGCCTCTATCAATCTTGCTTTTTCTCGGCTAAGTACCAATACATAATAATTTAATTCCTGGTGAAGCATTCTTACCAGGTCACGGGTTGCAAAACTGCTTCCTATAACTACTCTATCCTCCACCTCAATAGGCATGCGTATAAATTCAGCAATATCAGAGTTTACAAAAAGCGCCAGGCTTTCAAAATTATAGCGTGCATCTATATTAGAAGCCAACTCCTTCAACTTGCCGGCAATGATGTTACTTGTTTCATTATCGCATTCATTTTTCAAACGATTTTCAGCTTCAGCCACAAGATTTTTTAAACCTATTTCATCTTTTTTACTTTGAGGTGTGTTTCTATGGGTATTCAATAAAATAGTCACACAACAATCAGACCTTATATCCTTTAATCTCTTCAACGTTTTATCCATAGATGCACCTTTTAAGTTTTAAAATAAAAACTGCTACAAAACTGGTTCCAAGTATTACATACTGAAGGAATTCATCAATTTATTTTTATATTTAATTATAGAAAACCTTCGTCTCAGATAGAAGTTTTATATTTAATTAACCAAACAGAACCATTGCATTAACAATTATCCCGTCACATGGAAGATCTAAAAGTACTGGAATCCTCCTCTCTTTATAGTGAAGACCTGGCACCAATTCCAGAGAGCAAACGCAGCTGGGGAACATGGAATTATGCTGCACTTTGGATTAGTATGAGCTTATGCATCCCCACTTATATGCTTGCCAGTTCATTGATCGGCGGCGGCATGAATTGGTGGGAAGCAATTATCACTATCTTTTTGGGGAATGCCATCGTTTTAATCCCGATGATCTTAAACGGCCATGCGGGCGCAAAATATGGAATTCCTTTCCCGGTCTTTGCCAGAGCAAGTTTTGGAGTAAAAGGCACAAACATCGCGGCGATGCTGAGAGCGATCGTTGCCTGCGGGTGGTTTGGGATACAAACCTGGATCGGAGGTTTTGCACTCTACCAGATGTTGCGGTTGTGGATACCGCCAATTGCTACTTTACCACAAATCTTTCCGGATTCCTTTGGTTTGCAAACCGGCCCTGCTATTACTTTTTTTATCTTCTGGCTAGTAAATATGTACGTGATCTATTTAGGTGTTGAAAGCATAAAAAAATTATTGGTTTTCAAGGCTTTCTTCCTCCCCGTTGCAGCACTCGCTTTATTGATATGGGCTATTTCTGTGGTTCACGGACTTGGGCCAATTTTAAAGCAACCTTCCGGTTTTAAAACAAATGCAGAATTCTGGAATTTCTTTTTTCCCGCTCTTACCGGGATGATCGGTTTTTGGGCAACACTTTCTTTAAACATTCCCGATTTTACCCGATACGCCAAAAGCCAGAAAGCGCAGATAAAAGGACAAATCATCGCGCTTCCATCCTCAATGACGATTTTTTCTTTTGTAGGCGTGGTTGTTACTTCTGCCACCATTATTTTATATGGCGAAGCTATATGGGATCCACTGGTTTTAGCAGGAAAATTTACCGATAAACTCTCAGTAACTGTTGCAATGATCGCAGTTGTGCTTGCCACGCTTGCTACCAACATTGCTGCAAACATGGTGAGCCCGGCCAATGATTTTGCCAATCTTTCGCCTTCAAAAATAACTTTTAGAACAGGTGGATTTATTACTGGGATTATAGGAATTCTTATCTTTCCATGGAAATTAATCGCCGATCCTTCGGGATATATTTTTACGTGGCTCGTAGGTTACTCCAGTTTGCTTGGGCCGGTTGGTGGGATATTGATAGCAGATTATTACCTGATAAGAAAACAACAATTAAATACGATTGAGCTTTATAAACCAAAAGGCCTTTATACCTTTTCAAATGGATTTAATAAAGCCGCGATTATTGCCTTGTTATTGGGGATAATTCCCAACATACCCGGCTTTTTGATCACCATAAAAATAATGGCTGCTGATGCTGTTCCTTTATGGATCGGCCATTTGTATAATTACGCGTGGTTTGTCGGCTTTTTTGTATCAGGAGGAATCTATTACCTGATGATGAAAAATAAAAATATTTCTGTTTCGCCAAAAGAAAATATGCTATTGAATAAAAAAGAAAATGTTATTTTAAGCTAAAGAGAAAATAAGAATCTTAAATAAAAGTTGGTTTACTGTAAATTGTAATACTAACAAGTAAATTTTTTTTGAAATGTCAATATTGATTAAAAACGGAAGAATTGTAACCGCCACAGATGATTTTACAGGCGATATTTTTATTAACGGCGAAACCATTTCTGCCATAGGAAAAAATTTGTCCATAGAAGCCGATGAACAAATTGATGCCACAGGAATGTTAGTTTTTCCTGGCGGAGTTGATCCGCATGTACATCTTGAAATGCCTTTTATGGGAACCTATTCAAGCGATACCCACGCAACAGGAACACGCGCCGCTTTGTTTGGCGGAACAACAACTGTAATTGATTTTGTGTTACAAAAACAAGGGCATACTCTTCATGAAGCGTTGGATGAATGGAACGGAAGGGCGAAGGGAACCACCTTCGGCGATTATAGTTTTCACATGGCTGTTACCGATTTTAATGAAAACACAAAAAGCGAGATCAGGGAAATGATCAACGATGAAGGCATTACTTCTTTCAAAACTTTTATGGCGTATAAAGGCGCATTAATGATCGACGACCGGCAAATGATTGGCCTGATGGAAGAAGTAAAAAAACATGGTGGCCTGGTGACGGTTCATGCAACCAATGGCGACATGATCGACTACCTGGTTCAAAAAAATCGGGAAGCAGGAAATCTTTCCCCGTTATATCATTATTTATCCCAGCCTGAAGTTACGGAAGCCGAAGCTTCTGAAAGATTTATTGATATGTTGAATTACACCGGTTGCCCGGGTTACATTGTTCATCTTACCTGCGAAGGTGCTTTAAATGCCGTGCGCAACGCCACCAAAAGGAATCAACATTTGTTTATAGAAACATGCATTCAGTATTTATTGTTGGATGCCTCGCTATATGAACGCGATTTTGAAGGAGCCAAATGGGTAATGAGTCCGCCTTTAAGAGAAAAGAAAGATCAAAAAACTTTGTGGGCAGGCATCAACCAGGGATTGGTGAATGTGGTGGCTACAGACCATTGTCCTTTTATGTGGGAACAAAAACTCATGGGCGAAAAAGATTTTTCAAAAATACCAAACGGCCATCCGGCAATTGAAAACAGGATTGAATTATTGTACAGCGAAGGGGTAGATAAAGGAAAGATCACTTTAAATAAATTTGTGGAAGTCGCCTGTACGAATCCCGCAAAAATCTTTGGCATGTTTCCACAAAAAGGAACCATCGCGCCCGGAAGCGATGCGGATATTGTTATTTTTGACCCACACAAAAAACACACCTTATCTGCAAAAACGCATCACATGAATGTAGATTATAGTGGCTATGAGGGCTGGGAAGTAACAGGAAAAGTAAAAACCGTTTTATTGCGTGGAAAAGTTGCCATTGATGATAATGAATGCAAAGTGGAGAAAGGATATGGTAGGTTTATAAAGAGAAATAGGGTGAGTACAAAAATTTAATTTTACAGGAAGTCGTAACGAAAATTTTTCTTATTAAACTTTGCACCTTGTTTCTTTGCGTGAAAATATAAATCAACATTTATTATTTAAAATAAAACTTAATGAGCAGAATCATAAAATCCGGAATCATTCAAATGAGTTTACCAAAGTCAGAAGGCGAAGGAACCATCGAAGAAATTAAAGAAGCGATGGTGCAAAAACATATTCCTTTTATTGAAGGAGCTGGAAAAAAAGGGGTGCAGATTCTTTGCCTGCAGGAAATATTTAATACGCCTTATTTCTGCCCCGGGCAGGATTCAAAATGGTACGAATCGGCTGAAAGCGTTCCCGGACCTACAACAGAACGCATGGCTGAATATGCGAAAAAATACAACATGGTAATGATCGTGCCGGTATATGAAAAAGAACAACCTGGCGTTTTGTACAATACGGCGGCAGTTATAGATGCAGACGGAACTTTCCTGGGAAAGTACCGCAAAAACCATATACCACATACAAGCGGTTTTTGGGAAAAGTTTTTCTTTAAACCCGGAAACCTTGGCTATCCTGTATTTCAGACAAAGTATGCCAAG
>JBBQWJ010000126.1:0-9561 GCA_038210685.1 Chitinophagales bacterium | reverse complement strand
GGAATTGATATTAGTGAAGGAATGCTTAATATCGGAAGAAAAAAAATAGAGAAGGCCGGATTACAAGATAAGATTGAGCTGTTAAATGGTGATAGTGAGGCAATTTTGTTTGATGACAATACGTTTGATGCGGTTACGGTTGCCTTTGGAGTGA
Source organism: Chitinophagales bacterium (assembly GCA_038210685.1). Classification (GTDB taxonomy): domain Bacteria; phylum Bacteroidota; class Bacteroidia; order Chitinophagales; family Chitinophagaceae; genus Ginsengibacter. Next base: position 9,407 of record JBBQWJ010000126.1, on the reverse strand, counting down.
GAAATTTTGAGAATCTTGAAAAAGGATTGGCTGAAATAAAAAGAGTTTTAAAACCGGGAGGAAAGCTAATCGTTTTGGAATTCACCAAACCATCCGCTCCGGTGATAAAACAGCTCTATAATTTCTACATGAATACGATCACTCCAAAAATTGGAAAGATTATTGCAAAAAATAATGAAGCTTATCAATATTTAAACGATTCAGTTCTTCAGTTTCCTGAGAAAGAATCATTCATTCACATTTTAAACCAATCAGACTATAGAAACGCTTTTTACAAAACATTGACTTTAGGAATATGCTCCATTTATTGCGCAGAAAAATAGTTTTGATTGTATTGTCGCTCGTCTTTTGTTCAGCTTCGGCCATCGCACAAGAAAATGTGATAAACCAGGAAGGACATGATGATAGGCCCTACCATTTTGGTATCAACATTGGCTACAACGAATCGCATTTTAATTTTACCCATCATCCCCGGTTTCTTCAATACGATTCTATACTTGATGTGGAAAGTATCAACAACCCGGGAATTAACCTTGCGTGGCTTGTAAACGTGAGAATGAGCGATCATTTTGATTTGCGGGTTCATCCTTTGGATCTTACCTTTTCTGAAAAAGCTTTTTTGTATTCTCAAAAATATGAACCCGATTCTTCTGTAACCAAAAAGGTTCAATCTATCACGTTAAGCTTCCCTGTAAATATTGCTTTCAGCAGCGATCGCATTGGTAATTTTAAAGTGTATACAATTGCAGGAGCCAAGTTTGATTATGATCTTGCAAGTAACGCGGGAGCCTCGAAAGCAGAAGATCTTATCAAATTAAAGCGTTCAGATTTGAGTGTGGAACTCGGGCTCGGATTTCATATTTATTTTCCTTATTTTGTTTTATCTCCAGAAATAAAACTGAGCAGCGGGCTTAACAATATTCATGCACGTGATCCGAATTTGAAATATTCAAACGTTATTGATAAGATCAATTCAAGAATGGTCACTTTTTCTCTTACTGTAGAATAAGGATTCTATTAAATAGAAATTGTAATTATTTATTCGTTTACTGCATTTGCTAACCCATAATTGTAAACGCAATCAGCTGGCATAATACGGAAATTAAAATTCCTGAATAAATATCAAATGGATTATGATCACTAACGATTAACCGGGAAGTAGAAACAACGCCTGTGATAATAAAAACCAACATAGCAGTGAGAAAAATGGAATAGGTAAACCCGGAAAAAACAATAATGAGTATTAAACCGCATAAAGACCCTATGCCCAAAGCATGCATACTTATTTTAAAATAAATATTGGCGATCAAGGCGGCTGAAGAAGCCAGGAAGGCACCAAATATAAAACCGGTAAGGATGGAAGGAACTTCAGGCTGGTTTCTAAAAACCAGGAACACCCAGAAATAAAAAATATTTGTAGCAATATAAGGAATGACTCTTTCCCGCTGGGTTTTTAATAAAATACTTTTGCTAAAACCCAGCGCTTTCAATAATACTACTGTAAGTGCGGGGTAAAATATGGTATTGTATCCCACACGGATAACAATCATTGTTTTTTCATGAGGCGCTATTCCTGTAAAATATCCGGGTTGAACAAAAGCTAAAAACCACGCACCTATTACCGGAATAAAAAGGGGATGAAAAATAACAGAGAAAAATTGAGCCCAAAACCGGAGGATCCAGGGGAAGTGTAAGTTTGTTTCAACAGCCGGCAGTCTATTAAATTCATTTTCCTGTGGAGAAAAATTTTGTATCATTTTTAAAGTTCTTTTCTTAAGCGCGCAACAGGAATATTTAACTGCTCGCGATATTTGGCAACAGTGCGTCGTGCAATGTTATACCCTTTTTCCTGCAATTGCTCGGTAAGCTTTTCATCACTTAGTGGTTTCTGTTTATTTTCCTCTTCAATCAAATCACTTAATATTTTTTTCACCTCACGTGTACTTACTTCTTCACCACTATCAGTAACAAGGCTTTCACTAAAGAAAAATTTCAGGCGGTAAGTTCCAAATTCGGTTTGCACAAATTTACTGTTTGCCACACGGCTAACAGTAGAAATATCAAGCATGGTTCTTTCTGCAATATCTTTCAGGATCATTGGCCTGAGATCAATATCTTCGCCAGAAAAGAAAAACTGTTTTTGATAATCAACGATTGTCTGCATGGTGCTTAATAAAGTATGTTGCCTTTGTTTGATCGCATCAATGAACCATTTGGCAGAATCTATTTTTTGTTTGATAAAAAGAACGGCTTCTTTCTGCCTTTTATCTTTTTTATTACCACGGTCATAATCCTTCAGCATATCTCTATAACCCTCACTGATGCGAAGGTCAGGTGCATTTTTTGAATTAAGCGTAACCTCTAGTTTTCCATTATTATTTAAAACAAAAAAATCAGGAATCACATAACTTTGCAACTTGTTCGTTTCACCCACCTGGCCACCTGGCTTGGGATTTAATTTGATGATTTGTGTAATCACTTCCTTAATCTCATCCTCATTTAGATTTAGGCTTTTCTGAATTTTCTCATAGTGTTTTTTGGTGAATTCATCGAAATAGTTTTCAATAATTTCGATCGCTATTCCTACGGGCAAACCATTTTTTTCCTTTCGTCTTAATTGCAGTAAAAGACATTCCTGCAAATCTCTTGCTCCAACTCCTGGGGGGTCGAAGTGATGAATAAGGCTAATAAGTTTTTCAATTTCTTTGTCTGTAGTGATTATATTTTGACGGAACGCAAGATCATCACAGATGGAGGTAACATCGCGCCGCAGGTATCCGTCATCATCAATGCTTCCAATTATTTGCTCTGCGATTCTTCTTTCTTCGTCACTAATATCAAGCATGAGCAATTGTGATTTCAGGGTATCATAAAATGAAGTTTCAACTTTATGAGGCATTACTTTTTTATCATCAGGGTCTCCGTAATTGTCGTCCCGGTATTTGTAATCTCCCGGCTCATCGTCACCATCATTTACATATTCGCTAATGTCTATATTATCATAATCATTCTCGCTTCCGTCATTTTCGAATTCATCCACCGTTTCAAATTCATCCGCTCCTTCGGTGGGCTCAGTATATCCGTCTTCCACTGAATCAAGTGCAGGATTTTCCTCAAGTTCTTCCTTAATCCTTTCTTCAAGGTGCGCAGTGGGAACCTGCAATAGCTTCATCAGCTGAATTTGCTGAGGAGATAGTTTCTGTAATAACTTTTGCTGTAACCGCTGGCTTAACGACATTTACTTTTTTCCTTTTAATAGATTAAATTTACAAAGCAAATGTAATGATATGTTTTTTTGGAACAAATTTTGTGGCCTAATTATATTTTTTTTTATTTTAACAGATTTTTCGTATGCTCAGTCTATAAAACAGCCGCTTACACCTTCAAAAAAAATTTCGTTAAAAAAGAATTATTTATCCCTTAAACAGGAAAATCCTCCTCAAAACAAAATTTCTTTTTTGAGGTTTACAAAAGATGAAAACGATTATGGTTTGTACAGGAACGGAACTTCTTATCCGCCCGAAAATCTAAGGACTACATTCACTTCTATAATACCAGCTAATTTAGCAACCTGCAATTATGCATTTTTCTGCCGCCAGGAATTGAAAATTGAAAAAGCAACCAATATTCCAATTCGCTTCCGGCTTGGTTCCGTAGAACAGTGTGATTATTATGAAGGCAAACATTAAAGGAATTTAAGTTTTCATTCCGTAAAAATGGAAATGTCTTTTCATATCTTCGCTGCCATGTCGGATGTTGATAAATATGAAGCGGTTATTGGACTCGAAGTCCATACGCAATTACTTACGAAAAGTAAATTGTTTTGTGGTGATAGTACAGAGTTTGGAAATCCGCCAAATACCAATGTGAGCGCTATTTCTCTTGCTCATCCGGGAACTTTGCCGAAGATGAATGAAAAGGCAGTAGAACTTGCGATCAAACTTGGGCTTGCCTTTAATTGTGATATTGTTCGGGACAATTTCTTTGCAAGAAAAAATTATTTTTATCCGGATCTTCCCAAAGGTTACCAGATTTCGCAGCATACAACGCCTATTTGTAAAAACGGAAGTATTCTAATTTCTGTAAATGGAATAGAAAGAAATATTTTATTAAACAGGATACACCTGGAAGAAGATGCGGGGAAAAGTGTACACGATGTGGATGAAAATTACACCTGCATTGATCTTAATCGTGCAGGAGTTCCTTTACTTGAAATTGTTTCAGAGCCTGATCTTCATTCTTCCGAAGAAGCTTTTGCTTATGTAACTGAAATAAGAAAAATGGTTCGCCACCTGGACATTTGCGATGGCAACATGGAAGAAGGAAGTATGCGTTGTGATGCCAATGTTTCTGTACGCTTAAAGGGTGAAAAGAAATTGGGAACCAAAGTGGAAGTTAAAAACCTTAACTCCATCAGGAATGTAAAAAAAGCAATCGATTTTGAAATAGAAAGGCTGATAAAAATTCTGGAAAACGGTGAGGAAGTTAAGCAACAAACGAGGAGTTTTGACGCAACCAACGGAACTACTTTTTCTTTAAGATCGAAGGAAGAAGCCAATGATTATCGATATTTTCCTGAACCGGATTTGGCACCTTTTTTAATTACTGAAGAGGAAATTATATCAATCAGATCCTCAATGCCTGAATTACCCCTGGCACTTGAAAATAGATTGATCAAAGAATATTCTCTTACAGACGAAGCAGCAAAAGTAATTGCAGGGGATAGAAAAACGGCTTCTTATTTTGATGATGTTATTCAACATACTAATCATTTTAAAGCAGTTTCTAATTGGATAATTGGGCCGGTAAGGTCTTTTTTAAATGAGAACAACCTTGAAATAGAACAACTTTCGATAAGCGCTGGCATGATGGCTAAACTGGTAGATATTACCGAAGAAGGAAAAGTAAGTTTTGGTATTGCTGCAAGTAAAATATTTCCGGTGTTAATAAATTCTCCGGAAAAGGAGCCGTTACAGGTGGCGAAAGAATTAAATCTCTTACAGGTAAAAAATGACGATACATTACTGCAATGGGTAGACGAAGTTTTGTCTTCTATGCCGGATAAAGTTTCGGAATATAAAAAAGGTAAGAAAAATCTTACAGGTTTATTTGCCGGAGAAGTAAAAAAGAAAAGTAAAGGAAAGGCCGATATGCAAGCGGTAATTCAGCTTCTTAATCAAAAACTCAATCAATAAATTCAACATAATTACAATGAAAAAAACAGTGATTTTTTTAAGTGTACTTTTTTTATTCTCGTGCACCTCCACACATAAAAACGGGCTTTTTACGGTAAATGGTGATCTGCAAAATGCGCCGGATCAAAAAGTGTTTCTTGAACAATTGCATTTTGATAATATTCCACCCCAGGTATTGGATTCTTCAGAAATGAAAAGTGGAAAATTTACTGTAAAAGCAAAAGCCTCTGAAGAAGGACTGTATCGTATTCGCTTTGAAAAGAATGCGGGTTATTTATTTATAAATGACAAAGACAATATTGATTTTTCTGCAGATGCAAGAGATTCTGTTTTAAACACAACTAAATTTAATACTCCGGCCAATGCATCGCTAACAGCGTTTATAATGCGTCTCGATTCTATTCATACCAACCTGATTAGTGAAGACCAGGCGAAGAAAGATTATCAGCAGCAGAATAATGACTCTATGACGTTGATGGCCAATAGCACTTTTAATGCCAGCAACGAATGGTATAATAATTTTTTGGTAAGGTTTATTGATACCACTTCAAGCCCTATAAATGCCCTTTTCGCTTTAGGTTACACGTCAGATGTGAATATGGATACCGTGAAAAACTTATTAAATCATCTCACCGCAAAATTCCCAAAAAATTCTTCCGTTTCAGGAATGGTTCAACAATTTGATCAATATGTGGCAGCCCAAAATAAGCAGGTAGACAATAACAGCGACATTGCTCCTGGAAAAATAGCTCCCGATCTTACATTACCTGATGTAAACGGCAAACCTTTTTCATTAAGTTCACTTCGTGGAAGATATGTTTTAGTAGATTTTTGGGCAAGCTGGTGTGGGCCTTGCCGGCAGGAAAATCCAAATGTAGTGGCTAATTACAACCAGTTTAAAGATAAGAATTTCACCATTCTTGGCGTGTCTCTCGACCAGGATAAGAAAGCATGGTTAAAAGCTATCAATGATGACGGCCTGGTTTGGAAGCAGATCAGTGACCTTAAATTTTGGAATAGTGCTGCTGCAGAAAAGTATCATGTACAAGCTATTCCATTTAATGTACTGATTGACCCGCAGGGGAAAATTATCGCTACAGAATTAAGAGGCAGCGAATTACATGATAAACTGGCTGAAGTATTAAAATAGAGGAAATTAAATAAGCCGCATTCCTTTTGCAAAAGCAGTGAGCCACCATGGAAGAATAATCCAAAAGTACTCCCTGATCCAGATTAAAAAAATGATTTGTACAATGGCACTTATAACAAACATGAGCCACCATTTGCCTACTGGTTGTGTATCTTCCATCTCTCTGTTTTTTTGGCAAATATAATTGTAAAATTAATTGGCTAAAAATTTTTTGAGATATTAACTACAAAAAATAGGAATCTGATTTTTTTGTGGGTTCACTGTAAAAGTTTGAAGAGTAACTTCATCCAGTTGTTAATATTCCCCTATTTCCCGTCATTATTTCTCTTCAAAAAAAGCAAGGTTTAAAATTTTTGTGCAAATTTTTTATAGATAATCAATTAGTTATAAAGGTTCGATGAAAATATTTTGCAAAATTGAATTTTTTTAATCTTGTTTCGCCTTACCTTCGCAATCCTTAAAAAAAATGCCGGGATAGCGGCAGTTAATTCAACCGGTTTTTATTGTAATAAGAATAGAAATCATTAAAAAACAAAAATGAGCAAATTACATTTCACCACCAAGCATGCAAACGAGGCTACCGTGCAGCGTAACTGGTACGTTGTTGACGGTACTAATCAAACCGTAGGCCGCATGTGCGCAAAAATTGCGTCTGTTCTTCGTGGAAAGAACAAAGCCTACTTTACGCCACATGTAGATTGCGGCGATTATGTGATCGTTACCAATTGCGATAAGGTAAGATTTACCGGGAACAAATTGGAACAAAAATCTTACATCAACTACAGCGGTTATCCGGGAGGTAAAAAAGAAGAAGCCGCAGGCGATCTTTTGAAACGCCGCCCCGATGTAATCATTGAGAGAGCAGTAAAGGGGATGTTGCCTAAAAATAAACTGGGCCGCAAAATGTATAAGAAATTATTCGTTTACGCAGGTTCAGAACATCCGCATGGCGCACAAAATCCACAACAATTAAAATTTTAATCCCGATAGCTATCGGGACCCAAAAAAATAAAAAATGGAAAAACAAAAAAATGCAGTTGGCCGTAGAAAAGAAGCCGTAACACGCGTGTTTCTTTCCAAAGGCGATGGCAAAATCACTATCAACGGAAAAGATTACAAAACTTATTTTCCGCTTGTGTATTTACAAAACCAGGTGGAAGCTGCCTTAAAATCAATTGATTCAGCCGATAAGTTTGACGTTACTGTTAACGCAAAAGGCGGAGGAGTTAAAGGCCAGGCAGAAGCAGTAAAACTAGGAATTGCCCGCGCACTTTTGCAGGTAAATCCTGATTATCGCCCGGCTTTAAAAGAAGCAGGATTACTTACCCGCGACCCACGTTCTGTAGAACGTAAAAAACCAGGTAAGAAGAAAGCAAGAAAGAGCTTCCAGTTCTCTAAACGTTAATTTGATGCTTCTTAGCTGATACAATTTTTATAAAACAACCTTAATAAAAAATAAATGGAAAATAATACTTCTTTACAACAGCAGCTTTTAGAAGCAGGTGTGCACTTCGGCCATTTAAAAAAGAAGTGGAACCCAAAAATGTTGCCTTACATTTTTGCTGAGAAAAAAGGTATTCATATTATCGACCTCAACAAAACTGTTGAAGGCCTTGAAGAAGCGGCTGCTGCCATGAAATCTATCGCCAAAAGCGGTAAGAAGATCATGTTTGTGGCTACTAAAAAACAAGCTAAAGAAATCGTAACCGAAGCGGCAAGAAGAGTAAATATGCCTTTTGTTACTGAGCGTTGGCTTGGCGGAATGCTTACTAACTTCAACACTGTTCGTAAAAGTGTAAAGAAAATGCAGGCAATTGAAAAAATGCTGAACGACGGAACACTGGACAGCATTACCAAAAAAGAGCGCCTTACACTTACACGCGATAGGGATAAAATGGAAAAAGTGTTGGGCGGTATTGCACAGATAAGCCGTGTTCCTGCTGCCTTATTTTTAGTTGATATAGGGCATGAACATATTGCGCTATCGGAAGCAAAACGCCTCAACATTACTACTTTCGGAATGGTTGATACCAACTGCGATCCTAATAAAGTAGAATTTTCTATTCCTTCTAACGATGATGCAACAAAGTCAATCGCAATTATTACCAATTATATTGTAGCAGCAATTTCAGAAGGTTTGGCAGAAAGGCAAGCTGAAAAAGAAGACGACACTGAAGAAGTTGAAGAATCAAACACAAGAGACATCAAATTTGATGATGATTCTGACGAAGGAAAAGAACGCCGTAGGGGAAGTGGCGGACCATCAGGCGGAAAAGGACGCGGACCGGCAGGACCTCAAAAACGTCGTGTAGCAGGACCAGGTCAGGGGAGCAGAGGACCAGGTGGTGGACGCAGATAAATTATTACTGACAATTGATAATGAATAATCAGGAATAGGATTTGTGAAAACAATTTCATTCTATTTCATTTTTATCATTTAAAATTCAACAAAAGACAATGAGTACAACAACAATAACAGCATCAGAAATTAATAAATTACGCCAGCAAACAGGTGCAGGAATGATGGATTGCCGTAAAGCGTTGGTAGAATCAAATGGTGATTTTGAAGCAGCAATCGATTACTTAAGAAAAAAAGGACAGAAAGTAGCCGCACTCCGTGGCGACCGTGAAGCTAAAGAAGGTGTGGTAATAGCACAAACTACAGAAGATAATAAAACAGGCTTTATCATTAATGTAAGTTGCGAAACTGATTTTGTAAGTAAAAACGCTGAGTACATAGCTTTTGCCCAGTCAATTATGGATGCAGCGGTTGCAAATAACGTAAATTCTGCAGAAGAATTGAATTCAGTAAAAATTGGTGACGAAACTATCGCTGATAAATTGAACGGGCAAGTTGCCAAGATTGGAGAAAAAATCAGCGTTTCAAAATTTGAAAAAATTGAAGCGCCTTATGTGGCTTCTTATATCCATGGCGCTTATCGTATGGGTGTTTTAGTGGGTTTGAACAAAGCAAATGCAGAAGCCGGAAAAGACGTGGCCATGCAAATTGCCGCGATGAATCCAATTGCAATCGATCAAACTTCAGTATCTGCAGAAACTGT
>JBBQWJ010000125.1:0-9573 GCA_038210685.1 Chitinophagales bacterium | reverse complement strand
GTGATTTCGGTAGATCTAACTTCACTTAATTGATAATCGATAAGGCTTAAACTTAACTGGCGTTGTTTTACATAATTAAATTTAAGACTAAGCTGATTGGTAAACGTCATATCAATACCAATTAATGGCGCAAACTGTTCCTGTATAGTAATATTTGGAACCAGGAAGAAAGGAATATAATTATTGCTGCCGCCTGTAGTATCAATAAACGATGGATAACCATATTGAGATACGTCTCTGTAATACAAAGCTGAGGTAAAATTATTCATTCCCACGCTCGCGTTGTAAGCATGCGTCAATGAAAAATTGGAAAATATTTTATCTAAACCCGGTATACGGCTTAACCCATTGTAAGCAACGCTCCAGTTAGGTTTGGGTAAAATGCCGCTAAACGGATTAGATTTTATATTCTGATTTTGTTGTTTAATAAGGGCCACTTTGGTAGGATCTTGTCCCGTGTAAGCTGCTATAAACGCCGGCACCAACACATCTACAGAATACCTTCCATATCCTAACGCATAACCATCAGCGCCTGTTGGATTTCCCTGTAATTTATTATAAGTATTCAAAGCCCCTAACCTTTCAGATAAAATCTTTCGGTAATCCTGGAATTTTAAAAACGTTTGAGAAATACGATTCGGATCATATTTGCCAAACAAAGTATTTAAGGCGATATAAGTTACATTAAAGCCACCATTTACATAAGGGCTAAGATGTGAGAAATGATTGCCGGTTCCTGAAGTGTCTTTAAAAGTTTCTGAGTAATTTTTTGTAAAACTCTTGCTGAGGTTCAAATTAATAGTAAGATCTCTCACGGGTTCAAGTTGAGCTGCCACGGTAATTTTCTGGTCGAAACTTTGGACAAATAAATCATTGAAATTAGAATCCCTTGTTATCAAACCGCGGCTGGAGGCATTATTAAGCCAATTACTGTCTGGCTGCCTGCCGAGTATAAAATCAAATCCGGGAGCCATGCTTTTAAAATCCTGTCCTAAAATCCTGGTGCTGTCTGTGTACCCCGGCAGTCTCGTATGGCTGATTTCAGAAACAGAAGCATTGACCGATTTTACACTTGTCAATAATTTGCCAAGAACCCTTAATACCCCAGTTACTTGTGGAAGATCCTTGGGTGAAGGTTTGGTTGCAGGAACATTTGGCTTTCTGGCTCCTGATGTATCCTTTGCCGCCGGTTCTCTTGGCTGCAGCGGTTGATCTAAGGCACGTAACCATTTTGATTTGCTGTATAACCTTAAAAAATCAAGTTGAACCGTAGCATTTTCCTGCTGGCCATTTTCTAAAAAGTTACCAAGGTTTACGGCAAGCCGGGAAGCACCAATCCAGTTATAGGTAGCCGTATAATCCAAATGCATATTTATCCAGTCTGTGAGCGGCAATTTTGATAAAGGCACATTGTAAGAAAAATTAATTGTCTGGTTAAAAACTGTATTTCTTCCCCCGGAAAGAAAGTTTTGTTTTACGGTATCTTTTTTTGCTCTTGTATTAAGCCTTCCGGCCGGTTCATCAATTACCGAGTTATTCAAGGCTGAATAATCCAGCGTAAGCGAATGAGTCAGTTCCCACCTTAAAATATAATTCCTGTTGAAATTGAAATATTTATCAAAGGTTTCGGGAGTTTGAAATTTACTTTCACCAATGCTGCGGGGTTTTAAAACAGCAAACTGCCTGAACACGTCTGCCTTAAAAGTAAGCTGAGATGGGATAGGGTTAATATTGAAATCTTTTATCAGATCGAACCAATGCGTTTTTGATTTAAACAACTTTTTAAAAGGAGAAATAAACTTCGGCTGAGGCATAAAATTATACCCAAGGCTCCCCTGCTGTTTGGTTACATTATTATATTCAATAAGTGGATTATGTGCTTCCGTTTTTGTATAAGTATAACTTACGTCCACATTTTCAATATCCCACAATTGTGGCTTTTTATTGTTCAATCGGTTTTTATGAACATTGGTAAAACTGATCGTTTTAATAGATGCGAATTCGATCGCATTATTCCGTATAGAATCTTTTGCACTTTTGGTAGGTGCATCTTTTATTTTTTGTTTTAACGTGATGTCTTTATCAAAAGGATCGTATTGTGGAGCGCTGGTGGCATTCGTTATGCTGGCATAAACAGGAATTGACATGCCTGCGCCTTTAGGCAAAAGCTTTCCTAATTCGAGATTGGCCGCCGCATCAAATTGAACAAAATTATCTTTATACCTGTCATTAATTCCTTGTTCAAGTGTACCAAAACCATTGCTGTGTGTATTTGCAGAAACTGAAATCGTTCCGAGATCAGCAAGATTGGCATCAACACGACCTAAAGAGGCCCACCCACCCTTTTCATCCATTGATGATAAGCGCAATTCATTAAACCATAATTCACCGCACGCAGAAACGCCATTGGTATTTTCAACACCCATTAAAATTCCGCCCACTTCTGCCAGGTTCGGATTTCCCATAATTGAATAGGTGTGCCCATTCGGTTCGGTTTGAGAATACAAAACATTTATCGCAGAATTGGATAAATTTCGTTGAGTTTTAATATCAGTAAGCGCAGTAAGATCGAGGTCCAGGTTGTTACTTTGTATCCACAAAGTATCATTATAAGCCTGGCTGTTGGGATCAAGCCCGGTATTTAGCGGCGTAAGTTTTAAAGGAATCCGTATTTCATAATAATTATTTACAAAGTCACTTCCTATTCTTATCACAGCAGTAAGATCATTGTTATTTAAGGTTGTGGTTTGATTCCTTTCTGCATGAATATACATCTGCAACTTTCTGAATTGCCGAAGGTCTTTATTTACGAAAGTCTGGAAAACAGCTTTACCGTCATTTTTTGCAAGGTTGCAAAACTGCAGTGTAAGTGATTGCTCATTTTGCAAAAGGTTTACGCCATTATTACTTAAAGTTTGTACACGCTCAATAGCGCTTGGAGTTCGGTACGGCAAAGGCTTGCGTTTGTCATTTTCCTCAATGTTTACAGCACCCACATTAAAATCATTTTCAGAAGTAGGAGAATAATTTCCTGAGGAATCGAGTTTATACTGAAACTTTCTCCAGGTATTTCGAACAAGACTTAACGTTCCAAAACGCACGGTAACGCTATCCTGGAAGCCGGTTAAGAACATCCTCATAAAACGGATGGATTTAAAATCAGGAATGTTTCCAACTTTTTTATTGTAAGAATCAATTGGTATTCTCAACTGGTACCATGTTTCATTCCTTGAGGTGCCATCAACCAGTTTTACCCCAACTACTTTTTTATCAATTATATAATCATTACCGATGTTCATTTCGGGATCGGTTGGCGGCTTAAGGTCAACAATATATTGGAAGTACTCTTCTGTTTCATTAAGTGTATTATCACGATTAAGATCTTCCTGGTCGGGATATAAAGTGGCTGCTGAAGAATATTGAGATTTATTATCAGCAATAGGGGAATTGCCCTGTGGGTTATTAAAATATTTGTATCGCGCAAGAATGTCTGCTCCTTCTGCATCCAGCGTGGCTCCGCGGTAATATTGGTAATTATCTGAAGAAGGATCGGCCAATGCATCCTGGTATACTTTAGAATTAGTTCCGAAGTTGGCAGCAAGAATATCCAGGTAATCATTTCTTCTGAAAGATCTTTCAGCGCTATCGGTCAAACCATCAAAACCCACATCCTGGTAAGGCCTGTCGGCAGGATCGGTGCTGAAGGCATTTGTAACCTGGATAGGATTTCTTGGAACGAGGCCCCAAATAGATTTATCAACCTGTGCAGGCAGATTAGGCGTAGGCAGGCCATTTTCATAAAATCTTCTTGAATCTTTTAAAACATCTTCTGAAACATTTCCAAGATCTATATAAAATTGTCCGCCTGTACTATTTGGATCATTAATAAATGGGTCCTGAACCCAGCATTCAATATATTGGATATTGGCCGTTTCAAAATCCGTCTGGTCAAGGCTGCGCATTAATCCACCCCATTTCGTTTTTGGATTTAAGAATTTTCCGTTAGAATTCAGAGTTAATCTTGAAGCATCATAATTATAAGGCCCGCGATCTGAAGGATAATAAGAAAGATCAAATGTGATCAACTGGTTTTGTCCAAAATCGGTGGTCCGTTGAGGGAAAATTTCTGATTGTGAAACCGCCCGAACCCTTGGATCAGAAAGCAATTTTTTATTTCCCCTTAGAGGATTATTTATATTTTTTGGATCCTGCAAAGTGGGTTCGATCTGGTACCATGCTATCCTGGCGCGGTTCATACCGTATACAAGGCTGTTGGTAGAGTCTGCTTCCGGAAAAAGCAAGTTGCCATTTTTATCGGTAGCACCATGAGGTGTAGACGCAAGCGCCCAGCTTATTGGAGGAAAGCGAAGATCAATATCACTTTTACTTCCTTCAAAATTATCAATATAAATCACCCCATTATTTCCCTTTCCGATTTGGGGAGCGTGACCAGGTTTTAAAAATGCCGCCTCGCCGTAGGCATTGATTGAAGAAGGAGCAGTAGAATTGTAGAACGGAATTTTATTCAAAATTTTGGTAAGACGAGGCATATCCCTCCTGTAGCTTCCGTCTAATCCATACATAGTATTCCTTATCGGGTCTTCTCCATAATCAACTTTTGTAAAAAAAGGCCGTTCGCTGAGCCGCACCATGGTGCCTCCTAATGCAAACTGCTCTTTAGCGGTATTTTTAACCATGTAATCGAGCCGCAAACCCATGTAGCTTTTTTGCTGCAAACCGAAAGAAGCGTTGTTTTCATAATTTACCTGCACAGGAATTCCCGAATTAATAATGGCCTGGTTTATTACTTTAATAGTTCCCAGGTCGTAATTGATTGTGTAGTCTATATTTTCAGTTAATTGCCTTCCTCCTGCCGTAACGCTAACAGAACCGGGTGGAATATTATAGCCAATACTTATATCCGAGCTGGAAGTAGTTTTTGCCGTTCCCTCTAAAACAAAGCGATCAAGATTGGGAAATTGCTGCTGTGCGATCGTTTTTATGGAATCATATAAGGGGTAATACAAACTATCTGCCCCAATTGCGGGGTTGCTGAAAACCTTAGGAGCAAGCGCCCGCCCGAAGGGTTCCAAAACAGGAAAAATAATTCTGCTGTATTGAGATAAAACGGTATACCCTTCAATATAGTCGAACACACCATCAGGTTGGGGGTCGTTCTGACTGTTCAGCCTGTCTAAATTGTCGAGGGTTAACAGAGGTGTTCCCTGGTTTAAATCCCCGAAAGGCAAATATCTTTTTGCACCAAGACCCGGCTGCTGGTACAATACATTCAATTGAAAATCCTGCCTGTCCAATGATCCGTAGCCCACACTGTAAACGTTTTTCATCATTAGTTGCCAAATAGGAAGTTTCGGCCTTTGAGAAGTTGCCTTCAGCAATTTTAGAAACAATACTTTTTGATTACTCGAAGAAGAATCCGGCGGTACATCCTGTGAAAATTCTCCCACCTGGTAAATCCTTCCATTATAAGAATACTGAAAGGCGACTGCCAACACTTCGTCTGGCTGTAGTGGTTGACTTAACGATAAAAAGCCTGCGCGTTTATTATAAATGTATTGTGTAGAATCTAATTTTCTGGCAAAGGTTTTTTCGAAATCCTGTACCGGATTAAGACCCATTCCTATTAGCTGGTTATTGATAAGTGTTGAATTACGGCTTCCGGATTTATTGATGATTGAGGAATACTCATTATTAGTATTGTTATCGGGCAAGGAACCTGTTACGGTAAAATTGTGATAAGGATCGGATTCTCCAAGATCCATTAAACCCACAACTTCTCTCGCGTCTGTTGTTGCGCCGTTTCTATTGGTCACCCACACTTCCAGTCTCAATATTTGCACCGGGGTAATAACAGCCGGCGCATTACTCATCACCTTATCATAATTCTTGCGGAAGTATTGAGCTAATAAAAAGTGCCGGTTTTCCTCATACTCATCAGCTTTAATTTCAAAATGAGTGGCTGTATTGCCACCCTGTAAATTCATCGATTGCCGTTGTGATTTTTGATTGGCTAAAACAGTGGTAATAAATAATTTTCCAAACTGCAATTGTGTTTTTACCCCAAAGAGCGATTGAGCGCCGGGTATTAAGTTACTCCTTAAAGGAAAAGATACGTTTCCTGCTTCAAAACGTTTTAAAATCTCATCATCAGTACCTGTATAATCCAGCTTTAACTGGTTGGTAAAATCAAAATTGGCCAGTGTGTTATAACTAATCGGAAATTTCATTTTATCACCGATATTGGCAATCACATTCAACTGCGCAGCCATATTAAAATCGAAGCCACCGTTCCTTCTTGCTTTTTCAGGAAGCGTTGGGTTTTTCACATTTTGCCCCTGGTAGCCGGCTGTTACGTCAATATTTCCCTGTGGTTGAATATCTACTTTTCCATTTCCAAAAAGCCGGTTGAATAAATTATCATACACATTCAATTTTGGTTTTATTTGTCCGCGATTAAGAATGCTAAGCGTATTGGCTCTTTTCTGAAAATAACTAATCTCTGCTTTCTTTGCCTCCATTGCCCTGAATTCTTCAGCAGTATAGATTGTTGGAGTTCTGTAATAATGGCTTCCTGCTTTTTCGTAAACTGTATAAGTTTTTGTTATGGGGTCATAAGCTACGGAGTCGTTAATATTAGGCGGATTTTTAAAATCATAAACATTCTGCCTGGCAGAAAGAAAATCACCTCTTGTATCGTGTATAGGAAAAGGAAGAGTGTCGTTATTTTGAATAGCCGAAGAATCCTGCGCTGAGGCATAAGAAGGCACAACAATAGCAAATACTACTGAAAGCATCCAATATAATATCCACCCCATATAATTTGGCGCTTCTCTCTGTATGACCATTCCGGCAAATTATTTTAGGTAGATTTCTATCAAATGGCTTTAAGTGCTTTTTTTATTAAAGTTTCCAGGGAATTAATTGAAGGTTCGTTCATTATTATTTTTTTGATGGCTTGTTCTGCCACCGGCCTTGATATTCCTAAAGCTATTAATGCATTTAACGCATCCTGATCGAAAGTATTGCCAACCTGGATATTTCCTGCCGAAGTAGAAGATATTTTTGAAACTTTGTCTTTCAATTCAAGCACCAAACGCTCCGCTGTTTTTCTTCCAATACCTTTTACTGCCTCCAGAACGGAAGTCTGTTTCATCAAAATCGCATTGCTTACATCTTCAGGTTTCATACTGGACAACATCATTCTGGCAGTTGCTGCACCTACCCCCGAAACACTTATCAGCAATATAAACATTTCTTTTTCCATTGCATCAAAAAAGCCGTACAATGTATGAGCATCTTCCTTTATCTGCAAATAAGTAAAAAGTTTCCCTTCTTCCAACTTCTGAATCTGGGCATAAGTGTTGAGGCTGATATTTACTTCATAACCAACTCCATGAACATCCACGTATACTACGGCGGGGTTTTTATAAGAAAATTTTCCTGATAGGTATGCGATCATAACTTTTAAAGTGGCTCAAAAATAGGTAATTCGACTTAATGACCTCGCATATTATTAATTAAAAATTATCCTTTCGGTTTTGAATAGTTCGGATGTTGTATTTTTATCGCCTGAATTAAAATATTTTAAATAAAAAATGAGTAATAAAATTTCCGCAGCCATTACAGCCGTAGGCGCGTACGTACCCGATTATAAGCTTACCAATGCCGAACTTGAAACCATGGTTGAAACATCCGACGAATGGATAAAAACCCGGACCGGCGTAGAAGAAAGAAGAATTTTAAAAGGCGAAAACATGGGGGTTTCTAAAATGGCAGTGCCTGCGGTTTTAGAACTTTGTATAAAAAGAGGAATAGATCCGATCGAAATTGAGTGTATCATTTGCTGCACTGTTACTCCTGATATGACCTTTCCTGCAACGGCTAATATAATTTCTTACGAAGTGGGAGCTACCAATGCTTTTGGATTTGATCTTTCTGCAGCCTGTTCAGGATTCTTATTCGGCGTAACTACCGGCGCATCGTTGATAGAAAGTGGCCGGTATAAAAAAGTAGTCGTGGTAGGAACCGATAAGATGAGCGGCATCGTAGATTACAGCGATAGAAAAACCTGTGTACTTTTTGGTGATGCAGCTGGCGCGATTTTATTGGAACCCAATGAAGAAGGTTATGGAATACAGGACAGTTTATTAAAAACAGACGGCGTAGGAAAAGAATATTTAAAAATGGTAGCCGGTGGCTCTGCAAAGCCTGCTTCTGTTGAAACGGTAATGGCAAAAGAACATTACATTTTCCAGGAAGGGCCACAGGTTTTTAAGTTTGCCGTAAAAGGAATGGCAGATGTTTCGTATGAATTGTTACAAAGAAATCATCTCACAGGCGAAGACATTGCCTGGCTGGTTCCTCACCAGGCCAACAAAAGAATTATTGATGCCACTGCAAACCGTATGGGGCTTAGTATGGATAAAGTGATGATCAATATTCAACGTTACGGAAATACTACTTCTGCCACTATACCACTTTGTTTGTGGGAATGGGAAAAACAATTAAAGAAAGATGATTTAATTGTTCTCGCGGCATTTGGAGGGGGATTTACATGGGGCGCAACTTTGGTTAAATGGGCGTATGATAGTGAGTAGTGAATGTCAATAGTGAATAGAAAAATTGATTATTTTTTTGTTTACTGCCAAATCCTAAACACCGTAACGCCAAAACTCTTCTAAACCTAATTAAGGAACAATATTTGATTCAATTAGTTGAAACAAAAATATTCCTAATGGATAAAAGAGAAAAACTCAACTCGATGGAAAAGATGATCCGCGAGTTGGATGATATCGTTAACAGCCAAACTTCTTTACTGAAAAAAATTGCCCAGCTGGAAGCAGAAAACATCAATCTGGGCATTGGCCTTTTGGAAAAAAAATTACCTGAAATACATTCCAACGCGGATGATACTTTAAATGCAGCTCATAGTCTTGTAGAAGAATTTACAGAGGTAAAAGACAAGTTTATTAAAGACAATAAACTGGACGAAGAGCCGCCCGTAGTATAGTAAACGAGCAAATTATCACCATTTTTATTTTATACAAATTTTATTAAAGTATGAATTCTCTCAACAATAAAGTAGCGTACATAACCGGTGGAAGCAAAGGAATTGGATATGGAATCGCAAAAGCATTATTAGATCTTGGAATGAAAGTGGCCATCACCAGCCGCCACCTTGAAGCTGCAAAAAAAGCGGCTTCTTCTTTAAGCGATGATACTTCCAAAGTTCTCGCTTTAGAATCCGATGTCAGTTCAATGGAAAGTGAAAAAAGTGCTGTTCAGAAAGTTATTGCCCAGTTTGGGCAATTGGATGTGTTAATTGCGAATGCTGGAGTTGGGCATTTTGCACCAATCGATAGTTTATCTGAAGAAAACTGGAAAAGCACGATCGACACCAATCTCACTGGTGTTTTTAATAGTGTAAAAGCTTCGGTAGAAGAACTAAAAAAATCAAAAGGATACATCATTACCATTGCAAGCCTCGCAGGAACTAATTTTTTTGAAAATGGTTCGGCTTATAATGCGAGCAAATTCGGGCTCGTTGGTTTT
>JBBQWJ010000124.1:0-9580 GCA_038210685.1 Chitinophagales bacterium | reverse complement strand
ATCACATAAATACTTTTATCTAAATGGTATTCTTCAAATTTTTGTGTGGCGAGACCAATATCCTGTGTGATGTAAACTGAA
This sequence comes from Chitinophagales bacterium, assembly GCA_038210685.1. Classification (GTDB taxonomy): domain Bacteria; phylum Bacteroidota; class Bacteroidia; order Chitinophagales; family Chitinophagaceae; genus Ginsengibacter. The sequence continues at coordinate 9,499 of JBBQWJ010000124.1, read as the reverse complement.
GTACCATCACTTCTTAAAACCAGTTTTTCATCCAGGTTTTTATCAGAAAGATCAATCCATACACTGCCGTCTTCTTTTTTGAATAAAATATTTTTTTCTAATCCTTCTTTTACAAAATCTTTCCCTAATAAATAAGTATTGCTTTCATAAAAGGTGTGATCAAAATCACTTCCTATTCTTTTATAAGTTTCGTCGAAACCCTTATATACCCAGCCATTCATCAATTTCCACAATTCCCTTACATCGGGTTTTTCCTGTTCCCAGTCAAGCAACATTTGTTGGGTTTTCTTCATCACCGGCGCTTCTTTTTCTGCTACTTCTTCAGTTTTTCCTGAATTGATCAATTCCCCAACTTCCTTCTTAAATTCATCATTAAATTTCACATAATAATCACCTACAAAATGATCTCCTTTTTCTTTTTCTGACTCAGGCGTGGCGCCATTGGCAAACATTTCCCATGAGATCATGCTTTTACAAATGTGAATGCCGCGGTCATTTACGATTGAAGTTTTTATAACTTCATTTCCATTGGCTTTTAATATTTCGGCAACGCTCCATCCCAAAAAATTATTTCTTAAATGCCCGAGATGTAATGGTTTGTTGGTATTGGGAGAAGAATATTCCACCATTACTTTTTCATGGTTCAATGGTTTTTTTCCAAAACATATATCATTGTAATTTTTGAAAAGAAGTTCGTTTAATTGTACATCAGCAATGGTAAGATTGAGAAAACCTTTGATCACATTATATCCTGAAAAAAAATCCGGTTGGTCTTTTACTATTTGTTCTCCTAATTCTTTTCCTAAAATCTCAGGAGATTTTTTTAAAGTTTTTACCAAGGCAAACAACACGATCGTATAGTCTCCTTCAAACTCAGGCCTGGTTTCATTTACCTGGAAATCTTTTTCTGAAAATGATTGTGCGTATAATTGCGACAAACTTTTAATGGCAGATGATTGTATGTAGGAAGTAAATGACATGATGCGAAAATAGATAATTGGCCTGATGTTATTCTATGGTTGACAGTAAACCAACAAATAACAAGGATTTTTGTTTTATAAATTTTTAAAAGATCGGATCAGGAAAATGATCTATTTATAATTTTCCATTGCTTTTTTTACGCTATCGTATTTAAGCAATAACGCTTTTGCAGTGGCTTCATCTTTTATCCCGGTCTTTTCCATCAGCATGCGGGTACCTCTGCCAACAATTTTTTGATTGGTAAGTTTCATATTCACCATTTTATTGTCTTCCACGCGGCCCATTTGTATCATTGCTGTTGTAGAGATCATGTTCAAAACCATTTTTTGTGCCGTACCGCTTTTCATTCGCGTACTGCCAGTAACAAATTCAGGCCCAACGATCACTTCTACTGGAAAATCAGCTTCGAGGCTGATGGGAGAATCGGGGTTGCACGCGATACTTCCTGTTACAATATTATTGTGCCTGCATTTTTTTAATGCCCCAATTACATAAGGCGTTGTTCCGCTGGAAGCGATACCTATCACCACGTCGGCCTCATTTACCTTATAAGCTTCCAAATCTTTCCATCCCTGTTCAGTATCATCTTCGGCATTTTCTACCGGATCAACTATGGCTTTATCGCCACCGGCAATTACCCCAATCACCAGGCCTTTAGGCACGCCAAATGTAGGAACACATTCACTTGCATCAAGAATGCCAAGGCGTCCACTGGTGCCAGCGCCAATGTAAAATAACCTTCCCCCTGCAATCATCTTTTCAGAAACCGCTGAAATTAATTTTTCAATTTGGGGCAACACTTTCTGCACCGCAGGCGCTACCAAATGATCTTCCTGGTTGATGTTTTTAATTATTTCTGCAACCGTCATTTTTTCAAGGTGGCGGTGATTGGAGGGTTCCTCTGTAACTTTTCTAAAAGCCATTCTTTTTTTTTGGCAAAACTAATTTATTTAATACTTGTTTTCAACCTTTCAACCTTCTCATTTCATTGTTAAATCTATTTTCTTCTTTGGTGCAATTCTATTCTTACATTAATTTACACTGCTATTAATTTTAATGTAACAATTTCAAAATGAAACAACTGATTGCTGCTGTTTTTGTTTTTTTTCTTTCGATATCCTTTGCCGGTGCCCAAAATTTTGAGAAGAATTTGCAGACTTACGCCAATAATTTTACTGAAGAAAGAATTTACCTTCATTATGATAAATCTTCTTATGCTTCTGGAGAAACGATCTGGTTTAAGGCGTATTTAATGCAAACAATTTTTCCGGCAGAGGAGAGTAAAACTGTTTATATTGATTGGACAGATCCGAACGGGAAACTCCTTTTACATACCATAAGCCCTGTGCAGGAGGGTACTTCATTAGGTCAATTTGATATTCCTGAAAACTATAAGGGGCAATACATTCACGTAAAGGCATATACTAAATGGATGCTGAATTTTGACTCTTCTTTTTTATATAACAAGGATCTGAGAGTTCTCTCAGATAGTATCAATTATGCTCGGAAAGAAGCAATAAAACCCGAGATGGTGTTTTTCCCGGAAGGTGGAAATTTTGTTACCGGCGTTAACAATAAAATTGCTTTTAAAGCCAATGACCAATATGGAAGGCCTGTAAAAATAAAAGGCGAGATAAAAAGTTCCAGCGGAAAGGTGATTGAACAACTTATAGAATTGCATGACGGGATGGGACATTTTTATCTCTTTCCTCAAGACGGTGAAAAATTTACTGCTTACTGGCAGGACGAAAATGGAGGGAAACATACGACAGAACTTCCGGAGGTAAAAAAAACGGGAGTTTCCCTTCAACTGGCAATAGCAGGTACCAAGAGAAATTTCCAGGTAAGCGTGTCTCCTGAATCCTTACCAACATTAAAGGCAGTACACATCGTGGGAACCGAATACCAGCAACCTGTTTTTAATATTACGAAAGAAGTACAAGCGGGGCTTGTGGAAGGGATCATTCCAACAGAAAATCTTCCAACCGGTATTTTGACGATCACCGTTTTTGATAATAACTGGAAACCCCTTGCCGAAAGGATCACCTTTATTAACAACCATGATTACGAGTTTGAGCCCACAATGACTGTAAAACACTGGGGGCTCAACAAACGCGCTAAAAATGAAATTGAAATTGAAGTTCCAGATAGTCTTTCCGCCAATTTATCAGTAGCAGTAACTGATGCTGCTATCGATGAAGATACCAGCAATACTATCATTTCACATCTTTTGTTGACCGGAGAATTGAAAGGAAAAATTAATAACCCCGCCTATTATTTTATGAACAACAGTGATTCTGTAATGCAGGCCCTGGATCTTGTAATGCTTACCAATGGCTGGCGGAGGATAGACTGGAAAAAAATCGTTGCAGGAAAATTTCCTCAAATTAAATATCAGCGTGACACTTCTTATTTATCCATTTCAGGAAAAATTTATGGAGCTACCTCTACACAACTGGAACTCGCAAATCACATTACTTTATTGGTAAACAACAAAAAATCAGGAACCAAGGTCTTTTCAGTTCCGGTAAAACCTGATGGAAGTTTTACTGATCCTGCACTCATTCTTTTTGATACCGCGAAGATCTATTATCAGATGCCTAAAAATAGCGGGCTTGATGATGTGAGTGTTCAGTTCATGGCCGATAAACTTCCCCCTTTTTCCGATAACTCAAAGGCAAGCGGTATTTATTTTAATCATGCTGCAGATACCACTGGCTATGATTACCATATTCATTTGAATGATGCATTACAAAGAGAATTAGATTATTACAAGGGAAAAGTTTTGGCCACTGTTACGGTAAAAGCAAATCCCAAATCAGCAATTGCAGAAATGGACAAAAGATATACTTCCGGCTTATTTTCAGGCGGTGATGCGCGCGAATTTGACCTGGTAAATGATCCTTTTGCGCATACATCGCTCGACATTTTTCAATACCTGCAGGGGAAGGTTGCCGGGCTTCAAATTAATACAACCAGCAATCCTCCAACCCTTTCGTGGCGTGGAGGCACACCTCAACTGTTCCTGGATGAAATGCCTGCTACTCCCGAAATGATCTCTTCGCTTCCTGTTGCCGATGTTGCTTATATTAAGGTTTTTCAGCCTCCCTTCATGGGCGCTGCGGGTGGAGGATCAGGAGGAGGTATAGCCATTTACAGCAGAAAGGGTGGAGATGAAAAAGAAGAACCAGGGAAAGGATTGGCCAATAATTCAGTAAGTGGCTATACTTTGATCAGGCAATTTTATTCGCCTGATTATGATTCATTCAGCCAGGAGAATGAAAAGAAAGACATCCGTACTACCCTTTATTGGAACCCTTCTGTTATTACCTCGCCGGGGAAAAATAAAGTGCTTTTAAAATTTTATAATAATGATTTCACTCAATCTTTTCGGGTGATTATTGAAGGGATGACCAAAGACGGCAGGCTGGCACATGTAGAGCAAATGATGGAATAGAAGTCCATAGTAAATGAATAAATAATTCAGATTCTTATTTTAATTGGCGAATAATCCGGGCTGCTTTGGCAGCAATATTTTGCCAATAAAAATGATCAAAATAAATTGAAGAAATGGAGTTGGTATTATTTAGGCTAATTTCCATATTATCAGCAAACTTTTGCCAATCTTCGTTTTGAGATAAATATAATTTACCGTTACAAAGATTTTCTTCCACACCGATTGCTCCATTGTAAGTGGAAACCGCATTCAGATTATAACCCAAAGCCTCTACCAATTTTGTTTTAATGCCGCCACCTTCTGTAACCGGATTTATAAATACGTCTACTCCTTTAAAATATTCCGTTATGTCATCCACAAATCCCGCATAAATAATATTTTCATCTGCGTATTTTTGTAATTCCTCCATTTCAGCAGGAAGGCCTTTGCCGCAAATAATTATTTTATACGGAATTGCCTTCTTAATAAAAAGAGGATTTATTTTTTCAACAATATTTTTTACAGCAATAAGATTTGGCTGGTAACTCAGGGTGCCGTTGAATAGAAATAAATGGGTTTCCGGCGCTAAAGAATATCGGTTGAGCAAATTATTTTTTGCTTCCATTTTTTTGGTTGCTAAAGGAATGTTGTTCCACGAAATTCCATAAGTTATCACCGTACTTTTTTCGAAGGGGATTTTGTATTGATCGCGAAAATAATTTCTGTCTTGTTGGGTGATGCAAAAAGTAAAATCAGCTTTATTGTGAACCCATTTTTCATAATTCCAAAGGATTTTCCACCACCACTTTCCAACAGTCTTAAAGCGCTCTGCCTCTATGTTGTGGGAGTGAACGATTACTTTTATCTTATAGTATTTTTTCAGCAAAAGCGCCATCCATCCGTAATAAGGATGTTCTACAATTACCTGTGAAATATTATTTTCTTTTAGGATCTTCTTAATGGTGCCAAAATTAAAAGGATTGATGTAGCGCAAACTTTCGTTCGCCATTAGATTGAAAACTTTATATGGCGCCAGCGAAGGATCATTATCCTGTATTGTGAAACAATAAAGATTTTCTTCTTTAGAAAAATATTCATTGAAGAGGGCAATTCCTTTTTGGCCGCCTAATTTTGGTGGAAGTATTTTATAGGTAACAATACTCAGTACATTTGCCATTCAAAAAATATAATTCCGACAAATTAATATTATTTTGTTGAGAGTTTTTTAAAACATTTTATTTTAATGAAATTAATTTCATTTTTTTCAAGGTTTACTTTCATTTGTAACATTTGTTTTTTACTGTTTATTATTTTTTCTAAACTGGAAACTCACAAAGCGGTTGCGGGCGTACCGGGTACAGTAGAGGCTTTGCCATTTTTTAAAGACCTTATAATTATTTTAGGAGTTTTAGCCGTTATAATTAACCTGCTAATGTGCATCGGTTATCTTGTTGTATGGCTGCTTAGAAAAGTGATCGTTTTACCTATATGGCTTTCAATAATAAATGTTGTTTTTTTAGTCGTTGAATTTTATTATTTCTTTTTTTTATAAACAGACAGCTGCATGATACATAAAATTGTAAATGACAAGCCCACTAAAATTTTTGTAGGATTTACTGCTTTTTTTGTTGCCAATGCATTGATTGCAGAAGCAATAGGAATGAAATTATTTTCGCTTGAAGGTTTGTTTGGAATGAAGCCTGCGAACTTCACACTTTTCGGGCAAAGCGGATTAGCGTTTACGCTTACCTGTGGTGTTATACTCTGGCCGCTTGAATTTGTGATCACAGATATTATAAATGAATTTTACGGGCCTAAAGCTGTGCGGAGAATTTCGATAACAGCCGTTATTCTTATCAGTTATGCCTTCCTGATGTATTTTATTGCCATTGCCTTGCCTCCTGCGAAAGTATGGCTTAGCAGCAGTCATGAACAAGGTGTTGAAAATATCCAGGCTTCTTTCAGCGCGATCTTCGGACAAAATATGCGCATCATCATTGGCAGCCTTGTTGCATTTTTAGTGAGCCAGGTGGTGGATGTTTTTGTGTTTCAAAAAATAAAAAAGATTACCGGTAATAAAAAGCTGTGGCTTCGGGCTACCGGCTCTACACTGGTTTCGCAATTGGTAGATAGCTACATTGTTTTATTTATTGCTTTTAGCGGATTGTTTTCATGGCAATTGATTTTGGCGGTCGGAATTATGAATTATCTCTACAAATTCACGCTTGCCATTATTCTTACACCTGTTATTTATTTTGTTGAGGGAAGGATAGAAAAATATGTGGGTCACGAGGTTGCACACCAAATGAAACAAGCAGCAATGGGAGAGGAGACGGCATTTGAAAATATTCCTACGGCAGGTTGATGGAGTTGAGTTTGGATGGTTTAATAGTCGTGGCTTTGAAGGTTTAGAGGGTTTGGAATGAATAGCAAATAAACAAATAAAGGCAATTTTTATTTTTAATTGAGGGTTAATAAAACATTCTTTTTGGGCTAAGGCTAATGAAGACTTTGGTGGATATCAAAAGAAAAAGAATAAAGGCTTTAGCTGAACAATTACACAGCATTTTTGGAGACCTTACGGATTAGATATACAGTAAACGAACAAAAAAAAGCAATTCATATTTTATCGATGCGCTTTCTCTGATAGAAGCCTGGCAACAGTTTTATCAATTGGTAAACTTAAATCTTCATCTGAAATATCAGCAAGGTTGACAAAACGAAAAGTTTCCGTTTTATTGTCTTCTGAATTTATCATTTCCAAATCGATTAGCTCCATTGGGGAAACGTGATAATATATTGAAATGATCTGGTGATCGGGATTGAAGGCGCTTTGCTGATAAAAATCAGTGGTGTAAAAATGTTCTTTCACTTCAACAGTTATATTCATCTCTTCTTTAAATTCTCTTTTTAAACAGTCGCGGGTTCCTTCGCCTATTTCTAAACCGCCACCGGGAAATTTGGTATAAAAGTTCCTGTGGTTGTATTCATCGCTGAGAAGAATTTGATTTTTGTCATTTATTAAAATCCCATAAACGCGCACATTAAACATCATTATTCTTTAATTTCATATTCACCGGAAAATACAAAAGTTGCCGGCCCTGAAAGCCAGATGTTGTTGAATTCTGAATCACTTATCTTATCATACTCCACACTTAAATTTCCGCCTTTTGTTTTTACATCTACATGGTTAAAACCGTTGTCGTTATGTGCTGCCATTAATGCAGCGGCGGTAACGCCTGTTCCGCAACTTAAGGTCTCATCTTCCACCCCCCGCTCATAAGTGCGAACAAAAATATGATCTTCATCCAGTGTTTCAACAAAGTTTACATTGATACCTTTTTCGGCAAATTCCCTGTTGTTGCGGATTTTACGCCCATCTGCCACTACGTTTAAATCCTGGATCCGGGTTACAAATTTTACATAGTGCGGAGAACCGGTATCCAGTACAAAATGATCTAATGAATACTCAACATCTGATACATCATTCATTTTTAAACTAATTTCTTTTTTTAAATCTATCTCAGCTTTGTGAGTTCCATCGCAGGCTGAAAAAGTATATTCATTTTTTTTAATTCCCATGTTTGAAGCAAACTGGACAATGCACCTACCGCCGTTTCCGCACATAGAACCTTCTTTGCCATCTGAATTAAAATACATCATTTCAAAATCGAAACCTTCCTTGTTATTTAATAACATGAGTCCATCAGCACCAATACCAAAATGGCGGTCGCACATTTTTTTTATATGCTGAACGGTGAGTCCGGGAAAATTATTTCCCCTGTTATCTATCAGGATAAAATCATTTCCTGCACCCTGGTATTTATAAAATATAATTTTCATTTTTATAACTTTTCTGTAATTATTTCCAGTGATTTTACAATTAATTGGTCAATCAACGCTAAAGGATCTTTGCTAAAGTTTTTATGGATACGGTTGGCAATAATTGCACTTAGCGAAAGGCAATGGTGATGTAACGCTTTTCCCAGTCCATAAATTGCAGATGTTTCCATCTCAAAATTAGTAATTCGGTATTTTCCAAATTGAAAAGAAGTTAGCTGGTCTATCAGTTGAGGATTTGCAATTGCTAACCTCAGAATTCTTCCCTGGGGCCCATAAAAACCGGGGCAGGTAACGGTGATTCCCTGGTGGAATTCGTCCACAAAATATTTAAGTAAATGCATAGAAGCAGCAGCAATATAAGGATCACCGAAACCACTGTGCAATTGAGTTTGAGTTACGAATGAATGAAGAATTTGTTTTTCTTCTTCGTTACTTTCATGCAGATAAAAATTCAACAGGTTGTCAAGTCCAAGCCCGTGGGTGCTGGCCACAAAACTATCTACCGGTACATCTGCCTGTAAAGAGCCCGAGGTGCCTATGCGGATGATATTTAATTGTTTCAATTCATCATTGATCGTGCGACTGGTAAAATCAATATTTACCAATGCATCTAATTCATTTAAAACAATATCAATGTTGTCAGGGCCAATGCCGGTACTGATGATCGAAATTCTCTTGCTGCCAATATATCCGGTGTGGGTAATAAACTCGCGATGATTTCTTTCAACTTCAATTTTATCAAAATGTTTGCTTATTTCTTTTACCCGGCCTGGATCGCCGACGGTAATAATATTTTCTGCAAGTTCATCGGGTTTAAGATCGAGGTGGTAAATAGCTCCACGCGGATTTAATATAAGCTCTGACTCAGCAATGCGCTGCATATAATTTTTATTTATGAATTGTACAAAATTAGGTCATTACAAACGAATGAAATTTCTGATTGCAGAATAAATTTATTCTAAATAAAAATTACCTATTTTTGGCGCTTTAAAAATAAAATGGTCCTGTGGCCGAGTGGTTAGGCAGAGCTCTGCAAAAGCTCCCACAGCGGTTCGAATCCGCTCGGGACCTCTAAAAAAGAATTACTAAAAGTGATTCTTTTTTTTTGCCTTGTTGCCAATTTTTTAAAATTTCCACGCTGAAGCCAATCTCAATCCTCTTCAATCAGACCAAATTAAAAATTATCGTTTTTTGTTCGTTTACTGCAACGGTTCTTCTATCATTTTGCCTTTAAACTGC
>JBBQWJ010000123.1:0-9634 GCA_038210685.1 Chitinophagales bacterium | reverse complement strand
AATTAACTTTTCACTCCCCCAAACAAGCTATCAACAAATTCTTTTTTATCAAACACCAAAAGGTCAGTTGCTTTTTCGCCTACACCGATAAACTTAACAGGTATTTTAAATTGATCAGCAATGGCAAGAACAACGCCGCCTTTGGCAGTTCCATCAAGCTTTGTAATGGTAAGGGCACTCACTTCCGTAGTTGCTGTAAAGTGCCTTGCCTGTTCGAGGGCATTTTGCCCGGTACTTCCATCCAAAACCAGCATTACTTCATGAGGCGCGTTTGGCAGAACTTTATTTATTGATCTTTTTATTTTATTCAATTCATCCATTAAATGGATTTTGTTGTGCAGCCTTCCGGCAGTATCTATAATGACTACATCAATATTTTTGGCTACTGCACTTTGCACGGCATCAAATGCAACAGCGCTTGGATCAGAACCCATCGCATGTTTCACTATAGGTACCTTTGTTCTTTCAGCCCATATGTTCAATTGATCAACAGCAGCGGCACGAAAAGTATCAGCAGCACCCAGTAAAACTGATTTTCCCGCCAGGGAAAAATTATGCGCCAGCTTTCCGATAGTGGTGGTTTTACCAGCACCATTTACACCAACCACTAAAATTACATGCGGCTTATGTCCGGATGGAAGTTCATAATTAATGTAAGAAGTATCCTGTGGTGAATCCACCAGGATGGATTGTATCTCTTCTTTTAAAATTGCATTCAGTTCACTGGTGTTGATGTATTTATCCCTTGCTACTCTTTTTTCAATTCCGTCAATGATTTTAACCGTGGTATCTACGCCCACATCTGCGCTTACCAAAGCATTTTCAAGATCGTCTAAAACATCTTCATCTACTGTACTTTTACCTGCAATTGCTTTACTTATCTTATCAAAAAAACCTTCTTTGGTTTTTTGCAATCCCTGGTCAAGGCTCTCTTTCTGTTCTTTTTTTCCGAATATTTTATCAAACAATCCCATAGTAAAAAATAATAAAATGGTTAAAATAAATAAAGCTATCCGCGATAATGCAGATAGCTTTAATAAAAAATTTGACAGCCATTCTTAACTTCCCAGGTGTTCTTTGATCTTGTCTTTATGAACAATAGATTCTTTAAAAGTATAAGATCCGGATTTGGGACTGCGAACAGTGCGTACCACCTTGGTCCAGTTTTTAGCATCAGCTGCTTCTTTCTGGTCCTTGGTTTTTATCGCGGTTTTTGCTGATTTTGCCATGATTATTTAATTTCTTTATGAACAGTTACTTTTTTTAAAATTGGGTTGTACTTTTTGAATTCCAAACGCTCTGGAGTATTCTTTTTATTTTTTTTGGTAATATAACGGCTTGTACCAGGCAAGCCTGAAGCCTTATGCTCTGTGCATTCTAAAATTACCTGAACCCTGTTTCCTCTCTTTGCCATAACAATTGTTTAAAATATTTATTTAGATCTTGATGCCTTTTGCACGCATACCTTTTACTACAGTATAAAGCCCGTTTTTATTGATGGTACGAATGGCTTCAGAAGATAACTTTAAAGTGATCCATTTATCCTCTTCTGCCAGAAAATATCTTTTTTTCTGCAGATTTGGAAGAAACCTCCTGCGGGTTTTAATATTTGAATGCGAAACAGTATTACCTGTAATCGGTCTTTTTCCTGTTACCTGACATACTCTGGCCATAATGATCTTTTTTTTCGGACGGCAAAGGTAATAAACAAATAATTACCTGAAAAATAAATATCGGCTTTTTTGGGAAAAAGTGATAGTATTATCAAAATTAACGAATTCTATAGCCATTGAGTCATGTAGAAGGCAGTAAACCAACAAATTTGACAGATTTTTATTTTAAAGGTTTCGTTTTTGTCAGCACTTTCTTTTTCAACATATATATTTTTTAAACAGGCACAATTTATGTTGATATTTTAGCATGGAAACATTTGGAAATGTAATAAAAAGTACGCAACCGGTTTTGGTTGATTTTCATGCCACATGGTGCGGCCCATGTAAAATGATGGCACCCGAATTACAAAAGGTTGCCCAAAAAAATACAGGTAAATTAAGGGTAATAAAAATTGATATTGACAAAAATCCGGGAACGGCTCAACAATTTAAAATACAAGGTGTACCCACTTTAATTCTTTTTAAAGAAGGAAAAGTTTTATGGCGTCAGTCAGGTGCTATGAGTTCAACACAAATTTCTGACGCGATAAAATCTCATATATAATAGAAGTAATTTTGGCGCTATACTTTTCAATAAAAATATAAAATGGCAACTTCTTCAATAAATGCGGTTTTCAACGGCGGTATGAATTTTACTGCGGATATTAATGGTCACAAAATTGAAATTGATACTGAGGAATCACGAGGTGGAAAGAACCTGGGCACGCGCCCCAAAGCATTGATGCTAGCTTCGCTGGCGGGTTGTACAGGGCTGGATGTGGTAGGTATTTTAAATAAAATGCGTGTAAATTTTTCTGACCTTTCTATAAAAGTGGATGCACATCTTACTGAGGGAGATGCGTCAATGTATGATGAAGTTACCGTCAACTATACCATCAAAGCAGATAAAGCAGACGAGCCTAAAGTAGAAAAGGCGGTAAAACTTTCGCAGGAAAAATATTGTGGTGTTACCAAAATGTTTGAAGCGTTTGCTAAAGTTTCTTACGAAATTCACTATCTCTAAATCCTCAAAGTTTGCGCGTTTTCTTTTCCTGGTAAACTCGCATCATTTGCAAGGTAACTGCCAGCAATATCAAAGCGATACCAAAATAAAATCCGCGTCCTAAAAATTTATTTTCTTTAAAAATGATAAAGGCCAGGATAATAGAATATACCGGCTCAAAATTGAAAGTAAGATTAGATGTAAAGGCAGTAATATGCTTCAAAGCATTCAGGCTAAGATTAAAGGCGAAAACTGTACAAACACCTGCCAGGATGATCAACCATACCCAATCGCTGTAGGTAGGCCAATAATAGGTTGCCGGAAAAAAGTGAAGATAAACAGGTAACATGCAGCAAAGAGCGATAAAACCTCCACTCATTTCATAAAGTGTAACTGTGTTTGGCGAAAAATCCAGCAATAATTTTTTATTAAGGATCGGGAAGATGCAGGCAAGCATTGCTGAAATGATTCCAAAAATGATTCCTGTTTTATATTCAGGATAAAAATTAAAGATGAGATACACGCCGGCAATGGCAAGCATTCCCAAAAACACTTCTACAAAATCCACTTTTCTTCTCATAATCAGTGGTTCAAAAAAGGAAGTGAAAAACCCGATTGTTGACAAGCAGGTAACTGAAACTGAAACATTAGAATATTTGATGCTTCCGTAAAAAGTTACCCAATGAAGGGAAATGATAGCCCCAACACCAAAAAGTTTCAAAATGTTTTTCCAGGAAAGAGCTTGCAATTGTTTTTTGTAAAACAAAAAAGCGCCGAGAATTAATGCGCTCAACAACATGCGGTATGAAGTGAGAATAGCTTCATTTAATTGAATCAATTTTCCGAGGATAGCGGTAAAACCAGCCAGCATTACGGCGAGATGAAGTTGAAAAAAAGCTTTTTTCAATGAAGTATAACCGGTATTTTAATGATACAATAATATAATGATATTCATATAGCTTCAAATTTCGAATATTAGAACCAAAATTAGAGGAAGAAAACGCACCAATAAAATTTATTGTTGCCGCATATTGGTCTTAACTCCTTTAGTTTGGATTAGGAAGTGATTATCAGCAAAAACAAATTAACAATCCTTTGTGTAAAAAAAAATAAGCGAATTGAATTGTAGCAATCATAGCTTTATATTTGTCCCTTCTTTCGATAAATACATAACATGAATTATAAACGTATCAACAACATTACCGGGTGGGCCATTTGTATTATAGCCTCTTTCGTTTATTTAAAAACTATGGAAGCTACCGGCAGTTTTTGGGATTGCGGTGAATTTGCTTCCAGTGCTTACAAACTTCAAATACCACATCCGCCCGGAGCCCCTTTATTTATTTTGCTTGGCCGGTTGTTTATGATGCCGTTTTCAAATCCAAATAATGCCATTCTTGGGTTGAATACTATGAGTGCCTTAATGAGCGGTTTTTGTATTTTGTTCTTATTCTGGACCATTACTTACTTCGCCAGGAAAATTGTTGTAAAAAATAATCCCAATCCTCTTAACAGCACACAGATATTTACCATAATGGCGGCCGGAGTTGTTGGTGCACTTGCTTATACGTTTTCGGATTCTTTTTGGTACAGTGCTGTTGAATCTGAGGTGTATGCAAGTTCCTCTTTTTTTACCGCCATTGTATTTTGGTTAGTTCTTAAATGGGAACAAGCGGTTACGGAGGAAAAATTAAGGGGTGTAAAAGGGAATTTTACACCTGCAGACAAGTGGCTTATATTGATTTTTTATATGATTGGCCTTGCGGTAGGTGTACACTTATTGCCTATTCTTACCATTCCTGCTATTGTGATGGTGTATTATTTTAAGCGTTATAAAGTAACCAAATGGGGAACTTTTTGGGCCTTCCTGGCGGCCTGTGCTGTTACAGGTATAGTGCAGGTTCCGATGATACAATGGAGTATAAAGCTGGCTTCAAAATTTGATATACTTTTTACCAATAGTTTCGACCTGCCATTTTTTACCGGGTTTACGTTTTTCTTTATCCTGATCGCATTTTTGATTTTCCTGATGTTGCAATTGGCAAAGAAAAAAAACTGGAATTTCTTAAGGCTTGCAATGTGGAGTTTCGCCTTTGTGTTATTAGGGTTTTCTACTTATTTTACTACAATGATCCGCTCCAATGCTGATCCTGCAATTGATATGTTTAATGTGGATAATCCATTAAGTCTTGAAGGCTACCTTAGCCGCGAACAATATGGCACCTGGCCTATTTTAAAAGGTCAGGATTTTACAGATGAGCCTACAACACAGACTTATGAAGACACCTATGTGAAAGGCAAAAATAAATACGAAATGAAAGGAAAGAAGGTAGTCACTGAATATGATCCTTCTGACCTTCATCTTTTTCCCAGGATGTGGGACAATAGTAATGACCAGGGGCATGCTGATTATTATGCCAACTTTGCTGGCATAGGTAAAGACCCTAAAACAGGAAAGTATTACGAAAAGCCTACAATGGCTGATAATATTGCTTTCTTTTTTAGCTACCAGCTAAACTGGATGTACATCCGGTACTTTATGTGGAATTTTGCCGGAAAACAAAATGACCTGCAGGGTATTGATATGGGTAATGTGCGTGATGGAAACTGGATTACCGGTATTTCATTTTGGGATAATGCACGGTTGGGCGATCAGAGTAAAATGCCTCAAAGCCTCAAGGAAAATAAATCACACAACAGGTTATTTGCTTTGCCGTTAATACTTGGGCTTCTCGGACTTATTTACCAGTATCAGAAAGATAAGGAAGATACTTTGGTAGTAGGATTGTTATTCTTTTTTACCGGCATCGCTATTGTCTTATATCTCAACCAGGCGGGTAACCAGCCTCGTGAAAGGGACTATGCCTATGTAGGTTCATTTTACGCATTCGCGGTCTGGATAGGAATAGGAGTAATGTATGTTAAGGAACTTTTTGATAAGTATATGAGTTCTAAAACCGCCAATTATGTGGCGGCAGGATTATGCATATTGGCTGTTCCAGTATTAATGGCCAGCCAGGAATGGAATGACCATGACAGAAGCCAAAAAACTTTAGCAAGAGACATTGCAAAAGACTATTTGGAAAGTTGCGCGCCAAATGCCATCCTGATTACGTTCGGCGATAATGATACCTATCCTCTCTGGTTCGACCAGGAAGTGCTTGGGATACGAAGAGATGTGAGAGTCATCAACTCAAGTTTGCTTGGAACAGATTGGTACCTCAACCAATTGAGATATAAGATCAATAAAAGTGCTCCGATACCCCAAATATGGACTCCGCAACAGATAATAGGAAGCAACAGGGACGCTATTTATTTCTTCCCCGATCTTCCGGGTGCCAAAGTAGACCAGAATACACCGATGGATCTTGACAGCATGATGAAGAACTACGCGGGAAGTGACGATCCTTCAAGAATGTATCAAAATGGAAATGATTTCATCAATATTTTCCCTACTAAAAATGTGGAAGTGCCGGTAGATACAGCGCTTGTAAGGGAAAATGGAACAGTAAATCCTGATGATACTGTATTGACAAAACTGGATTTTACCATTCCTAAAAATGCGCTTTTGAAAAATGAAAGCGCCATACTCAATATCATTGCGGCGAATAAATGGAAACGCCCGATTTATTTTACCACACCTTATGATGACCTGGGCTTTCAGCAATATTTAAGAACTGACGGGCTCACTTACAGGCTGGTGCCCGTAAAGAATGCAAATGTGAACAGGGATTGGGCCTATGAGACAATGATGAATAAATTTGCATTTGGTGGTGCTGATAAGCCGGGTACCTATTTTGATGAAGAAAACCGCCGCCATTTGAATACGCTAAGGATGCAATATTCCCAGGTTGCGGGTAATCTTGCCGAAAATGGAAAATTAAAAGAAGCAAGAGATCTGCTTGAAAAGTGTGATAAGAATATGCTGCAACAGAATTTCCCTTATGGATTGGCTTCGCGTAGAGAGCAACAGGACCAGATTTCAGGGCAGTTTTTATTAGCATGTTACAGAGCGGGTGATACTACTTTGGCTAAAAAAGTTTCAGATAATTTACGCGCCGACCTGGAACAGCAGGTGATGTATTTCAACAGCCTGGATGAAAACAGGCAACAATACCTGGCTTATGATAACCAGATTGTACAGCAGATGCTACAACAGTTGCAGGGAATGGAGCAATATTTTTCAAAGCCGCCGGCGCAAATGATTTTACCTGAAAGTGCGAAAAAGACCATAAAAAATCTTCCGCTTCCTAAAAAAGATACGCAACCACTCGATAAAACACAATAGGTTATCTTTCTACATCAAAAATTTAGATCCCGGTTCTTTAAAGGAGCCGGGATTTTTTATTTTTAACAGTGCAGGTTATTAAAAAAAAATCTTTGTGAAGTAACTTGCATTGAAAGGCTGCTTGCTATTTGCAAAATGTGGAAGCCCTAAAGCGAAAGGCAGTGAACAAACAAAAACTGCGAATTTCTATTTACATTTATTAAAAAGAATCAAAAACCATAAATGCGTTTTAATAATTTTTCAAAATTTGACCCAAATGAAAATAGTAAATCAACATTCGAAAGCCTGTTGAATATTTTCATGCAATTGCTCACTTATACGAGTGGCGACGTTGGTGAATCCCTTAGCTGGCTCACCGAACTGGATAAGGAATATAATCTTACCAATGATGAATATGGGATGGGCGATTTTATTGATGACCTAAAGGACAAAGGATATATTGACGAAAACAAACAGAAGGGAGAAATAAAAATCACTCCCAAAACTGAACAGGGAATCAGGAAACGCAGCCTTGAAGAAATTTTTGGCAAGCTTAAGAAAACCAAATCAGGCAATCACAATACATTCAAGCCAGGGGGAGGAGATGAGATCAATCCCGAAACAAGGCCATTTCAATTTGGCGATACATTAGAGCAAATTGATTTTACAGAATCTATCCGCAATGCGCAGATCAATCATGGTACAGAAAGTTTTATGATGCATGAAGATGACCTGCAAATACGTGAAACCGATTTTAAAGCGCAAACTTCTACCGTGTTGATGATTGATATTTCGCACAGTATGATTTTATATGGCGAAGACAGGATAACACCGGCAAAGAAAGTAGCGATGGCTTTGAGCGAATTGATCACTACCAAATATCCAAAGGATACAATTGATATTGTAGTTTTCGGAAATGATGCGTGGACAGTTGAAATAAAAGACCTTCCTTATTTGCAGGTTGGCCCTTATCACACCAATACCGTTGCCGGGCTGGAACTGGCAATGGATATTTTAAGAAGAAGAAAGAATCCCAATAAACAAATATTTATGATCACTGACGGAAAGCCAACTTGTTTAAAAGTAGGCAAGCGGTATTATAAAAACAGTTTTGGGGTTGACAGGAGAATTTTAAATCGTTGCATGAATCTTGCTGCACAATGCAAGAAATTAAAAATTCCTATAACCACTTTTATGATCGCCAGCGATCCGTATCTTCAAAAGTTCGTTACAGAATTTACAGAAACTAATAATGGTAAAGCTTTCTTTGCGTCACTCGACAGGCTGGGCGCTTTCATCTTTAAAGATTTTGAAAGCGGTAAAAGAAAGACTGTTTATTAAAAAATTGTCTGAACCATGATTTGGGGAGATTAAAAGATTAGAAGAACAGATTTTAGATGATAATTGATACATTTACTCAATTGTGGGACAGACAGAATATAAATTTAAAGAAATAACTGAAAAAATAATTGGTGCAGCAATGAGAGTGCATTCTGCCCTGGGAAACGGATTCCAGGAAGTAATTTATCAAAGAGCGTTGGAAATTGAAATGTATGATTCAGGTTTGAAATTTGCCCGGGAATTAAGCATGCCGATTTATTATAAAAACAAACAGATAGGAGAAAGAAGAGTAGATTTTTTTGTGGAATCCAAAATAATGGTAGAACTCAAGGCTATTATCCAATTAGAAAATGTTCATCTTGCACAGGCCAAAAATTATTTGGAGGCATACAATGTGCAGGTAGGATTATTAATAAATTTTGGATCCATTAGTCTTCAATTTAAAAGGCTTGAAAACTCAAAATTCTGCCCTAATCCTAACAATCAATAAAATCCACCCAAATCATGGTTCAGACAGATATTAAAACATTAGGACAACTTAAAGAAAGTAATTACAAACCTCGATCAGTAAAAGAAGAATTACGCGAAAATCTTATTAAGAAGATCGGGAAAAAAGAAGTTACTTTTCGTGGAATTATTGGTTATGAAGACTCAGTGATTCCTGATACAGAAAGAGCCTTGTTATCACGGCATAATATCCTGTTCTTAGGTTTGCGCGGACAGGCAAAAACCCGTATGGCACGGCAGATGACGGAATTACTGGATGAATATATTCCGGTAATTGAAGGCAGTGAAGTAAATGACGATCCCTTTAAGCCGCTTAGTAAATATGCGCGCGATCTTGTAAAAGAAAAAGGAGATGATACTCCCATTTCATGGTTGCATCGCAGTGAGCGTTATGGCGAAAAATTGGCAACTCCCGACGTGAGTGTTGCCGATCTTATTGGTGATATTGACCCGATAAAAGCAGCCAACTTAAAATTAAGTTATGCGGATGAAAGAGTAATTCATTATGGAATTATTCCCCGCAGCAACCGCGGTATTTTTGTGATCAATGAATTGCCGGATCTGCAGGCACGCATCCAGGTTTCATTGTTCAATATTTTGGAAGAAGGTGATCTGCAGATTCGTGGTTTTAAATTAAGATTGCCACTCGATATCATGTTTGTATTTACAGCTAACCCTGAAGATTATACCAACCGTGGCGCAATCGTTACACCGCTTAAAGACCGTATCGAAAGCCAGATACTCACCCATTATCCTACCAGCATTGAAAATTCTTTGTTCATAACCGAACAGGAAGCTTCCATTCATCACGACCAGGCGAAAAAAGTGCAGGTAAGTGATTTGGTAAAACGCTTGTTAGAGCAG
>JBBQWJ010000122.1:0-9765 GCA_038210685.1 Chitinophagales bacterium | reverse complement strand
CCGGAGAAGAAAACTGTAGCACCATTTGCATCCACCGTGTTTGTGGTTTTGGTGAGAGGAATATCAAGGTTGTCCAGTTCATATTTAAGTGCATCCTGTTCTGAGGGCGAAAGTGATTGCTTTCCGCTGGCACTCCCTTTTGAAATTCCATATTGCGGCCCCAAAATCCACCAATCAAGATAAACCGATTTCGACAGATTCCATTGCGCTCCAAGCATAAATCCGCCTGTAAGGCTGTTCATACTTCCTGAAAGAGGAATGGTTTTATAATCGCCATCATAATATTTATAAGGCAAACTTCCCGTATAATGTGCGTAGCTAAGAAAAGGCGCAATATAAAATCCATGATAAGCCCCTTTATGTCCAACATAAAATCTTATAGAAGGCATGATCGCTACATTGCCTGTTTTAAAATTGTCCAACTGGTTTGCAGTTGAAGTGTCGCTTATGGCACTCTTAAACATATTTTTGAAAGGCAAAGTACTTTTTGGCATCGTTCTAAAAGTAACCGTAACTGTGGTTTTTCTGCTGATTTGTCTTTCGTATTGAATACTCACGCTTTTAAAAGCAAAAGCAAATAAATTTACTTTGATTTCATTACGATCAATATTTTTTGTGGTAGTACTGGAAAAGTTTTGCTGCGCAAAAAGAATTTGGGCTAAAAAAAGGATAACTATACCAGTCAGAAATATTTTTTTCATAGCATAAAGAAATTAAAGTAAAATGTTGAGGGTATTAATACGTAATTTCTTTTACTTTATTTTATCACTTCTGCAGGTTCCTTTTTTAACCAATGCATTAAAGCTGATGCCAGTTTACGGTCATTACTTAAGCGCGGAACTTTATTTTGGCCGCCTAGTTTGCCTACACTTTTCATATAATTGATGAAGGCGTTTTTCTGCATCACATGTATCTTCAATGGTTGCAAAATATTTCCTTTGATCAGGTCATCATAATAAATATTTTTCTTCCTGAGATTTTGGTCAACTTTTTTTGCAAACTGGTTTAAATTTTTCGGAATATTTTCGAATTCGACAAACCATTCATGAAAACTTTTTTCACCTGTTTCCGAAATATTTGGAGCTACAGTAAACTCTGTGATACGAATATTTTCAGATTCTGCTGCGTTCATCAAAGCTTCCTCCACTTCTTCGCCTATCACATGCTCGCCAAAGGCAGATATAAAATGTTTTACCCTCCCGGTTACAACAAGCCGATAAGGGTTTAGCGAAACAAATTTTATAGTGTCGCCTATATTATAAGCCCACAAACCAGCATTGCTGCTAATGACAAGCACATAGTTTTTATTTAATTCAACATCTTTCAATGTCAGTCGCGTTGGGTTTTCTTTTGAAATTTCTTCTACTGGCACAAATTCATAAAATATTCCGCTGTCAGAATTAAGCAGAAGACCTTCCTCGGTCTGGCTATCCTGGAATGCAAAAAAACCTTCACTGGCAGGATACAATTCTATGGTATCAATTTTCTTTCCGATACTTTCAAAAAGCTTTGCTTTGTAAGGTTCAAAATTTACTCCACCCTGCACGAGCACCGTTAACTGCTTAAAAATTTCTTTTATCTTTTTCCCTGTTTTCTTTTCCAGTTCATCAAAATACATTTGTATCCATGGTGGAATACCACTAATGAGTGTCATATCTTCCGTCACTGTTTCATCTACAATTTTTGAAAGTTTTTCTTCCCAGTCTTCAATGCAATTTGTTTCAAAAGTAGGCAATTGATTAGCTCTTAAATAACGAGGGACATGATGATTCACAATACCGCTTAGCCGGCCAGTAGGTACTCCTCCAATTCTTTCCAACTCCGGAGAACCACTTAAAAAGATCATCTTGCCATTGGCAAACTGCGATTTTCCTGTTTGTGCCATGTAGCATAACAAAGCATTTCTTGCAGTATTAATATGATTAGGGATAGAATCTTTAGTTATGGGAATATATTTTATTCCACTTGTAGTTCCACTTGTTTTTGCAAAATAAATAGGAAACCCTTTCCATAAAATATTCTGTTTCCCCTGTTTTAATTTTTCGATATAAACTTTAAAATCTTCATACTCACGGATGGGAACATTTTTTACATAATCCTCATGCGTTTTTATTTTATCAAAATGATGGTCTTTTCCAAATTCTGTCTTCATCCCTGTTTTTATCAGGGTAGTAAACAGGCTGTTCTGGTCGGCAACAGCTGTTAGCATGGATTTTTTTATTTGCTTATATATATAAAGTGCAAAAGGCTTTGCCAGGTATGATTTAAATTTCATGATAATCTGATACTAATCTATATTGACAAATTTACAAATAAAACCTTTATCTGTTTTTTGCTGTTTTTTAATAACAATTGCAAGGCCATTCGTGCCCAAGATCAATGCAGGTAATAATTACAAGACCATCGCTCTCAGGCGCAACCACCACTCTTATATGTTGATTTTCGTGACTATATCCTTCTAATGCAAATGTGCTGTCGCCCTTTGAGCCGATGCCGCTTTTAGCATAATTCACCTTTCCATCTTTCAATATTTCTTTTATTTCCTCTGCGGTAATATGTCGGCAACTCATCCTGCATTTTACATGTTTAGTAAGAATTAAATGGCTAGTATTTCTGAAAGTTTGTTTGCCGCTATTTGAATGGTTAACCCATGAAAAAATTTTGATGATCAGAAAAACAATCGCGATAATTATAAGAAAATAAAGGTTTGTCTTTCGTTTCAATTTGTTTCAATTTTATTAAACAGAAATGTTATTTATTTCTTTGTTTACTACCACCTTTTAACATCTAAATACAAAATCGAATATCTATTCATATTTCTGCATAAGGTCGTATAGAATCTTTTTATCCGCTTCAGTAAAAGTCGCGCTGCTGTCCTCTGTTTCAAAATGTCTTTTGAATGCTACAATTGCTGCCGAACTATCTTTTACCGAATAACCAATTATTCTCAATGCCTGCAAGTCATTAAAATTTTCGGGAACAGAGATCATGGTTGTATCCCCATACCATAAACCATAACCGTTTTTAGCCAGCAACTGCCAAGGGAAATTAACATTAGGATCTTTTTTTCTGGTAGGTGCAATATCAGAATGTCCCACAAAATTAGCGGTTGGAATATGGTATTTTGATTTTAGTGTATCCAATAACGTTAGTAAGCTGTTTATTTGGTCAGTAGAAAAAGGCTCATATCCGTTATTGTCCAGTTCGATCCCTATGGAACAGGAATTAATATCTCTATTATTTCCCCAGGATGAAACACCAGCCTGCCATGCGCGCAAATAATCGTTCAACATGTGATGAACGGTTCCATCTTTACAAATTACATAATGAGCGCTCACCTGTGAAACAGGAGTCGTGAAAGTACCCAGAGTTTGAGGACAACTATTTTCAGCGGTATGATGAATGATCACAAAATCCGGTTTTCGTATTCCAAAATTGGTGGTACCTGCCCAGGTTTTTTTGTTATAATATTGATCTTTAGGAATTCGCCTGATCTCTTTCGCAAAAGCTTTTGCCTGTTTTTTATAAACCCTGTTGGTAGCTGCATATTTGTTACAGGAAAAGGAAGTAAGAATCAAAATGACAATAAAAAGAAAATTGGTTTTAGCTCTCATAGTTTTTTGGTAAAGATAAAAGCAATCAATATAAGAATCGGCCTTCGGGATATTAGAACTAATTTAAAAGTGAGTGAAATAATTCCGTATAAATATTAAATATAATTTGAAAACGGCCGGAGAAGCTTTAAATTGCTATTCATTCCTAAATAAGCACCGCTTTCTTCAAACAACATTTTGTCATTCAAAACATTTTTTATGGAAAAAGGATTTCTTATTTTTTTTGGAGCTCTTGTCTTTGTACTTTTGATAACTGCATGTCTATATATTTTTTGAGTTGAAAATTTGTGGTAAAATCTATTCTCAAATATAATATTATAGACTGCAGTTCCTTTTGCTAAGACACACTTTTTGGGACACTACCTGCGATGGTTGCATTAAGTGCGTTGAAAGCTTACGAAAATGGGAGAACATGAATGGCAAGTCAGATTCAATAGCTGTGGTAGATTATCTTAAATTAAAAGATGGTAAAATTATTAGGTTAGATGAATATACCAGGAAATTAAATTAATATTATTTGAATTAAATTTTGAAGAGCACTGCAATTGCGGTGCTTTTTTCATTTTACATATTTCTTCTATACTGGCCCCCGACTTCGTAAAGTGCATGGGTTATCTGGCCGAGAGAACAATATTTAACAGTCTCCATTAATTCTGCAAATAAATTTCCATTGTTAATTGCTACATGCTGAAGCTGTTTCAGCATTTCAGCGCTTTTATTTTTATGTAATTCCTGGAATGCCTTTACATTTTGTATTTGCAAATCTTTTTCTTCTTTTGTACTCCTGATCACTTCTGATGGAAGTATTGTTGGCGAGCCTTCTTTATTTAAAAAAGTATTGACACCTACCAATGGCAGTTCGCCGCTGTTTTTTAAAGATTCGTAATAAAGGCTTTCTTCCTGTATTTTATTTCGCTGGTACATTCTTTCCATTGCGCCAAGCACACCACCTCTTTCAGATATCCTGTTAAATTCAGCCATTACCGCGTCTTCCACCAACTCAGTAAGTTCTTCAATTAGGAAACTTCCCTGGTTAGGATTTTCGTTTTTTGCAGTTCCCAGTTCACGATTAATGATCAACTGGATAGCCATTGCGCGACGTACACTTTCTTCTGTTGGCGTTGTGATCGCTTCATCGTAAGCATTCGTGTGAAGGCTGTTGCAATTATCATAAATCGCGTATAATGCCTGCAAAGTTGTTCTTATATCATTGAAATCAATTTCCTGCGCATGCAAACTTCTGCCACTCGTTTGAATATGATATTTCAACATTTGAGAACGCGAATTAGCCTTATACTTATACTTCATCGCTTTGGCCCAAATGCGCCGCGCTACCCTTCCGATCACACTGTATTCAGCATCCATTCCATTGCTGAAAAAGAAAGAAAGATTGTGCGCAAAATCATCAATCTTCATCCCCCTGCTCATATAATATTCAACATACGTAAACCCGTTGGAAAGAGTGAATGCAAGCTGTGTTATAGGATTGGCGCCGGCTTCAGCAATATGATAGCCGCTTATAGAAACAGAATAAAAATTGCGTACTTTATTTTCAATAAAATATTCCTGTACATCACCCATTAATTTCAACGCAAATTCTGTAGAAAAAATACAGGTGTTCTGAGCCTGGTCTTCTTTTAAAATATCAGCCTGCACCGTTCCCCGAACGGATGCCAACGTTTTGTCTTTTATTTCCTCATAAACTTCTTTATCTAAAACATCTTCACCAGACAACCCCAGCAATCTTAACCCAAGTCCATCATTTCCTTTTGGCAAATGGCCTTTCATTTCTCCTTTTTCGGGAAAAACAGGTTCGCCATTTACGCCTATATATTTAGGAAGATCTTCAGTTCTATATTTTGATTCAATAACTGCGTTTACGCGTTCCCGTAAGTTGTTTTCAATAATGTATTTTTCACATTGCTGATCAATAGCCGCATTTAAAAAGAAAGCAAGCAGCATCGGTGCAGGCCCGTTGATCGTCATGCTTACGGAGGTTTTTGAATCGCAAAGATCAAAACCGCTGTACAATTTTTTAGCATCATCAACAGTGGCAATACTTACACCACTGTTACCTACTTTACCATAAATATCCGGGCGAACAGCAGGGTCTTCGCCATATAAAGTAACGCTGTCAAAGGCTGTACTGAGCCTTTTTGCAGGCTGACCAACGCTTACATAATGAAACCGCCTGTTCGTTCTTTCTGGTCCACCTTCCCCTGCAAACATTCTTGTAGGATCTTCCTCCACACGCTTCAACGGAAACACGCCGGCAGTATAAGGGAATTTACCGGGGAAATTTTCCTGTAAACGCCACAGCAAAATATCGCCCCAATCTTTAAATTTAGGCACAGCAATTTTTGGAACTTTAAGATGCGAAAGCGATTCAAAAAATAACGGCTGCTTTATCACTTTCCCCCTGACATGGTATTCAAAAAAATCTTTTTGATAAAGCGCTTTTACTTTTTCCCATTCATCCAATAATTTTTTACAAATGGGTAACAATTGCTTTTCAACTTCTGCTTTTCTATGCTCCAGTTCTTTTATAATTGATGTGTTTTTTTGTTCTTTATCTTTATAATTATTTTTAAAGTTTTCAACAGTTCCGCTTAATTGATATAATTGTGTGGCAATCGCCGACTGCTCTTCTGCCAATTTATTATAGTTAGCTATTTCTTCAGCTATTTCAGCAAGATACCTTACGCGTTTAGCAGGAATAATTGAATGGCTGTAACTCTCGCTACGCGTCGGCGCTTCATATTTTTTCCATTCATTGCCGGTTTTAGTATTAACCTCTTCAATAATTTTATTAAACAAATGATTGCATCCGGGATCGTTAAAAGTGGAAGCTACTGTACCGATAACAGGAAGTTCATCATCTTTTGAATGCCACAAACCATGATTGCGCTTGTATTGTTTTTTCACATCATGCAAAGCATCTAGTGCGCCTGCTTTATCAAATTTGTTGATACAAATTATATCTGCATAATCGAGCATATTGATCTTCTCTAACTGGGAAGCTGCGCCATATTCAGGCGTCATCACATACATACTCACATCACAATAATCAAGGATAGAGGCATCGCTCTGCCCAACTCCTGCACTTTCCAAAATAATAAAATCATACCCGGCAACTTTACAAATATCAAGCGCTTCCTGCACGTAATTACTCAGCGCTTTATCATTTTCCCGTGTTGCTAAAGAACGCATATAAGCACGTGGATTGTGAATTGAATTCATACGAATGCGATCGCCCAATAAAGCGCCGCCGGTTTTTTTTCTTGATGGATCAACTGAAATAACTGCAATGGTTTTATCCTCGTAATTTTTTAAAAATCTTCTTACAATCTCATCCGTTACTGAAGATTTTCCAGCACCACCTGTGCCGGTAATACCAAGAACGGCCGCCCCCCGGCCCCCTCCAGGGGAGGGGGGGCTGGGCAAGTCTCCAGCTCTGTTTGATTCTTTTTGTTGTTCGAGTTCGGGCGATTTGAAATTATTTTTCTTTTGAAGTAACTCAAAAATATCTTTACAAACTTTATCCGGATTTCTAAAAACTTCCTCATTTTTAAATCTCAAAACATCAAAACCTAATTCATTAAATCTTGATGTTCTTAATTCATCACTTTCTTTTACTTCAGGAAGTTGATGAATATTACCATCAATTTCAACAACAACTCCTTTTTGTAAACAAACAAAATCAGCTATGTATTTATCAATGATATGTTGCCGTCTGAATTTAAATCCTTCTTTTCGTCCTCTTAATCTTTCCCATAATATTTTTTCTGCCCTAGTAGGGTTGTTCTTTTGATCTAAAGCAAACTGTTTTAAATTTTTATAGTAATAAGGATCCGCATTGAAATAATTTTTTACCTGAGGAGATTTATTGTCTTTTTCGTTTTCCCTTTCTGAATTAGTATTTAATATTTCCACTTCCTCCCCATTCTCAGCTTTAGTGATTGATGTAGCGACAAGACTAATATTTCTCCATTCCCCCAAAATAAATCTACCTCCATTATTCCCATTGCCATTTCGTGGAGAAGTTGAAGTTGGTGTTCCCCCTCCTTTGGAGGGGGTTAGGGGGAGGCCGCTTTTTTCAACCACATCTTCAATCATCCCTTCCAGTCCCATTTTCCTTCCATCATCCGGAGAATAAATTTTGGTAATTCCGTAAGCTTCCAATTCTTCAATTTCTTCCGGCAGAATCGTTCCGCCGCCACCGCCAAAAATTTTGATGTGCCCATAACCATTCTTGTCAAGAAGATCTTTCATGTATTTAAAAAACTCTAAATGTCCACCCTGGTAACTGGTAATGGCAATACCGTTCGCATCTTCTTCTATCGCGCATTCCACAATTTCGTGAACACTCCGGTTGTGGCCAAGATGAATAATCTCAGCGCCTTTGCTTTGCATAATTCTTCGCATGATGTTGATGGCAGCATCATGACCATCAAATAATGAAGCCGCGGTTACGATCCTTACTTTATGATTTTTTTTCTCCGACATTCCAATTGATTTATTAAAGAATTTCAATCCGTTCTAAGCGGATTAAGTTTTCAAGCAATGTACAATTTGTAAAATTACAACTAAAGAAAGTGAAAATAAATTAAGAAATTTTCAAAATAGAAATCAATTTTAGAATAATTTTAAATTACTTTCAAGATAATCTTTTTAATTCCTTTGTGCTTATAGTTAAAACAATAAATAATCAGGATTTACATTTTAAATTATCATTTTAATTTTAATAACATAAATTAGCGAAGACCAAAAAGCTTAAATAAAACATGCAAAACTTTTAACTGTTAGCCATATAGAAATAATTAAGTTATGGAACTAACATCAAAACTTTTATCAGAGCTTCAACGAAGACTTAAAATTGGGAATCGCAGAGGTGTTCACTTGAATGCTATTCCGGCGAGATCAAGATATAAATTTGATTTAAATAGACTATCTCACATAGACAAAAACCTCCCAGACAATTTTGTCAAAGCGTTGCTTTCTGAATTGCCCCTAAAATTCAGAATAACTTGGAAAGACAATGTGCCTGACCTAAACTCTCTTTTTGAAGAAGACCAATCTCAGTTAGTTAGAATTACAAAAGCGTTTGAAAATCTTATCAATCAAACCGAAGCAATTGAATCTGAAAAAGGAATCAATACTTTCGGATTCGGCTTTCCGATTTTAGCAAGACGAGACAGAGCAGATAATAAATTGACGGTTGCTCCAATTCTTATTTGGTCATTAAGAATAAAAAGAACAAAAGAATTTAACACTTGGGAGATATTAAGAAACGAAGAAGACCCAATTTACATTAATGAGATTTTAATAAATCACTTGCAAAGTGATTCAAACATTGAGATTGAGCAGATACCAAGCGATATGCTTGACGATGGATTAATTAATAAGAGTGAACTTATTGAAATATGCTCCAACTTAATCCGGGCAGTAAATACAACTTCACCAGACGATTTAGAGGAAACTTTCAAAAAGAAACTTGATAAAATTATTCCAATTGGGGACAAGGCACACTATGAAAAACTCCCTTTAAATTCAACAAATTCATTTATTGAATTTGGAGGTCTGTTTTCTATTTATGAAGTGCAAAAGCAAAATATTATTAATGACTATGGCAATCTTATGGAGCTTGAAGGACTTAGTATTGACCTTGAGGATTTAGAAGAACATTCTTTTCAACCTATTTCATCAGTTGAAACTGATCCTTCTCAACAAGGCATTTTACATTCATTGGAAGCCACACGGAATATTTTGATCCAGGGTCCTCCAGGTACAGGTAAAAGTCAAACACTTACAGCTATTCTTATCAATGCACTTGAAAATAATAAGAAAACTATCGTGGTATGCGAAAAACTAACCGCCTTAAAAGTTTTATACGATGCAGTTGTAGAAAGAGGGCTGGCATCTCATTGTGCACTCATAAAAGATATTATTAAAGACAGACGTGCGGTTGTTGAGTCTGTTAGAAACAGAGTAGACAATTCTGATTATAGACGATACAGATATAATTATTCCAAGGAAGCTTTGGATAATATTATTTCAAAGGCAAAAAACTTAATTTCAAACATCAATAAGAAACATCAAAAAGTTGGTGAAGAGATATTTGGAAATAAAAATTGGACAAAAGTTGTGGGTA
>JBBQWJ010000121.1:0-9787 GCA_038210685.1 Chitinophagales bacterium | reverse complement strand
CGCTTGTTCCTCATAACAGGCAGTTTTCGGATGAGCAGATAAAAGTTTTGATAGAACGCGGAGCCGTTATTGGCGGCGCTTTTGACGCATGGATGTTGAAACCGAACTGGGTAAGGGGAAAGTCAAAACCAAAAGACGAAGGAGTCTATTTGTCAACCGTGATTGATCATATTGATCATGTTTGCCAGCTTGCCGGTAATTCTTTGCATTCGGGAATAGGCACCGATTTGGATGGTGCTTTCGGTACAGAACAGTGCCCTGCTGATTTAGACACGATTGCTGATCTTCAAAAAATTCCGGATATCTTAACAGAGAGAGGATATTCAAAGGACGATATTGATAATATCATGTACAAAAACTGGATTCGGTTTTTAGAAAATGCCTGGCAGTAAACCAACTTTTTTTATCAATTATTATTTTGATAAATCTCGTGCATAGATGTCTTTAGAGCAGGATATAAATTTTTGAAAACTGCAAAGTTTGCTGAATGTTTTTGGTGATTCACAAGATCGGGTTTTACTATTTGATTAACTGGAGGTTTAAAGGCCGCATAATTTTCAATCACTTTCATCGCTTTCATATTTAGCAATGCCGCTCCAACGGCTGATGAATCCTCGGTTTCAATTACATAGATTTTCTTTCCGGTTATGTCTGCCAAAATTTTTAACCATGTTTTGGAGTGAATAAAACCGCCGCCTACAATCAGCTTGTCAATTTTTTGGGTGGAGGATTCTACAATTTGTAAAACCTGGTTCAAAGAATAACAAATGCCTTCCAAAGCTGCACGTAAAAAATAGGATTGTGTATTAAATGGTTTAATTCCAAAGTAAACACCGCTCGATCTTCCGTCCCAAACCGGCGCTCTTTCTCCATGCAAATAAGGTAAAAATAGCAACCCTTTACTGCCGGCAGGAACAGAGTCAATTTCATCGAAAAGAAGTTGGTAATCCTTTTCAGAAGGTTTCTCGATTTTTAAAAAGGTTTCGAATAACCATTGTAAAATATTTCCTCCATTATTTACAGGTCCGCCACAAATAAAAATATTTTTATCCAGCACATAATTAAAAGTCATTTCCTGAAAATTAAAAATGGGCGCGGGGCTTGCAATCCTTACTGCGCCGCTTGTTCCAATGGTTAACGCTGCGGTTCCTTTATCAATAGCATAACTTCCTAAATTAGCCATGCACCCGTCACTTCCCCCAATGCAGAATGAAGTTTCGGAAGAAATATGTAAAGCATCTGCGATAGATTGTGAAACATTTTTCCTGATGAAATCAGTTGGTACAGGCTTAGAAAGTTTACCTGGTTTTATTTGGCATAATTGTAAAGAAGCTTCATTCCAATCTAATGTTTCTATATTAAACAAACCTGTTGCCGAAGCAATGGAATGATCAATTTCATAAGTGTTGAATAATTTGTACCAAATAAACTCTTTGATAGAAATGAATTTAAAAGCATCTTTAAAAACTGCAGGTTGATTTCCTCTTAGCCAAATGATCTTGCATAAAGGAGTCATCGCGTGAATTGGCGTTCCTGTGGCTTTGTATATACTTTCAGCTTCCTTTGATTTATGAATTTGTTCTGCAATTTCTTCACTCCTAATATCTGCCCATGTTATTAAAAAAGTAATCGGCTTATTTTGTTTGTTTACTACAATAAGTCCGTGCATGGCGCTGCTGAGGCTGATGGAAACCGGAGAATACTTTAAAGTATCAATTATTTTTGAGATACAATCTGCAAAAGCATTCCATACAATTTCCGGGTCTTGTTCGGAGTATCCGGCGTGTAAACTTTGTGTTGAATAGTATAATTGGGAATTGGCAATAATTTCTCCTTTTGTGCTGATGGCAATAGCTTTTGTGCTGCCTGTTCCAATATCAATTCCAATAAAATAGGGTTGATTATTTTTTGTAGCCATCATCAGTATTTAATAGAAATTAATAACCCCGCTCATTTTTGCCTTCCATATAATTTAGAAAAGCTTTATTCACTACGCGGTTGCCACCTGGCGTTGGATAGTTGCCGGTGAAATACCAGTCACCTAAATTGGTGGGGCAACAATCGTGCAAGTCTTCGATAGTTTGATAAATAACTTCTACCGGAATATTTATTTCCGGCGGAGTAATCAATTCAGCGATTTTTTTATCAAGCTCTTCTAATGAAAAAGGTTTGTAAATTTCCCGAACGATATTTTGTGTGTGCAGTTGGTTGTTTCTTTTTAGTTCCTTGCATTTTTCAAAAAGGCATTGCAACTCGCGCTCCATTCCTCTTTCCTTTATCAATTCCATCGCAGCTTTGAATGCTACAAACTCGCCTAGTTTACTCATGTCAATTCCGTAACAATCAGGATACCTTATTTGCGGAGCAGAAGAGACAACAATGATTTTTTTGGGCTCTAATCGCGAAAGCATTCTAATAATACTTTCACGTAAGGTAGTGCCTCTTACAATTGAGTCATCAATAACCACAAGCGTATCAATTCCTTTTCTAACCGTACCGTAAGTGATATCGTAAACGTGCTGCACCATTTCATTACGGTTTAGATCTTCCGTAATAAAAGTGCGAAGCTTAACGTCCTTGATTGCAATTTTTTCCATGCGCACTTTTCGGTTAACCATCTCCGATAGTTTCTCTTCATCATAGTCTTTTCCCCAGCTTAATATTCTTTCAATTTTTATTTTGTTCAGATAATCCTGAGCGCCTTTTATAATTCCGTAAAAAGCTATTTCCGCAGTATTGGGTATGAATGAGAAGATGGTATTTTTCAAATCATAATCTACCGCTTTTAGTACCCGTTCACTTAAGTGATATCCCAACGCAATTCTTTCACGATAAATTTTTTCATCGCTTCCTCTTGAGAAATAAATGCGTTCGAAGCTGCATGCTTTTCTTTCTTGGGGTTCAAGTATTTGTTCAATGGAATATTCTCCGTTCGGCTTAGCGATCAATGCATTTCCCGGCATTAATTCTTTAACTACATTTTCACCTACATTAAACGCAGTTCTTATTGCTGCACGTTCACTGGCGGCAACAATTACTTCGTCATCAATGTAATAGTAGCATGGACGAATTCCATGAGCGTCTCTTACAACAAACCCTATTCCATCACCAGTAAGGCCGCCAAATGTAAAACCACCATCGAAAAATGGCACAGATTTTTTTAAAACTCCGGCGATATCAACACCATCAGGAGAAACCTCATCAGCCTTTATCAAAAAGTGTTGAATAATATCAATCATGGCCGCGAGATCACTTCCTCGGTCTTGTTCAGCTCTTGGGCTATTTATTATTGAAAAGATTTCATCTTTATTAATAAGATTAAAGTTTCCTGCGAGAGCAAGATTGCGGGCAGGAATCGTGTTTCTTTGTATATAAGGATGGCAAAACTCCACATTGTTTTTTCCCTGAGTTCCATATCGTAAATGACCTAGTAATAATTCTCCCAAAAAGTCGATATGGCCTTTCATCAGGCCCGCATGTTGCTCAATATCCGGGTGATACTTTTTAATTTCATTCACCTGGTTACCTATTTGTAAAAAAAGATCTGCAATAGCCTGGTTGGCAGTGCTTCTGATCCTGTGCAGAAATGGGTAACCGGGTTCAGTGTTTAATTTAACAGAGGCAATACCTGCGCCATCCTGTCCACGGTTGTGTTGTTTTTCCATCAGCAGATACAACTTGTTCAGGCCGTACAATACTGTACCATATTTTTGGCGGTAAAAGGAGAAGGGTTTGCGTAGTCTTATAAAAGCAAGACCACATTCATGTTTTATTTCGTCGCTCATATATTGGAAAAAATGCAAAATTACGATTTATCCATTGCGTAGGAGTTTTGGGACTTTTTTATTCTGTTATAATATTGCTATTTTACTCGATTTTAAATAAAATTTAAATGTATAAAAAGCTGATTCGTAGTGATAATTTAAAAAAGTATAAAAAATTTTTTTCTCACAATGAATTTTTTTAAATTAATTTCATACTTTGTATAAAAAAATAAATTATGGCAAGACCCGTTAGAAATAATGAAGTTGCAGGCAAGTTAAAAACCCTTAAAGAACAATTGACCAGCTATAAAGAAGAATTAAAAACAGTTCATCCTACGTTCAAAATATCGAAAAATGGTAAACGTTTAACTAATATAAACGCAACAATTGCAAAATTAGAAAGGGAAATAGAAGAGCTGAAAAAGAGATAAGATTGCAATTAAAAATGGAGAATTTTTGTTTCCCATTAAAGTAATTGATGAATTAGTAATAAATGCATTTCTCAATGTGAGAAGTGCATTTTTTTATCTTAAAATTTGCCCTGGTTTTTTATGAAAAAAGAAAAAATATTCTGCAAGGGTGATGCATTCCTATATATTTTCTTAACTATTTAATTGAAAATGCAAAAGTTTACCTTTGCAAAAAATTTATTTCTTTGCCTTCATTGAAAGGCAAAATTTTATTGATTTATATGAATACTGAACATCTTTCTGAACAGCAAATTATCCGTAGAGAAAAATTAAAAGAATTTTCGAGGCTTGGCATTGATCCATTTCCTGCAGCGTTATACCCGGTTAACACAACTGCCGCATTCATAAAAAATAATTATAAAGAGGAGGAGAACAAAGACGATTTTTCAGAGATGTGCATTGCCGGTCGCGTTCTCAGCATCCGGGATATGGGAAAAGCTTCTTTTGCAGTGTTACAGGATTCAACAGGGAAAATTCAGTTGTACATCCGAAGGGATGATGTTTCAAAAGATGAAGAGAAAACACTTTATAATATTGTTTGGAAAAAGCTAATTGACATAGGTGATATTATTGGTGTAAAAGGTTATGTATTCACCACGAAAACCGGCGAAACATCTATTCATGTTTCGGAGTTTACATTGTTATCAAAATCGCTGCGGCCTTTGCCTGTGGTGAAAGAAAAAGATGGTGAAACTTTTGATGAAGTTACTGATGCTGAATTCCGCTACCGGCAACGTTATGCTGATCTTATCGTAAATCCGCATGTGAAGGAAATTTTTGTTAAGAGAACAAAAATGATGAACGCCATTCGTGATTTTTTAAATGAACGTGGTGCTCTGGAAGTTGATACGCCTGTTTTGCAAAATATTCCAGGTGGCGCTGCAGCACGGCCTTTTAAAACACATCACAATGCATTGGACATACCTTTTTATTTGCGCATAGCCAATGAACTTTTTTTAAAAAGGTTGATTGTTGGTGGTTTTGAATGGGTGTATGAGTTTAGCCGAAATTTCAGAAATGAGGGTATGGACAGAACTCACAATCCTGAGTTTACGGTTCTTGAATTTTATGTTGCGTATAAAGATTATTTGTGGATGATGGAAACCACAGAACTGTTGCTGGAGAAAACAGCTTTGGCAGTAAATGGTACTACTAAGGTAATGAACGGCGATAAAGAAATTGATCTTAAAGCACCTTACAAAAGGATCAGCATGTACGATGCCATTAAAGAATATACCGGCATGGATATTAGTGATAAAGATGAAGAAGGATTGCGGGAGGTATGTCAACAGTTAGGCATACACGCAGATAAAACAATGGGAAAAGGAAAACTGATCGATGAGATATTTTCTGAAAAATGTGAAGACCATTTTGTGCAGCCGACTTTTATTATTGATTACCCGGTTGAAATGAGTCCGCTTACAAAGAAACATCGTAGCAAAGAAGGTCTGGTAGAGCGTTTCGAGCTGATAATAAACGGAAAGGAAATTGCGAATGCTTACAGTGAACTTAATGATCCGCTGGAACAAAAAGACCGTTTTGAAGATCAATCAAAACTGATGGAGCGCGGCGATGACGAAGCAATGTTTATTGATTATGATTTTTTGCGTGCCCTTGAATACGGAATGCCACCAACAAGTGGAATTGGTTTTGGGATTGACAGAATGGTAATGCTGCTCACCAATCAACCTTCGATACAGGATGTGTTACTGTTTCCGCAAATGAGACCGGAAAAATTATTTCATGAAGAAAAGAAAAGTGAACATCAGCCGGATTCAAAATAAGCAATTTAATTTTTTGTGGTATTCATATTGGGTTTTTTGCTAACTTTCAAAAAACTAACTGCATGTGGCAGCCATTAAAAGAATATTTCAGCTTTACCAAAAAAGAAAGGAAGGGGATTTTAATCCTAGTTTCTGTTATCATTTTTATTTCTATTCTTCCCTACTTCTTCCATCTTTTTGTAAAAGATGAACCAATAGATTCAAAAGAATTTGCACAAGAAATTGCGGCCTTAAAGATAGATTCTTCGAAATCTAAAAACTATTCAAAAAATGAGGAGGGATATTTTAATGATTATACGCCATCATATAAAAAGGAAGAGAAGATAAAAAGAGAACTCTTTTATTTTGATCCAAATACTGCTTCTGCAAATGATTGGATAAGGCTTGGAGTAAGAAAACGAACTGCCGAAACCATACAAAAGTATATTTCAAAAGGAGGAAAATTTTATAGACCACAAGATATTAAGAAGATTTATGGATTAAGCGAAGCTGATGCAAACAGTTTAATTCCTTATGTAACTATTTCATCAGCTAAAAAAGAATACCCATCGAATGAAAATAAATTTCCCTCAACTAAAACTTATCAAAATAAATATCTTATTCAGCCTGTAGATATCAATGTTGGCGATACTTCCGCTTATGTTGCCTTACCGGGAATTGGTAGCGTACTTTCAAAAAGAATAATTTCTTTCAGGGAAAAACTTGGTGGCTTTTATTCTGTTGACCAGGTTGCAGAAACCTATAATCTTCCTGATTCTACTTTTGAAAAAATTAAAAAATACCTGGTGCTTAACAGTAAAGCAATAAAAAAGATCAATATTAATTCTGCCTCAGTGGATGAAATGAGATCGCATCCATACATAAGCTATAAAATTGCAAATGCTATTTTTCAATACAGGCAACAACATGGAGATTTTGCATCTGTTGAAGATCTTCACAAGATCATGATGATTACTGAAGAATTTTTTAATAAAACTTCTCCTTATCTTTCTATTCAATAAATCCCTTTTCTTGCAATAAACAAATAAATTAACCCGATTTTTATTTTAGTTATTTAATAAAATGGAATGCAGCGAATATATTTTTAATAAAAATCTTTGCAGTTAGCAGTAAACCAAGAAATAAGAATGATTTTTGTTTTGCTTCTTAAATGTCATTCAAGAAATATAATCAAACGGTTGCTTAAATCAAATTAAACAAAATGAATAATTATATTATTCAGTCTAAATTGCAAAACACAAAAGTGATTAAACCATGGATTTTGCCAGAAATGAATTAACGACGCAGGTATCAGAAACAGTAAAACAGTTTGCAGAACAATATATCAGGCCACATGTAATGGAATGGGATGAAGAACAGATATTTCCTGCACACATTTTAAAGGAATTGGGAAAGCTGGGCCTGATGGGCATTTTGGTACCCCAGGAATATGGAGGAAGTGGCCTCGGTTATTTTGAATACAGCGCTGCCATACAGGAGATTTCCAAAGTTTGTGGGTCGATCGGGCTTTCTTATGCAGCTCACAACTCTTTATGCACGGGCCATATTCTTGCTTTTGGAAATGAAGAACAGAAAAAAGAATTTTTGCCAAAACTGTCTTCTGCAGAATATATTGGTGCATGGGGATTAACAGAACCGAACACCGGAAGCGATGCGGGGAACATGCAGTGCGTAGCTGAAAAAGATGGAGATGAATGGGTAATAAACGGAACCAAAAGCTGGATTACCCACGGCAAAAGCGGCGACGTGGCTGTGGTGATTTGCAGAACAGGCGAACCAAGGACACGTGACAATTCAACTTCGTTTATTGTAAGACGGGGAACGGAAGGTTTTCTTGCAGGAAAAAAAGAAAATAAACTGGGAATGCGCGCAAGCGAAACTGCTGAAATGATATTTGATAATTGCAAAATTCCTGATTCTGCGCGAATGGGCGAGGTGGGCGATGGTTTTAAACAGGCGATGAAAGTTCTAGATGGAGGCCGGATTTCAATAGCTGCATTGGGCCTTGGCATTGCAAAAGGTGCGTATGAAGCGTCGCTTCAATATTCAAAAGAGAGATTTCAATTCGGTAAACCTATTTCAGATTTCCAGGCAATTTCATTTAAGCTTGCTGATATGGCTACAGAAATTAGGGCAGCAGAATTATTAATTGACCAGGCGTGCGACCTTAAAATCAAAGGTGAAAAAGTAACAAAAGAATCAGCAATGGCTAAATATTATTCAAGCGAAGTTGCAGTGAGGGTTTCAACAGATGCCGTGCAAATCTTCGGTGGTTACGGATATACAAAAGATTTTCCTGTTGAAAAATATTATCGCGATAGCAAACTTTGCACCATTGGCGAAGGCACAAGTGAAATTCAAAAAATTGTTATTGCACGGGAAGTGTTGAAATAAATTTATGAGTCTTCATTTTCACCAAAAAGGCCAATAAGATTTTTTTTGGCAAAATCCTCAATGTTTTCATCATTGGCACCGGGAATAAATTGTGATATTTTATCCATAAGATCGCTGTTATCATTTATCGGATCTGCAACAGTAGCCTGAACATCTTCAGGCGTAGTGCCGGGGCCTGTAGGAGTAGTTCCTGATTGAAAAAGATTATCAATTGCGCCGCCAACCATCGGAAATTTTTCTTTAAGGTAATCAGCAATAGTTCCTAAAATTTTATGCGATTCTTCCGCAGAAAGATTATGATTGCTTTGCAATTTTTGAATCAATTCGTCCATATAGGTTCTTTTTAAAGTTGTTCAATTAATATAAATGTAACTATTTTTCTAAAATGTACCACCTTGTTTTAAATCGATTATTTTTATATTATTACTTTTGTTGCCCGCACCATACAACCTTTTAAAGTTATGAAGACAATTTCTACCTCAATTCTATTTTTATTTTTTTTAGCTTTTTACAGCAACTCATTTGCACAGGATAAAACGGTAAAAGATTTGCAAAGTGAATCAACAAAAGATGTAAAAAAACATATTATTGACAGTAGTAAAACCTGGAATACCGGTGGCCAGTTTGATTTGAATCTTGCGCAGGGAAGCCAGAGTAACTGGGCGGCAGGCGGAGATGATTTTTCATTTTCAATTAATTCTTATTTAGGTGTTTATGCCTTTTATAAAAAGGACCGTTATAGTTGGGACAATACGCTTGATCTTAATTATGGATTGGTAAATACAACCAGCCTCGGCACCAGGAAAAACGATGATCGGATCAATCTTTTAACCAAAGCTGGCTACCAGATTGCGCCAAAGCTAAGCCTATCTGCATTGTTTAATTTTCGCTCACAGTTTTCAAAAGGATACAATTACAATAGTGATGGAACTAAAGATCTTCTTTCAGATTTTATGTCTCCGGCTTATGTTTTGTTTGGTCTCGGGCTTGATTATAAACCGGTAGAAGGATTATCAATTTTTGCTTCTCCAATTACTTCAAGATGGACAATTGTTAGAAATGACAGTTTATCTGCGAAAGGCGCTTATGGCGTAACCCCGGGAGAAAAAAGTAAAAATGAAATAGGCGCGTTTGTGAGCGTTAATTATTTACACGATCTCTCGAAGACTATTACTTACAAAGGCCGGTTGGATCTGTTTTCCAATTATGAGCACAATCCACAAAATGTAGATGTGTTGATGAATAATATGTTCACGGCCAAGGTTTCAAAAGTACTTACAGCCAGCCTTGGCCTCGATCTTATTTATGATGATGATGTAAAACTTTTTGGCCCTAATCACGATTCGCCGGCTTTGCAATTAAAATCTCAGATAGC
>JBBQWJ010000120.1:0-9878 GCA_038210685.1 Chitinophagales bacterium | reverse complement strand
TTTCATATTACGCATGACACGTTTCAGTTTAATGAACAATAAAATTAAATATAGTTCTCTATTTGATAATAAATACCAAAGCGTTCGCTGATTTTAATCATAAAGAAGATAAAAATGTTGAGGTCGTAGAATTATTTTATTAGCAAGAGAAAAGAGGTGATTTTATTATTCTATTATTTCTTTTATTCATTTCATTTTCAGAATCTTACATGAAATATCCAAAATCATAATTCTGCTTATTTGTTGGTTTGCTGTACCAGGATTTTTTAAGAAAAACAGCACTAAATTAGCAACTTCGGCCCTGTAATTTTAATGCAACCTGATAGATATCATTTAAAAAACTGACGTGGAACAGCTTTTTAGAATCTGTCTTCCATAATTTTATTTCAAATACTGCCATGAAAAAAAATCCAACAACTAGTGCTACGTCAAAAAGAAATTTAATAGTTAGCGACTCGTATTTTGTTTCATCAGCGTAATTTTTTTGTTTTTTAATTATACGATTGGGCATGTAATAATTTATTCGAACTGCTTGCGCGATGTTTTATCAGTAGCCAATTGCATGTATTGCTTGTATAATTAAATACCTGGCAAACAAACAGCTTTTGTTACCCAGTTAAATGAATCATTGTATTTAATTAGAAATATAAAACGCGTATTCTATGGAGTTGCACAAAAAAAAATGGCACAGCCGGCTAACCATTTGGGTAGTGGGCCTTTTGCTTTTCGAACTTATTTCCGGGTTAATAATATACTTCTTTTCT
The DNA here is from genome assembly GCA_038210685.1 of Chitinophagales bacterium. Lineage (GTDB taxonomy): Bacteria > Bacteroidota > Bacteroidia > Chitinophagales > Chitinophagaceae > Ginsengibacter. The sequence goes on along the minus strand of JBBQWJ010000120.1, from coordinate 9,114 downwards.
TTCAGTTTAACTACCCAGGCCCTTGTAGTTTTACATACAGCCCTTGGGCTTGTAGTTATAATACCCTATATTTTTTACCAGCTCCGACATTGGCAATCGTACCGCCACAATAACCTTACGCAACATAAACTTATAGGTTATATCGCTATGGGCACAGCCGTCGTAGCGGCAATAACTGGTCTTCTGTTAACCTACGAAGCTGTATTCTCTACGCGTATAAATTATTTATGGGATCAGATTCATATTGTTTCAACATTTGCCTTTTTGTTATCAGTAGTACCTCATATAGGGCTACTAATGATCCGTGATTACAAAGCCAATAAAGAGAAAAAAACACATTCACTCATAAAAGCGGAAAAAGTATTTGGATTCCGCGTGCTTTTTGTTCTTACAATACTAATAGCAATTGTGGCTCTTTCTGTTTATGCATATAATCCGATTCATTTTAATAATAAATTTCCGGCTGATTACCAGTTTACATACGGAAAGAATAAGCCGTTTGAGCCGAGCCTTGCCACTACCATCAACGAACAGGCTATTGATGCCCGGCTTTTGGGTAATTCAAAATCCTGTATGAGTAGTGGTTGTCATGTTAATATCGGTAAAGAATGGGAAGTTAATGCTCATCGTTATTCTGCCATGGACCCGGCATTTCGTGTAGTACAGCATGCAATGGCTGTTGAAAAAGGACCGGCATCAACACGGTATTGCGGAGGCTGCCACGATCCGATTTCTCTTTTATCCGGTTCCAAAAACCTGGATGATAAAACACTTACCAATCCGATGGGATTAGATGAGGGAATATCCTGTGTGAGTTGCCATTCTATATCAAAAGTTGATGTTAAAGGGAATGCCCAATACCAGATTGCTAAACGGGTTCCTTATATGTTCGAAATGAAAGATGGAAAAACAGCCAAATTTTTGAGCGATTTTTTAATACGTGCCTATCCTCAGTATCATGTTACGAGTTTTAATAAAACACTTTTAAAAACGCCGGAATTCTGTGGTTCTTGTCATAAACAATTTATTGATAAACAGGTAAATGGTGTAGGGACGGTACAATTGCAGAACCAATATGACAATTGGCGGAAAAGCCACTGGAATCATCCGGGGCAGGCTGTGAAAACGATCGAGTGCCGCGAATGCCATATGCCGCTGGTTTCAACATTTGATCCTGCCAATGGTGATTCGTTGGATTACAACAGAACACCTGATGACAACAAGCACCGAAGCCATCGGTTCCTTGGTGGCAATCAGTTGATGCCAACCTTATTAAATCTTCCTGATGGAAAAAAACAAGTAGAACTAGTTGAAAAATGGCTGAAGGGAGAAATAAAGATTCCTGAAATTACAGATAAATGGCATAGTGGCTCGGTTGTTCCTATCCAGGTTGGCTCTCCCGATTCAATTAGTGCCGGACAGGAAGTTGGGTTAAATGTTACCGTTACAAACAATAAATCCGGTCATAATTTTCCTACCGGCCCTCTTGATTTGATACAGGCGTGGGTTAAAGTAACGGTAAAAGACAGTTATGGTAATCTTGTTTTTTCTTCAGGTGTTTTGGATAAGAATCATTTTATTCCTGCAGGTTCGGTTATTTATCGTGCTCAGCCTGTTGATCAGTTTGGGAGTGATATCGACAAGCATAATTTGTGGGAACTCGTAGGCGTAAAATTTAGCCGGGCGCTTTACCCTGGATTCAGTGATCAGTTAAAATATAATTTCGTTTATAAGCCCGATAAGCAAGTTCATTCAGCTACAAACGACACCTTATATGTCAATGCTGAATTGTGTTACCGGAAATTTAACCAGTTTGTTCTTAACCGGTTTTTTGACGCTGAAAAAACAAATCTCACTGCTCCTGTTACTGTTTTATCAAGCGACCAAAAAAAGATCATCGTTCAAAAGCCTTATAAGGCTAATCTCTAATAAAATTATGTCTATCTCAAAAAGAAAAAGATCACTTAACATAACCAGTATTGTAGCAATTGTACTTGCTTTAGCATTAATGTTCATTTTTTTCAGGAAGGTAAAGCCAAAGCCTTATATACCCGGAGAACTTGCTGAAGGAATTACAGCAGTTCAGTCGAAGCCGGTTCCCAAAGATCATCCTGAGGTAACTTTTACGGATATTACCAAGCTGGCAGGTATAGATTTCAAACATTTTTATGGAGAACGTAGCACACAATTGCCTGAAGACATGGGCTCCGGTGCCGCCTGGATTGATTATGACCAGGATGGTTTTGATGACTTATTAGTGGTGAATGAAGCAGGCCCTTTGACAATGACTCCCCGGCAGGTTAACCAGTCGCCCGCTCATTGCATGCTTTATCATAATAATGGAAATGGAACCTTTACAGATGTGACAAAAAATGCCGGCATTACTTTTCACGGATGCGGTATGGGAGTTGCCGTTGGAGATGTTGATAATGATGGTTTCCCTGATATTTTTATTACCGCTTATGGTAAGAATGTATTTTATCATAATAATGGCAATGGTACTTTTACTGATGAGACAAAAAAATCCCGATTAGGCGGAATGGAAGGCTTTTGGACAGGTGCAAGTTTTGCCGATTATGATAAAGACGGTCATCTGGATTTATATGTTTGCGGTTATGTAAAGTATAGCCAATCTGATAAAAATCCCAGGGCGCGCAGAGATAATAATGACGAGCCTCCTGATATTAATCCCTTGTCTTTTCCTCCACAAAGGAATTTATTGTACCATAATAATGGAAACGGCACCTTCTCGGAAGTAGCGTTTGCAGCAGGCGTGGCAGATCCCGTCGGTAAGAGTCTTTCTGCTTCCTGGTGTGATTTTAATAATGACGGATGGCCTGATTTATATGTTGCAAATGATGTAACTGATAATGTGATGTATCTCAACAACGGGGATGGAACCTTTAATGAAATCAGTCGCCTTGTACACGTCGCTGATTATCGGGGTGCCATGGGCCTGGCAATTGGAGATTGGGACAATAACGGAACTATGGATTTGTTTGTCACCCATTGGCTTGCCGAACAAAATGGTTTCTATATTAATAAACTCAATACAAAGTCAAATATTCATTCAGGGCTTCAATTTCAGGATGAAGCTGATAACTACGGCCTTGGCCAGGTTTCACTTGATTATGTAGGTTGGGGTACCTCATTTATCGATTACGATAATGATAGCCGGCTCGACTTATTAGTAGTTAATGGCAGCACCAATCAACAGGAAGATAATCCGAAGAATTTGATTCCAATGGCTAACCTTCTTTTTTGGAATCAGGGTCCACAAAAAGGATTTGCAGATGTAACTTCTGTTAGCGGGCAGGCATTATCATATAATAATGTGGGCAGAGGCGCAGCTTTTGGCGATTATGATAACGATGGAGACGTGGATGTATTTATCGTAAACAATTGTGGCCGGGGAGTACTATTGAGAAACGACGGAGGCAATAAAAATAACTGGATAGAATTAAAATTGGTGGGTACGAAAAGTAACCGGTCTGCTATCGGCGCCAGAATAAGATTATTGTGTGGAAAGGTGTCTCAAACCAGGGAAGTGAATAACCAGAGTTCCTACTTATCACAAAACAGCCTGGTTCAACATTTTGGTGTAGCAAAATGTAATCTGGTAGATACGCTTACTATTCATTGGCCCAGCGGTCTTGATCAACAATTTCTCAATATTCCGGTTAATCAAAAAGTAGAAATTACAGAGGGGCAAAGCACCCTAAAAAATTTAGACAAGCTTCATAACCAATAAGATATTATGAAACGAAAAGAATTTATTATAGTAGCTATTATCCTGCTCGTTGCTTTTGCAGGTATAACGATATTTAAAAAAATGGGTAATGACACAGTGAATATTTCTTCAAATACTCCAACAAAGTCGGATTCATTACAAAGATTTTGGGATTATTACAAACTTGCCACTCAATACCGGTTGGAGGAAAAAACAGATTCGTCCATAAATACTTATCAACAAGCTATCCGTTTGAATCCATATCATGAAGATGCGCTTTACTATGTGGGGACCATGTATATGAAGGCAGGTGATTTTGAAAAAGCTCAGAAAAGTTGGGAAAAACTAATTGAACTAAATCAGGGAAGTGAACGTGCCTGCATCCAGTTAGGCAACTTATATTTTTGCATGGATCACAAAAATTATTTTCATCCCCAAAAAGCAAAACTCTATTTTGAAAGAGCAAACGAGTTGAATAAAGAATCCTTAAATCCAAATCTCCGTCTTGGTGAAATCGCATTGTTCCAAAATAGAACCGGTGATGCATTTGCTATTTTTAGTAAACTTTTAATTATGGATCAGAAGAACGTGGAGATTAGTTTTTTAAATGGATATCTGTATTGGAAATCAGGAAAGGAGCAGGATGCGATCAAAGATTTGGAGCGCACATTTGAACTGGGTCCTCCTACAATTTCAAATAGTGAAGAGGGGAATTCAGCTAAAAAAGAAAAAATCAGCAAAAGTCAGGACTGTGATCTCTTTTTATTTTGGCTAAACGGAAATTTAAAAGAGAAAGAGAAAAATGATATAAGAATCGCAATGCCACAGGTATATAAAAAATTTGATCAATATTTAATAAGTATGCGTGAGCATTTGAATCACGATTGATCTGTTTTTTGAAATTGAATCAGTTGCAGTAACCCAACAAATAAGCAAGATTTTTGTGTGGAAAGAATAATTATATGAGTGGCAATAGCGGTTTTTTCAAATACCTTAACTTTGGCAAAACCCATATTAATGAAAATATCAATACTGATTCTTACTGTTTTATTTTTATGTTTTCAAAGCAAAGCGCAGGATTCGGCGTTTGTTATTAATGGAAATCTCGAAAAAATAAAAAGCGGAACGATCTATTTAAATATTTATAAACAGGGGCAAACCTTTAAAGATTCCACGTCCATAAAAAACGGGAAATTTCAATTCACCGGTTTTGTTTCCTCGCCCTTCTTTTCTTCTCTCACTATGCCTGAGAGGCACAATGATTTTTTTACGTTTTATGTAGAACCAACAACGATGCAGATCCTTGGCCGAGGCGATTCTTTGAAATTATTAAGCGTAAAAGGTTCGGTGGTTAATTCGGATGATAAATTATTAAAGGAAAGGATGAAGCCGGTTACGCAATGGGAAGCGACTGACAGCAAACTTTATGAAGAAGCCTATAAAGATAATAACCGTAAAGTGATGGACAGCCTGGACCAGGTTGACTTCGCGATCTTAGCTGCGAAAAGGAAGATTGTTTCTTCTTTTGTAAAAGAAAATCCTAAGTCGATGCGAGGGGCAATGGCCATTCTTGAAAACTATGCTTATTATGCTGATGCAAGTGAAGTGGAGCCTTTGTATAATGAATTGGATCCGTCTTTAAAAAATTCCCTGAAGGGAAAAGAGATCAAAAAAATGGCGGAAACTTATGAAAAAGTGGCCATAGGAAAACCAGCTCCGGATTTTACTCAATACACACCTGATAGTACACAACTCAGTTTGTCTTCGTTAAAAGGTAAATATGTCTTGGTAGATTTTTGGGCCAGTTGGTGCGGTCCCTGCAGGCGCGAAAATCCGAATGTAGTAACGGCTTATAATCAATTTAAAGATAAAGGTTTTACTATTTTAGGGGTTTCTTATGATACTAAAAAAGATCGCTGGATAAAAGCGATTAATGACGATCACCTCGATTGGAACCAGGTTTCTGATCTGCAGGGTTGGCAAAATGCCACCTCTGATGAATATGGAATAAAAGCGATTCCTTCAAATATTTTGGTAGATACAAAAGGCGTTATCATCGCCAAAAATATTTTTGGAGAAAAGCTTACGGAAAAACTAAATGAAGTTTTAAACTAACGGTTTTGAGATTTATTCTTTTACCCCCGCACTTTAAAAGTTACGGGAACGTAACTGCGCTAAAGTAAACTGGATTTGAATCTCCGGGGGATCATAAAATAAATTTTAACGTAAAAACTAATGCTTCGAAACTGTTATAAATCAACATCAAATTTTACTTTTTTTTCATGCGGTTAAAATAGGTCTGATCTCGTTAAAAATTTTCATATCAAAAACCTATCTTTGCGACCTTCTAAAAATTAAATCAAGTTATGAAACTGAAAGGTTTAGTGTGGTTTTTTGCCATAATGCTTATTCTTATTTCCGTGTATCAACTTTCTTTTACATGGGTAGTTAACAGCCATGAGAGTAAAATGAAAGCAAAGGCCATACAATTTGTAAGCCGGAGCCATCCTGGCATTTCCGGTGATGAAAAGGAACATCTTGTACAGCAAACATTTAATCATTACCTGGATAGTACCAGGGATGATAAGATATATCCGTTGTTAGGAACTACTTATCAGAAATCGAAAGAAAACGAACTGAGTCTTGGCCTTGACCTGCAGGGAGGTATGGCGGTTACGCTTAATGTGAGCCTCGATGGTTTGCTGAAATCTTTGAGCAACAATCCTAAAGATCCCAGGTTATTACAGGCTTTGGCGACTGCCAATGAACAGAGGCTTACCAGTAATGTAGATTTTATCACTTTATTTGGCCAGGCCTTTAAACAGCAAAACCCAGGCGTAAATCTTTCCAGCATTTTTGCGGGAGCGGGAAAAAGCATAAAGGTTACAGATAACGATCAGTCCGTTTTAGACCAGTTACAGTCAACAGCTAAAACGGCGATTAATCAAACCTATAAAGTTCTATTAAAACGTATTGACCAGTTTGGTGTGGCATCTCCTTCTATCAATCTTGATGCAAACAAAGGAATTATCAATGTAGAACTGGCCGGTGTTCAGGATGCTCAAAGGGTAAGAAATTTGTTACAGGCATCTGCTCACCTGCAATTCTGGGAAGTATATAATATCGGTGAAATAGGAAAAAATATAGATGATGCAGATAAGACATTAGCTGATTACCTCAGCGGTGTTGTTTCTGATAGTACAAAAGGTACCGCGCAATCAGCAGCAGATTCAGCAAAGTTATTAGCCAATGCACATCCACTGGGAAGTGTAATTCATTTCATCCCGCCACAACAGGGTAGTGATGGAAAGCCTCAATATTACTCTTCTATAGCCACTGTTGAAGCAAAAGATACTTCTTTGGCCAACAAATATCTTTCAATGGATGTGGTGAGAAATAATTTTCCTCCCAACATTAAATTCCTATATGGTCTTGAGCAAAAAAATGAAAAAACCGGAGAAAGATATTTTGAACTGTATGCGATAAAAACTGTTCCCGGTACTGATAAAGCAAAACTGGAAGGAGAGGGCGTTGAAGATTCAAGAGCCGACTATGATGAACATGGAAGGCCGGCGATCAAAATGACGATGACGCCAACAGGTAGCCGCGTGTGGGCTAAGTTGACGGCAGACAATGTGAACAGGCCGATCGCGATTGTGCTGGATGATATTGTGTACAGTGCACCGAATGTAAACGGCCCGATTGAAGGAGGAAGTTCTGAGATAAGTGGAAACTTCACCGTTCAGCAGGCGCAGGACCTTGCCAGCATTTTAAGAATTGGTAAAATTGACGCGCCGGCTAAGATCGTGCAGGAGCAAATTGTGGGACCAACCCTCGGGCAAGCTGCTATTCATGGTGGTATGATGGCGTTCATCATTTCATTTATTGTGATCTTTATTTTAATGTTGGTGTACTATAATACTGCCGGCTGGATCGCCAACATTGCCTTGATATTAAACCTTTTATTTACTATTGGTATTTTAAGCGCTTTGGGTGCTACTTTAACCGCTGCAGGTATTGCAGGTTTGGTGCTTACCATTGGTATGGCGGTAGATACCAACGTAATTATTTTTGAAAGAATTAAAGAAGAACTTGCCCGTGGAAAGAGCCACCAGCAAGCGGTTAAAGATGGTTATAACCGTTCTTATGCGCCCGTAATTGATGCGCACGTTACCGTGTTTTTAACTGCTGCCATCTTATTTTATTTTGGATTAGGCCCCGTACTTGGATTTGCCACCACTCAAATGTTAGGTATTTCACTTTCCTTGTTTTGTGGAATTTTAATTTCAAGACTGGTAACCGATTTCTGGATGACGAAAGAAAGGCACTTTAAATATTTCACTTCTTTTTCAAAAAGAATATTCCAGCATGCAAGCTATAAATTCATTGAATACCGCAAGGTGGCTTACGGAATTTCTATCGTGGTTTTGATCTTCGGTGTAGGATCATTCTTCAATGGTTTCGACAAAGGAGTTGAGTTTAAAGGAGGAAGAAGCTATACAGTACAATTTGCGCACAACGTAAATGTAGATTCTATCCGCAATCCTTTGCACCTTGCGTTTGACGGCGATTATCCTGTAATTAAAACCGTTGGCGACGATCAGCATTTGGAAATTACTACCTCTTATCTTAAAGGTGCAAACAACGCGGATAGCACGGTAGAATCAAGATTGTTCCAGGGATTAAAATCGCAGTTGCCTCCCGCACTTTCAGAATCTGAATTTGTAAAATATAATATCCAGGGCCACCAGGTGGTTCAACCTATTATTTCAAGGGATTTGGAAAGAGGAGCTATCAAAGCGGTGATATTTGCCATCATTGCTATTATCATTTATATCTTCCTGCGTTTCCGCGACTGGCGGTATTCGGTGGGAACCATTATAGCCTTGCTGCATGACGTGTTTGTAGCGCTGGCAGTATTCTCGTTCTTTAAGAATATTGTTCCGTTCCCGTTGCAGATCGACCAGCATTTTATCGCGGCAATACTGACGGTCGTCGGGTTCTCGATGAATGATACGGTAATTGTATTTGACCGAATACGGGAAGACAGTCACAACATGAAAGGCGCTTCGAAAGAAACGATTATCAATCGCGCCATCAACGATACATTGAGCAGAACGATCATGACATCAGCAACGGTGTTCCTCACTTTGCTTGCCTTGTTTATTTTTGGTGGAGAAGTTACACGCGGATTTTCTTTCGCTATGTTGATTGGTGTTATCACCGGTACATATTCTTCAATTTTTGTGGCAGCGCCAATATTGATTGAGTTTGCAAAAGATCGTCCTTTGGGCGCAGCAGGCGTTAAACCAGATAAAAAGAAAGCACCAAAAGCGAAGTTGGTTCAATCGAAATAAATTTTCAATTTGATATTTTAAAACCGG
>JBBQWJ010000119.1:0-9907 GCA_038210685.1 Chitinophagales bacterium | reverse complement strand
CCTCTATCCAAATGATATTTTTCAGTCATGACCATTAATCCAGTTTCATCAAAATAAAAATGAACGCCTTCAATAAATTCTTTCTTCTTCATTGTCTTCTTTTAAAATAGAGGTAAGCTCAGCATCGTTACCAGGCAACTTATCAGGCAATGAAAAACAGACGTAAAAAACACAATTACTTTTAGCAATGTCCAGTTTTTCATAATGGGTTTTTATCGCTAATTCCTCTGTTAGTAATTCCATTTTATAAACATCTCCAATATCAGAAATTACTTGTAAGTTGTACAGTTTGATCACCAGCTTTGTAAATTCATAAAGATCAGGCGAATCGGTTTTTAAGTGAATTTTTGCACCAGGCTTTAATATCTGCTGATACAACCGTAAAAACTTCGGATGCGTTAATCTTTTTTTTGCTTTTGAAAGCCGAAGCTGAGGATCAGGAAACGTGATCCATATTTCATCCACTTCACTAGCTGTAAAATAATGGTTGATCTTATCAATCTGGGTTCTTAAAAAAGCAACATTTTGTAAATGATTTTGCAATGCGAATTTTGCGCCAACCCACAGGCGATTGCCTTTGATGTCGACACCAATAAAATTTTTATCCGGGTATAATTGCGCCAGCCCTGTTGCATATTCTCCTTTACCACAGGCGAGTTCAAGAACCAATTCATTTTCATTCTCAAAAAATTCTTTCCATTTTCCCTGTATGTTTTCCGGATATTCCAAAACATTTGAAAATGTTTTTATCTCTCCAAACCTTTTTAACTTTTTTTGTGCCATAAGTTGCAAATGTAGCTGTGGTAAATTAAAAAAAGAGATTAAATGAATGTTACAGTAAACAAACAAATAACCCGGAAAATTAATTTATCGCCGTTACAGAATTGTTTACGAAATTCGGCAGATTTATTGTGATAAATTTATTCTCATGAAAACCCTTATATATTGTTACGATGCTTATTGCGGATGGTGCTACGGATTTAGTGAAGTAATGAAAAAGATTTATTCGCAATACAAAAATACATTTGAATTTGAAGTTATTTCAGGCGGTATGATTTTGCCGGAAGAACCAGTTTCGATCGGTGCGACAGCAAAATATATCGAAGAATCTTACAAGCGGGTGGAGGAAATCACTGGAATAAAATTTGGTGAAGATTATTTGTGGCACATCAGGCATCCGGATGTAAGTGACTGGTTTCCTAATTCTGAAAAACCGGCGATTGCCTTATGTGTCTTTAAAGATTATTATCCCGATAAGCAGGTAAGTTTTGGGGCTGATCTTCAATACGCACTTCACTTTGAAGGTCGTGATCTCACTGATGATGAAGCGTATCGTTTGTTACTGGATAAATACAATATTCCTGCAGAAGAGTTTTATGAAAAGCTTGATGATGAAGAATACAAAGAAAGGGCGCATTATGAATTTGCTCTATGCAAACAATTAAATGTTACAGGCTTTCCGGCAGTTTTTATTCAATTAACCGATACTAAATTTTATTTGATCGCCGAAGGTTTTACTGATTTTGAAACCCTGAATCTGCGAATTGAAAATGTGCTGAAAGAAAATAATATTTCTCTCTAACGGTAAGTGTTAAACGAAGTTATTTTTCTGTTATCTGCACAGGCTTTTTCTTTTGAGTCGGACCGCGCTTTATACTTTGTATTAGTTTTACTAAACCAAATATTACGCCCCCTATCCCAAGTAATAGAATAATATAGGCTAATGCTTCTGACCCGGCGCAGGCAATATTGCATGAAAGAGCGCCTATCAATAAAATGGCTCCGAATGCCGCTAAAATGGCTAAAATAATATAAATTGTTTTTTCAGTTTTTGTAGAATCTTTGTATTTTTTTCTTACAGATTTTATTAAAGACCGCAACTGTTTTTTATTTACGTTTTTCGATAATTGGCTTTTATTATATTTTAATAAATGGTCATTGTCTTTATTGGAGACCACAGGTATTATTAAAGAACCAAATGCAGAATTTAAAGGATTTAAAGACCGGCCATAATTATATGAATTAGAAGAGTAAACAATAAAAAGAAAAGTTGCTGTCAATAAAAGCACATCAGATATCTTTTGTCGTATATAAATCTTTTTATACTGTTTATTTGTTTTTCTTCCAGGATAGATCAGAAAAGTAAATAGTACAACTGATGTAGTTATATAAAAAAAAGGTGGGGTTAATTGAATATTTATTGAATAAAGAAGATCACCACAAATAAGGCCAATAAAATTTAAAAAAAAATAAGAAATAACTATGAGGATGCGAGCCCAACCTTTGTGGTGCAATGCCCAAAAAGAAACTCTTTTCATATATTTTTATTTTATCCTAAATATACAATTAAAATAAATTAAATAATAAAAAGTGTTAATAGGTTTAATGGTTAGTGAGTTTCCTCCACATGAGTATTCGCTTCCATTTGTTGGAGAAATCTGAAGACATCCTTCATCGAATTAATATCTTTTACGATTAGGATTCCATTTCTTCCTACCTGTTTTAGTTTGGCTTTGTTGGTTTTTGTTTGGATAAAATCAAGAATTCTTTCAAAGGTTTTGCTGGTAAAATATGTAGAATCAGGATTGGCAACAAAAAAACATTTTAGGTTTTCATTTTTCAGTATCAGTTTTTCAAAACCAAGTTCCAAAGCTATTTTTCGGCAACGAACTGTTGTAAACAGGTCTTCAACTTCCTTTGGAACCGGGCCGAAACGGTCAATCATTTCTTTGTGAAGCGCTTCAAGTTCTTTTTCATTTTCGCAGTTATCAAGCCTGGAGTAAAGGCTTAACCTTTCGGTAATACTTTCAACATAACTGTCAGGAATTAAAATTTCAAGATCGGTATCAATGGTGCAATCCGATACAAAATCGTCCTGCTTTTGGTTTTCTTCTTTAAACACATCCTTAAACTCATTTCGCTTCAATTCACGGATGGCTTCATCAAGAATTTTCTGATACATTTCAAATCCAATTTCCGCGATAAAACCACTTTGTTCACCTCCGAGCATATTTCCCGCGCCACGAATGTCAAGGTCGCGCATCGCAATCTGGAAACCACTTCCAAGGTCACTGTATTGTTCTAAAGTGGTTAACCTTTTACGACTGTCTGTTGTTAACGTACTCATCGGTGGAGCCAGCAAATAGCAAAATGCCTTTTTGTTACTGCGCCCAACCCTTCCCCGAAGCTGGTGCAAATCGCTTAACCCAAAATGATGAGCATTGTTAACGATGATAGTATTTACATTAGGAATATCAACGCCACTTTCTACAATGTTTGTACAAATCAGAACATCATACTTGCGGTCCATAAAATCCAGAATTGTTTCTTCCAGTTGCCCACCTTCCAACTGTCCGTGTGCATAGGCAATACTAAGATCAGGACACAAGCCCTGCACCAAAGTTTTCATTTCCTGCAAACCGTGCACACGGTTATGAATGAAGAAAACCTGTCCACCTCTTTCCACTTCATAATAAATAGCATCTCTTATAAAATCCTGGTCAAAAACATGGACTTCTGTTTGGATGGGTTGCCTGTTTGGTGGGGGAGTGTTAATGATGCTAAGATCACGGGCACCCATCAGGCTGAACTGTAAAGTTCTTGGGATAGGCGTGGCCGTTAGTGTAAGCGAATCAACCGTTGTTCGTATTTGTTTCAATTTTTCTTTTGCCGCTACACCAAATTTTTGTTCCTCGTCAATAACCATCAAACCCAGATCTTTAAACTTTACATCTTTACCGAGTAAAGCGTGTGTTCCGATGATGATATCGATTTTTCCTTCCGCTAATTTTTGTAAGGTTTCCTTTTTTTCTTTTGAAGATTTGAAACGGTTAATATAATCAACCGTAACAGGAAAATCGCTTAGCCGCTCACTAAAAGTTTTATAATGCTGGTAAGCTAAAATGGTTGTTGGAACCAATACTGCCGCCTGTTTTCCATCGAGATTGGTTTTGAATGCAGCTCGTATGGCTACTTCCGTTTTACCAAAACCTACATCACCGCAAACCAAACGATCCATCGGCGATTCTTTTTCCATATCGGCTTTCACATCAGTAACCGCTTTGCTTTGATCAGGTGTATCCTCATAGAGAAACGATGATTCCAATTCTGTTTGCAAATAATTATCGGGCGAATGAGAAAAACCTTTATGGCTTTTTCTTTCAGCATATAATTTTATAAGATCTGTAGCGATATCTTTTACCTGCTTCTTGGTTTTATCTTTCAACTTATTCCATACGTCGCTTCCTAATTTATTCATTTTAGGAACCGTTCCTTCTTTGCCACTGTACTTGCTAATCTTATGCAAAGAAGAAATATTTACATACAAAAGATCTTTGTCTTTATATACAATCCTTACCGCTTCCTGCATTACGCCATTGGCTTCAATCTTCTGTAAGCCACTAAAGACACCAACTCCGTGATCAATGTGCGTTACATAATCTCCCGGTTGCAATTCGCGAAGCATCTTTAGTGTAAGCGCTTTATTTTTACTAAAGGCCTGTTTTACTTTGTACTTATGATAGCGCTGAAAAATTTCATGATCAGTATAGCAAACCAATTTCAGATCGTTATCAATAAAACCTTCATGTATGGAAACAGGAATAGGAATAAAATTTATTTCTGTGTTTTGATCTCTGAAAATAGAATGCAATCTTTCCAGCTGTTTTGGATTTTCAGCAAAAATGTAAATGTTGTATTTTTTTGCTTCAAATGATTTAAGATTTTCGATCAGTAAATTGAATTGCCTGTTAAATGCCGGTTGCTGCTGGATAGAAAATTGAATGTCATTATTTTTTGAGAAATAACTTCTGGTCCCAAACTCAATTGTATGCCGCTCTTCGATTTGTTTTTCTAAAATAGCTGCATGAACAAAGTCTTTTTCTGAAACTTCTTTTAATTCGTTTAATTCCTTTTCTTCATTCACATTTGCTTTCGGTGGATTGCCGATTTCTTCTTTCAGGTCTTCTTCCTGTTGCTCAATTATTTGTTTTATAAATTCCCAATCTTCGCTCCAAACAACTGTATTTTCTGGTAAAAAATTTAATAACGAAACCTTTTCACCACTGGAAAATTGCGTTTCTACATTTGGAATAATATTTACCTGCTGAAGTTTGCGTTCACTCAATTGTGTTTCAGGATCGAATAAACGAATGCTGTCAATTTCGTTGCCGAACAATTCTATCCGGTATGGCTTTTCATTTCCATAAGAGTAAATATCAAGAATTCCGCCCCGAACGGCAAACTGCCCGGGCTCATACACAAAATCTGCCCTGCTAAAACCATGATCTACAAAGCGGGAAAGCAATTCCTCCACTTTTATATTTTCTCCCCGTTTAAAAGAAATAATATTTTCTGAAAGTGATTTTGATAAAACTACTTTTTCAAATAGTGCTTCTGCATAAGTAACCAATACTTTTTTGTTTCCTCCGGCGCTTAATTTTGTCAAAGCTTCCGTCCTCAGCATTACGTGGCTGCTGTTTAGCTGGTGGAAATTTTTTTTATTTTTAAATGAGGAGGGGAAATAAAAAACGTCAAGCGCATTAGTTAAATTTTCAATGGTATTATGAAAATAAGCCGCTTCTTCAGCGTCTCTCAAAATTACAAGGTGATTTACTTTGGAAGAAACAGGGTGGTTGAAAACTGTAGAAAAAATAAATTGTGACGCGCTTCCGTAAAGGCCCGAAAGGTGCATGTGTTGCGGTTCAGACAATACGATCTTATCCGCAATTTTAAAAATGCGGGGATCATTTGAATAAGTATTCATCAACACATCAAGATTCATTCCTCAGCTTTTTCTGAACGATGCAAAAATAAACTATGATTTTCAATTTAATGATCTTACAAGCAGTTCGGGAATTTTATAACAAGCCTTTAGCCGTTTTATTTGAAAGTAGTAAACGAACAAATTTTGATTATTTTCATTATTGTTAGCCGAAATTTTCAACTGGTATAGTGTTTAATTATAAAGTGTTTTTATTTAATTCGTATTTTTAAACATAAGAATTTATTTATCATATAAACGGTACCATTATTGTGGGTTAAAAATGTGAATGATCTCATTAAATTATTTATGAATAAAATATTTAGCCTTTTACTTTTTTTTGTTACGCTATCTTTTTTCAGTTGTTCTTCTGATCAAACGACTGTACAAATAATTCGTACTCCGCTTCTACAGTTTGACTTAAGCGCTTCTAACTCGTGGAAAGCAGATAATTATTCAATTTCCAATACTTCTAAAGTGGTGGTTTATCCGCAGGATACAACACTTCCTGCACAATTATACGATCGTTATACTTTGCAGGGATCAGGAAAAGATCAATCGGGGCATACTTATCAGCTGGTGATCACTTTTGATGTTTCAGAAAGCAGCCCTCTCATTGGTATTTACAAAGCAGGGTATACAGCAGATAGAGGATTAGCGCAGGTTCAACTGTTTGATCTCACCAACAAGAATGATCTGTCGGTCTATAACCTTTGTGCGGAGGATTTACAAAATGATGTTTTGCAGATACAAAAAGAAAAAGCTGATGAACAAATAATTACGGGCGCATTTCAAATGGCGGTTTGTAATTCCCGCGATACAACTCAAAGGTTGACGATAATGAATGGAAAAATTAAAGATCTAAAATATTAAATTCTGAAAAATGAAAATTTTTTTACCTCCAAAATATAAATTCTTATTTGTTGTTTTACTACTGATCAATGCTGTTTCAGTAAATACGGCCTATGCCCAAATCGATTCTTCCAGATCACAAATTCCTCATCCTATTCAACAAAATGCAGGCTTTGATGTGATCGTAAAATTGAACGGAGATCTTGTGTATGGCTTGGTAAAAGAAGTAGGGCCATATTATATTTCGTACCAAAGAACCGATATTCCTGACGGGCCCATTTATAAAATTCCCCGTGATGAAGTGTACGTGATCAGCTATCGCAACCAGGTAAAAGATTACATTAATGGAAGAAATATCAGTCCTTCTATACGGGATTCGGTGCCAAACCCGGTGCCAAACAGTAAAACAGTAGATAGTAGTAAGAATAAAGCGGGCATTAATTTTAAAAATGGCAGCCTGAACCTGGGACTCGGATTTTTAAGAAGTTTTTCAAAACTGAAAAATGTCAATAATTATTCAACTTCTGCCACATTTCCGGTGGTTTCTATAGCTTATGAAGTTAACTATAATAGCAATCTTCAATTGGGCCTGATGATTGGTTTTGGTTCTCACAAATTTTCAGATCAGAATTACAGCACATACGACAGTACCAATAATAATATCAATATCACAGAAAATATATTTGGGCTATATGTTTACGGCCGGTATTACTTTATGAATGCTTCATCGAGATTGCAACCATACATTTTGGGGGGACTGGGTATCACCAGTTCAAATATACATTCTGAAAATAAAATAAGTTTTACTAATGATAATAGTCAAATTATTTTGGTTAAATCAGGTACGCGTTCAACTGGAGTGGGTATAATAGCGAGGGCAGGAGCGCAGTATTTTGTAAATAATCAGTTCCAGGTTTTTTTGGATGCCGGTGTGGGTTTATCGGTAATTAAGCTGGGTGTATCATTCGCCTTAAAGTAAGATCATCTTAAATAATGAATCATGAAAAAGAGCATAATATTTTTAATAATTTTTTCACTTTCTATTTTTTCAGTAAAAGCTCAAAACGATTTTAGAAATAGTGATCAAAATAAAAGCGATACCAAAAATAGTGGCATTGTTGTTTCACTGGGTGCAGCTGTTAATTATTACTATGGGCCGGGCGACAGGAATTTTGATAAATATGAAAATGACCGGCTTAACTGGCAGGCTGATGGGATGTTAGGATTAACAATTGCAAGAAGCCAAAGTGGCCGCAGGACAATGCTTGCTGGATTTGGAAGTTTTGGAATGAACAATGCAAAAACGGTAACCCATATTTTTGAAGACCAGGGATATACAACAACTGCAACAGATCAAAACTCAAACAATAATGTTTATCAATTGGAAGGAGGTTTATTGATCGGCGAAGTTTTTAGAATAAGTACAGGTGTGGGGCAACAAGTTTTTAATAAGCAAACCATCCTGTCTGATAACGGAATTTTAACACAGGCTACTTCATTAAAATACAATTCAACTACAGTCGGTTTTAATTTTAATGTTTCTGCAGTCGCCATTATTATCAATTGCAATTTTGCATATGGGCAGGATTATACAAAAACAGTTATCAAACCTTCTGCAGGCTTAATGCTTCGTTTCTAAAAAGAAAAAACTTTTTGTCTTCAGGATAAAAATAATTTTCCGTTCGAAAGATCCGTTGTATTTTCCAAAAAAAAATTTATATGGCATCAGCACCCTGGCGCACCGGAACTGTTATTCGTATTGAAGATGCAACTTATAATACCAGGCGATTTTTTATCGAGGTAAAAGATGTGGAATCTTTTGATTTTAAAGCAGGCCAGTTTGTAACGCTTGATCTTCCTATAAATGAAAAATTAAATAAAAGATGGCGCAGTTATTCAATTGCCAGTTGGCCCGATGGATCAAATGTTTTTGAATTACTCGTAGTGATTTTAGAAGGCGGCGCTGGAAGCACTTTTCTATTTAATGAAGTTAAAATTGGCTCTGAGCTTACATTTCGCGGGCCTCAGGGCGTATTTGTTTTACCGGAAAAAATTGATAAAGATCTCTTTTTCATTTGTACCGGAACAGGAATTGCGCCATTTAGGAGTATGGTGAATTATATCAAACTTCACAACGTTCCTCATCATAATTTATATTTGATTTTTGGTTGCCGCACTAAAAAGGACTTATTGTACTTTGATGAAATGAAAGAGCTTGAAAAAGATTTAGACAACTTTCATTATTTGCCTACCTTGAGTCGTGAAGATTGGGAAGGCCAAAAAGGTTACGTTCACGATTTATATGAATCAATTTGCAACAAAAATAATGAAGCATGTAAAGATCTTCAAAACCTTAACCCCGCTGCTTTTTACTTGTGTGGCTGGAAATTTATGATTGATGACGCACGTCAAAAAATTGCAGCTTTGGGTTACGATAGAAAAGCGATTCATTTGGAATCGTATGGATAGTAACAATCCACTAATGACTAAATTAAAAATTAGCGGTATTTCTTCGTTTACTAATATTAATACCAACTATTAAAATCAATACCTATGAGAAGAAGCCCTGTCCGCTCCATAATTATTTCCCTGGTAATAATAATTATTTCTTTTTACAATTTTTATAGAGGCGGCGACACTGAAACTATAAAGACTGTTCAAATTGTAAGCCTTTTAGTTTGCGGAATGGCAATTGGAATATTTATTAAAAGTTTGATTGAATTTTTTCGGGATAAAAAAAACTAAACCCGGGATACATTAAAATACAAATGATTAATTGCTGCCTTTATAAATTTATTACCATCTAATTTTTTAAAATATTTACTAAGTGATTTTATCCATCACGATTTTTCTCACATCAGCCAAAGAAATCCTTTCCTGGGTCATGGAATCCCTGTAACGAATGGTGACCGTATTATCTTCTTTGGTTTGATGATCTATTGTAACGCAGAAAGGAGTGCCAATCGCATCCATTCTCCTGTAGCGCTTTCCAATACTATCTTTTTCTTCGTAAAAAGTATGGAAGCTTTGTTTGCATTCGTTCAACAGATCTTTTGCAATTTCAGGCAAGCCGTCTTTTTTTACCAAAGGAAGAATGGCGAGTTTATAAGGGGCGATTTTTGGGGGAATGCGCAAAACCACACGGCTGTCTTCTTTGCCATCTTCTTTGGTCCATTTTTCTTCTGCATAAGCAGTGCTTATAACGGTTAGGAACAAACGATCTAAACCAACAGAAGTTTCAACCACATAAGGAATATAATTTCCATAAGGCTTACCATCTTCTTTAAGTTCGTT
>JBBQWJ010000118.1:0-9927 GCA_038210685.1 Chitinophagales bacterium | reverse complement strand
AAAGGAGAGTTATCAGTTTCAGTAACAGATGTGGCTGAAAGCTACCGTGTGTCTATAAAAGATAATGGCAGGGGAATACCTCCCGAGTACTTATCAAATATCTTCGAACCTTTTTTCACTATGAAAAAAAATGGAATGGGTTTAGGATTGTCTTCTGCCTATGGTATTTTCCAGTCACATAAAGCTACCATGCAGGTTGAAAGCCTTCCCGAGAACGGCACCACTTTTATCATGGATTTTAATAAAAACCCTGATAATCATTTATGATCTCTTTTATATTTTCTTTTGTTTCAGAAAGAAAATTTGGATTATCCATCATCGCTCATTAATTAGAGGTTTTGTTTATGAAAAAAATCTGTCGAAATTAATTTCTCCAACTCCAGGCTAAAAATTTTGGGTTACTGGCACTTCGGCAATACCAGTTTGATGCCATGATTTGGCATATAAAAGGGAAATAAGAATCCCGATTATTTGTTGCTTTACTGTGGTTTGTCACTTTTCACTTGTAAGAAAAGAACCCGTGAATCTTGCTAGCAAAAAAGAAAGAACCCTTCGTGTCAATAGTGTAACCTGTCTGGCTGAAAGTCAGGTTCGTGGCAAAAAAACTTCCCGGCATAATTCATTGTACAATGAACAACCAGGAAGTTTTGAATTGCTTTTTAAAAATGAAATTTATCAATTGCTCTTTATCTCCACATCATATCATTGAGGCTCACATAATGCCTTCCATTTTTCATATTCTGCCAAATACTATACTTTGTAGGATAGTAGGTGTGCGTTGGATCGTAGTGTAAAGGTTGTGGAATATCCTTTTGAATTGTATTGCCACTTTGCAAAGTTGCCAAGGTTATCATGGGCTCTTCAAAAGTTACATTGCCGTTGTAGGTGCCGTAAATAAAGGTGCTTGTAAAACCTCCTCCATGAAATTCAGGGGAAGTAACATCAGCCCAATGGGCACCCATTTGTGGCACACCACCGGGAATACGAACATACATTGGAGGCATATAACCGGCTGGTAATGGCACGTTAAACCCGGCAGGGGCTACCTCGTAAGGAGGAATTGCCATCTGAGTTGCCAGGGAAATTTTGTAAAAATGAAAATCAAAATGGGGAACATCATATACGTGGGAAGGTTCGTGGCCATGAACATTCCAATCTATAACGGCATGATCAAAAGGAGTAACACCTTTGGCCTTTTGATGCAACGAAAGCATAAAGGTGGCTGCAGCAAAATCAGTTGGATCCTGCGGAAGGTTGGTGAGGGCTCCATCAGTTATTTCAACACCCAAGGCCAGCGGTTTACCGCTATGCGTAATATTAACCCATGTTCTTACATGACCATTTCCCATTTGTACCTGCGGTCAGTAAAAAGTATTGTACTTCTCTGGTGCATCTGATTGTCTGCCTGCCAATCCCAAGCCACCCGGAATCACAATGATTGCATTGTCGTTAGCCGCTAAACTTTCAATTGGTGGGGTTGAACCCTTAAGATCTGTTTTTTTGCAAGAGATAAAAGTTGTAATAAATGCAATCATAATAATGCTGAGCATTGTTACGCTTGCTGAGTTTGATTTAGATTTAATTGTCATGATTGAAACCATTTAAAAGTGAATTTGAATTGATCTTTTGGAGCATCTAATCTTGGCTGGAGTAAAAAGATAGGACCATTCCTGCAATGGAAGTTGCCGTAAAAGTGATTTGTATCAATCGGGTATTTCAAAAATAATCTCATCCCCGGAATAATAATTTAATTACCAAATGAATTTCTATTGTAGATCCATAGGTAAGAGAAACCTTCAATTATTAACCGCATAGGTATAATAATTTGAATTAAAATAAACTCGTTATTTCAAGAGGTGAGGTAAAAGCCTTTAAATGGGGGTTCTTAAAACAGGGCAGCTAAGATAATATTATTTAATTTGATTTTAATAAAATAAATTTCATGATTTGGAGGTTCCAAAAAGATTCAGGTCAGTGAGTTTGGTATATAACTTTCTTTTTGCAAGAAAAAGAACTTTTGAAAAATCGGGATGTTCCACAAAAGGTTCAAAGAAAACCAGCCAGGGGCGGGTGGACCTATCGCTCTCCTGATTTTTCCCTGCTCACGCTCAACATAAGCCTAATAGTTTGAATGTTGAAAAGCAATATTAATTTAAAACCAGGAAGGTTTATGCCATTCTTTTTCAAATAGCGAATTCTGCAGTAACCTTCCTGGTTATCTCAGAACTTCTATCCCATTTCTTTAATCTTTGTTAATCCCTGCAATCTGTGGCAAAAAAAAGGAACCACGCTTTCTGTTTCAAAAACGTAGTTCCCTTTTTTTAAATCAAAAATTTACAATACCTAAGGATTGGTGGTACCGTCAGCAGGGGCTTTGCCGATCAAATCCATAAACTGGTTAAGTTTAGGGGTAATGATGATCTGGGTGCGCCTGTTCATGGTCCTGCCTTCAGGAGTTGCATTGCTGGCTACAGGGTTGTATTCGCCGCGGCCACCGGCTGTAAGACGTTTCGGATCTACACCAAAAGTATTTTGCAGCGACTGTACTACTGATGATGCCCTTAGCGCACTCAGATCCCAGTTGTTGCGAATGTTTGGTTTTGAGATAGGTACACTATCTGTATTACCTTCTATCAACACATCATAATCTTTATAATCTTTAATAATTTTTGCAATTTTTGATAAAGTAGTTCCTGCTTTATCTGAAATTTCATAGCTGCCGGATTTGTAGAGCATATTATCTGAAAGAGAAATATAAACAACCCCTTTCAATACTTTTACATCCACATCCTGCAGTTCATCCGGGCTCAGCGATCTTGTAAGATTATTGGTAAGAACCATATTCAAAGAATCGCTTTTGCTTTTGGAAGCTACCAGTTCCTGGATGTATTTATTGGATGCATTAATCTCATCTACCAGTTTGGAAACATTTACATTACCCTGGCCGGCAGAGGTGAGGCACTTGTTTAATGCAGACTCCAGTGATTTTACATGCTCACGTTCTGAATTTAACTGGTCACGCAACCCGGAAATGAGGACGGTAGCTTTATCTAAATTGCTTTTACATTCTTCGCCATCCCTGGTGAGCTGGCTGTTTCTGGCCATTACTTTATTATAGTTTGAGTACAGGGCATTAAATTTCTTCGTACTGGTGCAGCTGGTAACAAATAGCATTGCTGCTGCGGCAATAATTAAGTTAATATTAAATTTCACGTTTACTAGAATTTGAGTTTATAAATAAAGATGTTCAACAAAATTTTCGCCAAGGTATTGAATTTTGCAGTAATATAGTGACAGTTTGAGTTAAGAATGTCTTTTATCAAAAATAAAAATCCGTATTATTTATTGCTTTACTGGGGATTGTCACTATTCTTTAAGGAAAATGAATTAAAACCAGGAAGAGTTATGGGATTCTTTTTCTAATATCGAAGTCTGCGATAAAACCTGAAACCCGGTGAAAAGAAAACCGTTTCAATAAGCTTAGATCCTGAAAATCTAAGATACTGGGATGCAGACCGTCAAAGATGGGTACTTGAAAAAGATAAGGTTAAAATAATGATCGGCAGTTCAGCGGATCATATAAAATTTGAACAGGTAGTTGATTAATGATGTTCTATTTAAAAAGTAATCGGAGGTAAAAAAGGAACTGCGCTTTTGTGAAAACGAGGTTCCTTTCGATTGCCATTCATATTGAAAAACTATTTACACAAATACGGGTCGGGGTTGTTGTCGGTCTTCATTCCCCTGGAGTAACAAAAATCAAAGGCGTGCGCGTGGATGCTTACAATTCCTATTTTTACACAAATGCCTTTATCACTGTCGGGCGCTGCTATTGTTGTGGCAGAATTAGGTTTAATATTCTTTAGAGTTACCGTTTCAGATTTATAAGTTTTGCCGTTTGCGGTAATGTAATCCACCTTTACCTGCAAGTCGTCAAGCAGCTTCTCTGTGCGGTTGTGGACTGATAAGGTTAAATTTTTTATGCCTTCCACCTCCGGGTGCATAGTGGCATCAGTAGACACGCTTATGTAATCAGGCCAGTTATTACGGTAATTCATATAAACAAGCGATGAGTCGGGAGGCAACTGGTATATACTGTTTACGCTTTGTGCCCGGGCAGAGTTTCCAAAAAAGAAGCCTCCAATGATACCGGCAATGATGAAAATTGCGGCAATGATCAATGGGGCCAGTAACCATTTTTTAGTAACGGAGGCTTCATCATTTATAGATATTTTGTGGGTGATAGTTGTGTACTTCATGACGTTTGTATTTTAAAAGTTTCCTTCAACACGGTCTGTTAACTTAACCCTTAAAATTCAGTCATTCGGCTTCGGATTACAATGATGATGATAAGTGGAAAGACTGACTTTGGTCAGGAGGATCTTATTACTTTTTCTCGCATTTCATTAATCCGTGTCAATCCGTGTAACCTGGCCGACAAAGGCTGGTTCGTGGAAGAAAAATCCGTGACTTTAAAAAAAATCGGCAGATGTGTAACTTTTCTTTTCATTTGAACGTATCATATTATGGAAATACGAAAGCTTTGCTTCTATTCAAACAGTAAACGAAGTTATAATCCATATTCCTGTTTTGAAATATCGTGTTGCCCATGTAAAGCGCCGGAAGAAAGAAAAGTTTCATCCATAATATATAAAGATTACCATGATAAAAAACCTGTTACGTATTGCCGGCCGCAATTTTAAAAAAGATGCCTGGTATAGTGTCCTAAACATTTTAGGCCTCACCATCGGTATTACTTTCAGCCTTTTCCTCATTTTTTATATCCGGGATGAGCTCAGCTTTGACAGGTATAACAAAAAAGCAGATCGTATTTTCAGGATCGTTTCTCACATACAGGAGCGCGATAAAAATACTGACTGGACACTCACCCAGATGCCCCTTGCCGCCACTTTAAAAAAGGATTACCCTGAGGTAGAAGAAGCTGCAAGGTTTATGAACAAGGAAAGAACCTTGTTCAAGAATGGTGACAATAATTTTTATGAAACCAGTGTGTATTATGCTGATAGCTCGGTCTTTAAAATATTTACATATCCTTTCGTACAAGGTGATCCTGCACACGCGCTTACTGAACCCAACAGTATCGTTATATCCCAGTCTGAGGCAGATAAATATTTTGGAAAAAATAAGCCTGCAGTGGGTAAAATGCTACGTTCGGTGTATAAGGTTTATAAAGTAACCGGAGTGATCAAGGATGTTCCCCGGAATTCACATTTGCGTTTTGATATGCTGATCTCATTGACGTCATTACCCAAAAACTTTAATGGTGGCGATGATAACTGGGGCAATTTCAACAACTTTACTTATGTGTTATTAAAGCCGGGAACCAGCCCCGCCGCTTTCAATAAAAAACTGGTGCCGATGTATGAAAAATACATGGCACCACTGTTTGCCCAGTTTAATGTGAAGATGCATTATGGCGTGCAGCCCATCACCGAAATTCACTTGCATTCCAAACTACAGAATGAGCCGGAGGAAGTTGGAAGCATGTCTTACATCTGGATATTTTCGGCAGTTGCTTTTTTTATGATGCTGATTGCCTGTATCAATTATATGAACCTTACTACGGCAAGGTCTGCAAGAAGGGCAAAAGAGATTGGCCTCCGAAAGGTAATGGGCTCTACCAAAAAACAACTGGTGTTCCAGTTTTTAAGCGAATCAGTGCTTACAGCGCTGGCAGCGGTTATATTAAGCTTTTTGCTGGTGCTGCTTCTGTTACCGGCTTTCAATTCTATTTCCGGAAAAGAATTTACATGGCGCACCCTGTTTCAGCCGTTTAATATTTTCCTGCTTTTGGGAATTGGTTTGCTTACAGGATTAGTAGGTGGAAGTTACCCTGCATTTTATCTGTCATCTTTCAAACCCGTTAGCATTTTAAAAGGTGCGTTATCCAAAGCTTCGGGAAATATCAACCTGAGACGGTCTTTGGTGGTATTACAGTTTGCCATTTCAATGGTCATGCTAATTTGCACCTGGGTAGTTTATTCACAGCTTTCTTATGTTCGAAATAAAGACCTTGGCTTTAATAAAAGCCAGGTAATGACAGTAATTGTAAATACCGGTGAAGATGAAAGAGGTAAGATAAACGCCATGGACAATGATTTCCGAAGTTTGCCCGGTGTGAAGACTGTTGGAACTGGCAGTAGCTATCCGGGCAGTTCGAACCTGAACCTTAATCTTTTCAGGGTTCAAACAGATAGCGGCTATGTGGACAAGGCAGTTAATTGTTATATAATTGATCAAAACTTTTTGCCGGTTTTGGGTATTCCTGTTGAAAAGGGGCGCAATTTTGAAAACCTTTCAGATACTATGCACAGCATTGTGGTAAACCAGGCGATGGTAAAGCATTTTGGCTGGAAGGAACCTATAGGTATGCGCGTTAAATTTCCCGGCGACACTTCAGGTCAATATTTGGAAGTAGTGGGCGTGGTGAAAGATTTTAACCAGAAATCATTGTACAATCCTATTGAGCCTCTGCTAATGTTTTACGGTCCTAACGGCAATATGATACAGCTTAAGATGAATACTTCCAATCTCAAAAGTTCTATTGCGCAGATAGGAAATACCTGGAAGAAATATTTTCCCAATCTTCCCTTCGAATATAAATTTCTTGACCAGGATTTTAATTCGCAATATGCCGCCGACCAGAGGCGCGGGAAAATCTTTGCCGCTTTTTCCATACTTACTATTCTAATAACCTGTCTTGGGTTGCTGGGGCTTACAGCTTTTACTACCCAGCAAAAGCAAAAAGAGATCAGCATACGCCGGGTAATGGGTGCCAGCATTTCGCAAATCGTGAGCCTGATCACCGTTAATTATTTGTGGTTGGCCTTGATCGCTGCGTTAATTGCTTTTCCGGTTGCTTATTATTTCATGAGCAAGTGGCTTCAGGTATTTCCTTATAATGAAGGCCTTTCCGTGATACCGTTTATTGTATCCGGATTGGTGATCGTACTAACTGCAGTGCTCACGGTGATGTATCATTCTACAAAGGCCGCTTTGGCAAACCCTGCAACTAATTTGAGAGCGGAATAGATTGAATTTCAAACCAGGAAGGTTTAGAAGTATATTTCAATCGATGAAATTTGGAAACACACCTTCCTGGTTTTTATTTGCCCGGGATAAAATTTTTTTCATCTGTTTGGTACAAATCTTGCCTCCAACAGCCTAAAAATTCTACTTCTATGAAACGCATTTTTTTGTGGCTCACCTTAATTGGATTATCACTGCTTTTTAGTTTGAATTCGTTCACTACGGCAAATAATACCAATTTGATACATGATGTTTTAAATCAAACCAACATTTTCCGAAAATCAAAAGGGTTACATTCTTTAAAGATGCGAAGCGATCTGAATGCACTGGCGCAAAAGCACAGTGAAGACATGGCTAAGGGAAGAGTAGGATTTGGGCACGCCGG
The DNA here is from genome assembly GCA_038210685.1 of Chitinophagales bacterium. Taxonomy (GTDB): domain Bacteria; phylum Bacteroidota; class Bacteroidia; order Chitinophagales; family Chitinophagaceae; genus Ginsengibacter. The sequence goes on along the minus strand of JBBQWJ010000118.1, from coordinate 2,492 downwards.
TTTTAATAAACGTTACGCGAAAGCTAAAAAAGACATCAGGAACTTTCATGGTTTTGCAGAAAATGTAGCTTTCGGCTCAATGTCGGGAAGGGAAGTGGTGATTAAGTGGGAAGGATCTCCGGGGCATCGCCAAAACCTGCTGGGACCTTATAAATATGCAGGCATTGGTATCGCTAAAGATAAAGAAGGGCGGATTTATTACACTGAGGTTTTTGCAGACTAAAATACGAATCTGCATTATTTGTGGCTTTACTGTGTATCCAAATAAAAAAGGCCTGCAAGAGCAGGCCTTTTAATAGAATTTAGATTGAAAAAATTTATCAGAATAGAATCTATTCAGTGGTTGGCAATTATCCCATTTTTGGGTAAGCCACATATCCACCACCTCTTGTTCGCCCGTGAATGATGAGATTGTCGTTTTCCGCGATGGTATAAAGTGTTTCAGGCCATGCTACATAACCACTGCGCGGGTTTTCCTGTGATTGATTGGTTGTTTTCCCTTCATTGTTACCTGGAGTAGTTTCATCCTCTTCGTTTTCTGGTTTGGCAGGCAATTTTAATTTTCCTGCAAGTATTGCTGTTCCAAAACCAAGTATGCCGATAAGTGTAAATGACCAGCGAAGACTTATCGCTTGTGCAACAAAACCAATAACAGGAGGACCGATTAAAAAGCCAAGGAAACCAATGGTAGAAACGGATGCCAAAGCAGTGCCCGGTGACATTGTTTTTGATTTACCTGCCAGTCCATACACAATTGGAACTACAGAAGAAACTCCAAAACCCACAAGCAGGAATCCAATGGTGGCGGTAACCAAATATGGAAAAAATACTGAAAGCAATAAGCCTGAAGTGATCAGGGTTCCACTGATCTGCAACATACCCTTAACACCAAGTTTGGTTACCAGCCAATCCCCAACAAATCTGCCTGTTGCCATCATAGCGGTGAAAGCCACGTAACCCAAAGTGATCATCGAAGCAGGCGCTTCTACTATCTTTTTAAAATAAACACCACTCCAGTCGGCCATGGCGCCTTCTGACAATAAAGTACAAAAGGCGATCAAGCCTAAGAGAAGGATCTTTTTATCAGGCTTTACAAAAAGTTTTTGTGGCTCACGATTGCCGGTATCGTGTGGCAATGAGTTTTTGAAAAAAAGCAAGACAAGCATTACTGCCAGGGCTGCAACTATTGAAAAATGAATAAGAGGAGAAATTTCCTGCGATACAAAGAAAGTACCGATGAGCGCGCCGCTGAAACCCGCAAGGCTCCATAATCCATGGAAGGATGCCATAACAGAACGTCCGTATAAACTCTCTACTCCAATTGCCTGTGTATTCATAGCGATGTTGATGAGGTTTCCCATTACTCCGAAGGCAAAGAGTGATAAGACTAACTGAAACACAGAAGTAGACGAAGCCAGCAACAACAGTATTGCAGGGTAAAATAAAGCGCCTGCAATCATCATAGGCCTGCTGCCATAGCGTGAAACCAGCCAGCCGGATAATGGAAGGCTAAGCATTAAACCAGCAGGTAATGCAAAAAGTACACCTCCGAGTGCTCCATCACTCAGGTGCAATTTGCCCTGGATGGCAGGTATACGGCTTGCCCATGTGGCAAAAGTTAAACCGGCAATAAAGAAGAATACACTGGTTGTTATTCTGTATCGTCGCAGATTGGTATCCTTTTTAAAATAGGTATCGTTCAATGGATTGGTTTTATAGAAGTTCGCCCAAAAAGCGCCTCTTTTTACCAAATTTATATTTTCTAAGTTCATAATTTTAATTTTTGTTTAATAACTCACTTATAGCTTTTGCTATATAAAAGGTAAGTTGAGCAAAATTAGAACCATTCTTTGCCTGTTGGTAAACAAATTGCCCTCTCAAAATGGATGTGTATCGTGCCAAAGAATTGTGAAAAGCCTTTCTGATATTGGGTTTCATTAAAAAAATGGGATGATGCCCAAAATAAAGTTTGGCCGGGATGTACTTAACGCCGTGCATGGAAAATAAGCCAAACTGTCGTGAAATAGTTAAAGGATTGTAAAGTGGAACAGGAATCCGTTCTTTTTGCTGGTTTACTGGAAGAAGCTTGAAAAAGAAATGCTATCAATTTGTAAAAAAACATTATGCCTTCCAATAAACATTTAATTTTACATTCCTGAAATTCAAAACCGGGGAAGTATGAAAGAAGATTTTTTGAAGAACATATTTTTAAAGCAGCAGCAAAAAGAGCAGGTTCCTTCCAATAAAGTGATAGCCAACTGGGCTTCCAATCTCATTTGTATTTTATATCCTGAAATGTCTAAATGCAGCTATCCTACCGAGGACGCTATTGTTGAAGAATTGAAGAAACTTCAAAAGCAACTTAAAGAAATCCTTGATGCAACAAAAGCATGTAGTGATTGTGATCATAAAAAGATAAGTGCAGATTTTTTTAACCAGTTGCATGAACTGTATCGCATTTTAAATACAGATATTGAGGCGATTCACCAGGG
>JBBQWJ010000117.1:0-10061 GCA_038210685.1 Chitinophagales bacterium | reverse complement strand
TGGTTAGAAGAACCATCATCGTAGGTAATGGAAACCGCGGTTTTCTTATTATTCTGCCATTTGGTAATTTCAGTTCTGCCTGTTTGCTGAGCAAAGGCAGAAGAAATAAAAAACATAGCAATTAAAGCAGCAAAGGCTTTTCTCATTAAAAGATTTTTTATTATTAGCAATAATTATTTAAAACCTCGTTTAAAAAACTGTATTGTTTTACAAATTCATGCCGCCGGAAACTTCAATTCTTTGCCCACTTATCCAACGTGCGTCTTCACTGCAAAGAAAAGCAATTACACCGCCAATATCTTCAGGCAGCCCTACTCTTCCCAACGCTGCGCGTGATGCCAAAAACTTTTTTCTTTCAGGAATATCGCGGTTACCGCCATTATTAAAATCAGTTTCAACAGGCCCGGGAGCAACTACATTTACAGTAATTCCTCTTGGCCCAACTTCTTTTGCAATATACTTCGTGAATACTTCAATCGCGGCTTTCATTGGCGAATAAAGCGAATAACCGGGAATTACATAATGCGTTGTTCCGGAAGAAATATTGATTATTCTTCCGTTATCATTCATCATCGGCAACAATTTTTGTGTAAGAAAATAAACGCTTTTGTAATGAATATTTACAAACAAATCAAACTCTTCTTCTGTTGCTTTATCAAAAGGAATGCTAGCGCCGTTGCCTGCGTTGTTAATTAAAAAATCAAATGTATCGGAGTCCCATTTTGTAGAAAGTATTTTTTTAAAATCATTTACAAAACCGCTGATAGCAGCAATGTCATTTGCATCAAATTTTAATACAGAAGCCTTTCTTCCCATCGCTTCAATATCCTTTGCCACTTTTTCTGCTGCTTCCTTTTTAGAAACATAAGTGATAATAATATCATTTCCTTTTTCAGCCAAACGAAGAGCCATTTCTTTTCCCAAACCGCGGCTTCCACCGGTAATTAATGCAATCTTATTTTCCATAGATTTTGATTTTAAGGTTTTACAAATGTAAATATTTTGAGAGTTTAGATTTCCAGAAATGTAAAAGTCCAAAGTTTAGAGAGGTGTTTTTTTCAAAATAAAAAACAATATAATTTGTTGTTTCACTGATTATTTTTTGTTTAAAAGGCAACTTCAACACTTATGAATAACCGAAAATTATATTAATCAAAGGCTTTTTTTATTTGACCATTCCTATTATTTTTATAAAAGAATAGATAAATACAAGATAGGAATTGCTTTATTGATTTTAGTTATATCATTTTTACCAACAGATTCGGAGCACTTTTCAAAACTTTTTTATCTTTACAGCCATAAAGTTGCTTTAATATTTTTATATGCTCGAAAACAAAGAAATATCGGCCCTCTTTCATTTAATAGATGATCCTGACGATGAAGTTTTCAGCACTGTTACCGAACGCATCATTGCTCACGGTCGCGGTATTATTCCCAACCTCGAAAATTTATGGGAAAATAGTCCTGATGAAAATGTTCAGGGACGTATTGAAATGATCATTCACAAATTACATTTCAGGGATCTTGTTGAAGAATTTACTGAGTGGAAAAACGGAACCTGTGAACTGTTGCATGGCTCATTGCTGGTAGCAAAATACTGCTACCCGGAAATGATAGCCACTTCTACCTTACAGGAAATAGAAAAAATAAGAAGAAATATATGGCTGGAACTTAATAGCTATCTCACGCCTTTGGAACAGGTAAATGTGATCTCAGGAATTTTATACAGCTATTATAAATTAAAAGGAAACGAAGTAAGCTATGATATCCGGGAAGATTTTTTGATCACCAAACTGATTGAAAATAAAAGAGGAAATTCTATCTCAAACGGGATTCTTTATCTTATTCTTTGTGAATTGCTGGATATTCCTGCAAAGGCCATCAACATTCCAAAACAATTTATCCTCGCTTATTTCGATATCGATTACCAGTTCCCAAATCCCGCCAAACAACAATCTAAAAAAATTAATTTCTATATTGACCCACTTAACGGTCAGGTGTATTCGCAAAAAGATGTGGAAAGTTATTTTAAAAGAATTTCTGTACCTCCCGTACCCTCCTACTTTAAACCTCTTGATGATAAAAAGATCATACAACATCTTCTTGAAGAATTCAGCAAATGTTTTATCGATCCCACACAGCTTTATAAAAAGAACGAACTTCTTTTTCTTGCAAAGTTATTAGACGATTAACGTCGCAAAATAAGAATCGATATTATTTGTTTGCCTGCCGGAAGGCATGTTCGATTTTATTTCGGAATTTCGCTAATTAATTGAGACCCCATTTTCCACCATGTTCATTAATTAAATCGCTTTTTTATGGAATATTCTAATTCTACCGCAAAAAAAATTGTTTTTACTCTTGCGATTTTTTCATTTTTTATTATGATAGGAAGTTGCAATAGTAAAGACAACCATTCAAATCAAACTGCTGCCAACAACAATGCGCAGACAAATGATGCGCTTTTTAATAAATATAAACTGGATAAAATAAAATTGCCGGATGGTTTTAAGATAAGCGTTTATGCTGAAGTTCCCAATGCCCGGAGCCTTTGTGTTTCCCCTTCAGGAACCGTTTTTGTAGGTACACGCAACGATAAAGTATTTGCAATACCAGATAAAAATAATGACGGCTATGCTGATAGTGTTTATCAAATAGCCAGCGGATTAAATTCGGCAAATGGCGTCGCTTTCAAAGATGGTAGCTTATTTATCGGCGCCAGTTCTACCATTTACAAGATGGATAATATTGAAGCGAACCTGGCCAATCCGCCTAAACCCACCGTAATCTATGATCAATTCCCTTCTGATGCGCATCACGGATTAAGGTATATTTCTTTTGGGCCCGACAATAAATTATATGTAGGTGTGGGTGCACCGTGCAATGTTTGTATTCCCTCAAAGCCTTACTACGGTACCATTTGCCGGATCAATCCTGATGGATCTGGTTTTGAAATTTATGCATCGGGTGTAAGAAACTCTGTTGGTTTTGACTGGAATCCTGATACCAAAGAAATGTGGTTCACCGATAATGGCCGCGATAATCTTGGCGATACCATACCAAGCGATGAACTAAACAAAGCGCCTCAGGCCGGAATGAATTTTGGATTTCCATACTACCACCAGGGAAATATTCCCGACCCTGAATTTGGGAAAGGGAAAAATAGTTCAGATTATACCCCGCCTGTAAAATTATTAGGCGCGCATGTTGCATCGTTGGGCATGAGGTTTAATAAAGAAAACAAGTTTCCGCCAGAATATAAAAATGCTATTTTTATCGCGGAACACGGAAGTTGGAACAGAAGCATACCCATTGGTTACCGCGTTGTCGTTTTAAAAATGGACAGTAATGGAAACCCAATGGATCCTGTACCATTTGCCTATGGCTGGTTACAGGATAATAAGGAAGCAATAGGCCGTCCTGTTGATGTACAATTTTTGAAAGACGGTTCATTGCTGGTAAGTGATGATTACAATGGTACAGTTTACAAAATTTCTTATAAAAATTAAATATTCATAACACTTAACATACAACTCCTCTCTCATGCACGACCACCATGAAAACACAGTAGAACATAACCACCATGAACACACAGAAGAACATTTAGAAAGCTCAGATTTTTTAAGAGATGTCGTTATTGGAATGAGTGACGGACTTACTGTTCCGTTTGCATTGGCTGCCGGCCTTACAGGCGCGGTTGCAAATAGTTCTATCATTGTAATAGCAGGAATTGCGGAAATTGTAGCCGGAAGTATTGCAATGGGATTAGGAGGATTTCTTGCAGGAAAAACGGAACATGATCACTACAATAGTGAATTAAAAAGAGAATATGAAGAGGTGGAACGTATTCCGGAAATGGAAAAGAAAGAAGTACGTGATTTTTTTGAAAACCTTGGGTTGAGTGAAGAGATACAGGTAAAAGCAACAGAGGAGATTGCAAAGGATAAAAAGCAATGGGTTGATTTTATGATGAAGTTTGAGTTAGGGCTTGATAAGCCTGATCCACGGCGCGCTACAAAAAGTGCCTTAAACATCGGATTATCTTATGCTGTCGGAGGTATTATCCCCTTAAGCCCTTATTTCTTTATTTCCGATTCAAGAGAAGCTCTACAATTTTCAGTGATAGCTACATTAATTTGTTTATTTGTTTTCGGTTATTTTAAAAGCAAGATTACCGGTGTTCCGGTTTTAGCTGGCGCATTAAAAGTGATGCTGATAGGTGCGCTTGCCGCTGCAGCCGCATTTGGCGTAGCTCTCCTTTTTAAGTAAGATCATCGTAAAAAGTACAGAAAAAAGCTTAGTAGTTTCTCTGTACTTTTTACGTTATGACCGGTCAATTTTACTCTATTTTTTTCCGCAATAAAATATTTAAAGGCTGGGGTCGTTTAAATGTCACAATCCGTTGCTAACCTTTATTTTATACCTATAAATGCCAATATTCAACTCTACTGAGTCCTTTAATAACTTACATGATGAATTGAACTTTAAAATCTTTAAACCAAAGACGGGTTAAAGGCCTTTGCCTCTTAACTACAGAATGGATAAAAATCTTAATGGATAATCAGTTTTTGAATTTTGGAGTCCCTTCATTTCTATGAAGGGACATTTTTTTATATTCTATTGATTGATTTATGCTGTATGAATATTGTGACGTGCGTCGTTTGAAATGTTGACTATCGTCCAGGTAATTCTTTTTTCAAAAACATGTTTGCGTACCATGCAGTTTTGTTTTGAGCATATTTTGCAGGAAAAATCAAAGCAGCCATCTGAATGAACAAACAATTCAACAGCCTCTCCAAATTCATTCTTTATTAGTTCTCCAAGTGATTCTATTTCTGCATGGGCTTCATTTACATTCAAATACCAGGGAACGGTGAGGTGGCAATCACAATGCAGGGTACTTCCATATTTTATGATCCTCATGTTGTGAATATCTATCCAGTTTTCTTTACGATTTTTATTAAAAAGAGTAACAATATCCTTCAATAACTGTTCATCCGCCTCATCCATTATACCGGCGATGGATACACGCACAATTTTATACCCGGTATAAATAATTATAAAAGCTACAATACACGCTATAAGGCTGTCAATGAAATTATAACCGGTAAAATAGATCACCGCCAGGCCGATGAGAATGGCGGCGGTGGAATAAGTATCCGAAATCAAATGCTTTCCTCCTGCAACCAGTTGTAAAGAATTATTTCTTCTGCCGGTATTAATACATACTTTTCCGGTGATAAAATTAACCACAGCAGTGGCGGCTATAAGTACAATTCCAACATCTAATTTTTGTATTCCATGAGGATAAAAAAAACTTTGTACTGCCTTATAAATAATGAAAAACCCTGCAATAATTACAAGGCTTCCCTCCACTCCTGCTGAAAGAAATTCTACTTTTCCATGGCCGTAAGGATGATCCGCATCTTTTGGTTTTGCGGATAAATTCAAACTGTACAATCCCAAAAATCCAGCAACTATATTGACAATACTTTCAAGCGCATCGGTAAGAATTGCGAGTGAGCCAGTCATGAACCATGCAATTAATTTCACAATAAACAATGTTATTGCAACAAGTATGAGTATTTTCTGAAGCCTTAAATTTTCTTTTGCTGATATCAAAAATTACGATTTAAAATTGCAAATTACCGAATTCAAATTGTAAAAAACAGGGCGATAATAGTTCAAATTATTTTATCTCATCGCTTGATTTTACCTTTCACCATATTTTTATTTTGATAAGGCAGGTAAATATTAAATTTGTATCCATGCGCAAAACCTTCAACATTCTGGCAAGTTCTTTTCGGCTAACCATGCAGGAACTGATGGTTAATAAATTGCGTACTTCTCTTTCCCTTATCGGAATTTCTTTTGGCATTTTTTGTATTATCGGCGTATTAGCAACTGTAAACAGCCTGCAGGCAAATATTCAAAATCAAATCAAAAGCCTTGGGTCTAACACGATTTACATAGATAAATGGCAGTATTTTCATAATGGACCTGATTATCCATGGTGGAAATTTGTAAACCGCCCCGAGCCTGCTTTTGATGATGTAAACATGATTAAAGAACGAAGTTCACTTGCGAAAAATGTGGCATTTTTAATAAATCAATCTATAAATATTGAATACAAAAGCTATGCGCTTGAAGGTGTTCAAATGTATGGAATTTCTGAAGAGGAAAATAATATTCAGCCTGTAAAAATAGAGTTTGGACGATTTATATCCGGTGCCGAATTCGCTTCAGGAAGTGCCGTTGTAATTATGGGATATTCTAATGCAGAAAATTTATTTGGGAATCCTGCACTTGCAGTAGGGAAAGAAGTAAATGTAAAAAAACATAGAGCAACTATTATAGGTGTAATTGAAAAGACAGGAAAATCAATGATAGGCATGGATAACGACCAGAGTATTATGGTGCCCTATCGTTTTGCAAGAAATTTGATCAATGAAAAATATAGTTCTCCCAAAATTATTGTAACGGGAAAGAATAATATAAGTTCCCAGGAACTGGCAGATGATCTTGAAGGAGTAATGAGGTCTATCAGAAAATTAAGCCCGAAACAGGAAGACAATTTTGCCGTTAACCAGATTTCAGGCGCAACCGAACGCGTAAGTTCCTTATTTGCCAACATCAATATTGGCGGCTGGGCTATTGGTATTTTAAGTCTGGTGGTTGGTGCTTTTGGCATTGCCAACATTATGTTTGTAACCGTAAAAGAACGCACACCTATCATCGGGTTAAAAAAAGCAATCGGCGCACGGAAAAGAAGTATCCTTTCGGAGTTTCTTTTAGAATCGGCTATCATTTGTATTTTGGGTGGCGCCATCGGCTTGGTGCTTGTTTATTTACTCACGCTTATTCTTACCAATCTCTTTAACTTTCCTGTATATATATCAGGAGGAATTCTTTTTCTCGCTATTTCCATTTGTATTATTATAGGCATCCTGGCTGGCATTATTCCTGCGGTTAGTGCATCCCGCCTCGATCCGGTTGTTGCCATCAGGTCAAAGTAACAAAACAGAAATACGGAGAATTTCTTTGTTTACTGGCTTACAGGCAAAACAAAAAATAATTTTGAAGAAATAACAGTCAACCGATGTGGCCGATTTATAAATTTTCATCTACATTTGTCGCAACAAAATTTTACGGTAAACCTAATGAAGGTTTTAATTAAAAAAACAACCCTACTTTCTCCCTCCTCTCCTTTTAACGGAAAAATTAAAAATATTTTTATCGAAGACGGCATCATTTCGAAAGTTAGTGATGATGAAGATGAAGCTGATGAAACGATAAACATAAAGGATTTGCACGTTTCTGTTGGATGGATGGATTGCTTTGCCAACTTTTGCGATCCCGGTCAGGAATATAAAGAAACCGTGGAAAGTGGCGCCAATGCTGCTGCTGCAGGAGGTTTTACCGAAGTAATGTTGATTCCAAATACTCAACCTGTCGTTTATAATAAAAGCCAGGTAGAATACCTGGTGCAAAAAAGCAAATCTGTTCCCGTTACCATTCATCCGATAGGTGCTATCACCAAAAACACGGAAGGAAAAGAATTAAGCGAAATGTTCGACATGTTTAATTATGGAGCCATCGCATTTTCCGACGGTACCATTCCTGTTCAATCTTCAGGTATTTTACAAAAAGCGCTGGAATATATTCTTGCAATAGATGGAACGATTATTCAAGTACCGGATGACAAATCTATAGGCACTCATGGGCTGATGAATGAAGGCGTAATCTCAACCAAATTAGGATTGCAGGGAAAGCCGGCATTATCCGAAGAGTTAATGGTAGCAAGGGATATAGAATTGGTAAGATATACAAACTCTAAAATTCATTTCACCGGGATTTCTACTGAAAAATCTTTGCAATTAATATCAGAGGCAAAAAAAGAAAAATTAAATGTAACCTGTTCAGTTACTCCTTACCATTTATTTTTTTGTGATGAAGATATCAAAGATTATGAAACGAATTTAAAAGTAAATCCGCCATTGCGCACAAAAAAAGATCGTGAAGCTTTGCTTGAAGGAGTTAAAAACGGAACGATCGATTTTATCGCCTCTCACCACCAGCCGCAGGATTGGGATCATAAAGTTTGTGAATTTCAATATGCGAAAAATGGAATGGAGACTTTGGAAAGTGTGTATGGCGCAGTATCAATTTGTGGCGTTTCCACTGAAACTTTTGTAAAAATGCAATCCGAAAATATTCGTAAAATTTTCAATCAGCCCGCACCTGCAATTGCAGCAGGCCAAAAAGCCAATCTTACTTTATTTGTTCCCGGTGAAGAATATGTTTTTGAAGAAAAAGATATTTTATCCAAAAGCAAAAACAATGCATTCGTCAATAACAAATTAAAAGGAAGAGTAATTGGGATTTTCAACAAAGACAGGTTATTTTTGAATAAATAAATTTTACCATGGAACAAACTGTAACATCCTCCACTACCAAAGGCGTTGTAATTTCATTAATATTAATTGTAATTGCCTTAGCTACTTATTTTCTCAATATGAATACAAGCAGCGCCTTACAATATATAAGCTACGCTATATTCATTCTTGGAATTATTTGGTCGGTAAATATTTACGGAAAACAAATTGATCATAATTCTACCTTCGGAAATTATTTTGCACATGGATTTAAAATAGCTGCGTTGGTTACGGCTATCATGGTTATTTATATTGTAATTTTCGTATACCTTTTTCCTGATATTCGGGATAAAGCAATGGATGCAGCGAGAACAAAGATGCAATCACAAGGCCAAATGAGCCAGGAACAAATTACCCAGGCATTAGGTTTTACCAAAAAATTCTTCATGGTGTTTATTGTCGCCGGAACTTTACTGGGATACCTTATTTTTGGCGCACTTGCTTCATTGATTGGTGCAGGTATCACTAAAAAAAATCCAAGGCCAATTGAGATTGACCGTTAAATTTGTTTTCACATGGATATTTCTGTAATAGTTCCCCTTTACAACGAAGAAGAATCTTTGCCCGAACTGGAAGCATGGATTAGGCGTGTAATGACAGAAAATAATTACAGTTATGAAGTAATAATGGTTGATGATGGAAGCAATGACAATTCTTGGCCGGTTATCCAGGAATTAAATGCCTTGAATCCGGTGGTAAAAGGAATAAAATTTCAACGCAATTACGGAAAAAGCGCCGCATTGAACGAAGGTTTTAAAATGGCTAAAGGAGATGTGGTGATTACGATGGACGCAGATCTTCAGGACAGTCCAGATGAAATACCCGAATTGCGTAGGATGATACTGGAAGATAATTACGACATCGTGAGTGGTTGGAAGAAAAAAAGATTTGATAGTACCCTCTCAAAAAATATTCCTTCAAAATTTTTTAATGCGGCAACAAGAAGAGCCAGCGGAATTTATCTTCACGATTTTAATTGTGGTCTCAAAGCCTATAAGCACAAGGTTGTAAAAAGCATTGAGGTGTATGGAGAAATGCACCGATATATTCCATTGATCGCAAAATGGTCAGGTTTCAAAAAATTTGGTGAAAAAGTGGTGGAACACCGTCCCCGCAAGTATGGAGTTACTAAGTTTGGATGGAATCGTTTTGTAAATGGTTTTCTTGATCTGGCGTCGATAATGTTTGTTGGAAAATTTGGCAAAAACCCTATGCATTTTTTTGGTTTATGGGGAACATTATCATTTCTTTTCGGGTTTGTGGTTTCACTGTATCTCACTATTAGTAAATTCCTTTTTGACCAGACAGGAATGACACAACGGCCATTGTTTTTTATCGCACTTGTAGCAATGATAATAGGATCTCAACTTTTTCTTGCGGGATTTTTAGGCGAACTTGTTTCAAGAAATGGCCCTGAAAGAAATCATTATCTTATTGAAGATAAAATTAGTTAGTTGATCTGTTTTTTGACTTCTGCTTGAAATTTATTTCAACAGTAAACAAACAAATAAGACGAAAAATAATTTTCCTTTGCCTTCTCAAAAAATAATAATTATTGGTTCCGCTTATCCCTTGCGCGGCGGCGGTATTGCTACATTTAATGAGCGATTGGCAAAAGAATTTATT
>JBBQWJ010000116.1:0-10062 GCA_038210685.1 Chitinophagales bacterium | reverse complement strand
GAGTTTTCAGCCCACAATACTTTGCCACCGCGACTTGTAAAATGCATTTCAAATTCTTCCAAATGCTGATCAAGCGTTTCCAGCGCACGCCACTTAATATTTTTTGCTCTTTCTTTTACAAGATTATTATCTTCAAATTGTTCCTTTCCTTTTGGAACAACGGCATTGTATTTTCCAATATTAAAATTAATCTTCTGCCTGTGATCCAGGTCTGCACTTTTAATCGTGCTTTTCGCTTTAAATGTTGCTGCTGTTTCAGTCATGCCTTTTTCTTCTCTTTTTATAAAACTGGAATTTATTTTAAAACTCCCAACTCTTTACCCACTTTAGTAAAAGCTTCGATCGCTTTATCCAAATGTTTTTGTTCATGCGCGGCACTTAGCTGAACTCGTATTCTTGCCTGCTCTTTTGGAACTACAGGAAAGAAAAATCCGATCACATATATACCTTCTTCCAATAACCGTGCAGCAAACTTTTGTGACAATACCGCATCATAAAGCATTATCGGAACGATGGGGTGAACACCGGGTTTGATATCAAACCCCGCTTCCGTCATTTTATCCCTGAAATATTTTGTATTGGCTTCTAATTTATCCCGCAGATCAGTGGTTTCGCTTAGCATGTCAAAAACAGCAATAGATGCGCCAACTATATTGGGGGCTAAAGTATTACTGAATAAATATGGACGACTGCGCTGCCGAAGCATTTCAATGGTTTCTTTTTTCCCTGATGTAAAACCTCCATTGGCACCGCCGAGCGCTTTGCCCAACGTGCTGGTGATAATATCAATCTTCCCCGATACGCCACGATACTCCGGAGTTCCTCTTCCTGTCTTGCCAATAAAGCCGGTGGAATGAGAATCATCAACTAATATTACCGCGTCATATTTTTCTGCCAGTTCAACAATCTTATCCAATTGAGCAATCGTTCCATCCATGCTGAAAGTGCCATCAGTAACAATAATCCGGCTTCTTGCATCTTTCGCTTCTTTCAGCTTATTTTCAAGATCGGCCATGTTATTATGCTCGTATCGCAAGCGCTGTGCTTTGCACAAACGCACACCATCTATAATACTTGCATGATTTAAAGCATCGGAAATGATCGCGTCTTCTTCACCAAACAATGGTTCAAAAACACCTCCGTTAGCATCAAAACAAGCTGCATAAAGTATAGTATCTTCTGTTCCCAAAAAATCGGATATCTTTTTTTCGAGTTCTTTATGAATATCCTGCGTTCCACAAATGAAACGCACGCTGCTCAAGCCATACCCGCGCTCATCAGAAGTTTTTTTAGAGGCTTCAATAACTTTGGGATGAGCTGCCAGGCCTAAATAATTGTTCGAGCAAAAATTCAATACCATCTTTCCGCCCACTTCAATCTCAGCTCCCTGGTCGCTCGTGATGATTCTTTCATTTTTATAAAGTCCGCTGGCTTTAATTTCTTCTATTTCCTTCCCTAGTCTATTCGAAAAAGTTTCATTCATACTTGCTTAATTTTGAAAGTACAAACCTACAATGAAAACCATAAAATCTTATCTTAAAATACTTTTTAGCTGAATGTAACTTTATTTCCCCTAAATCGTATTATATGAAAACAACGGCTGATGTAATTTAAAAATTACCTGATTGTATGACTGAGAAAGAATTTAATGATTGTGTAAACCTTTATGCAGATAACGTGTTCAGGTTTATTGTAAAAAATTTAAAGCATGAGGAAGATGCGCGTGATGTGGTGCAGGCATCCTTTGAAAAAATGTGGATCAACAGGGAAAAAGTGGAAAACGAAAGAAGTAAATCTTATTTATTTACAGTGGCTTACCATCAAATGATTGACCTGATAAGAAAAAACAAAAGAGTAAAACTTCAAGAAGATTTTTCGTCATCGTTACAAACAACAAGAGAACCTCAAAGCGAAATAAAAAAAATATTAAACGAGGCATTATACAGGTTAAATGAAACACAAAGAAGCCTTGTTTTATTAAAAGATTATGAAGGTTATTCTTATGAAGAGATCGCAGAAATAACCTCACTAAGCATCAGCCAGGTAAAAGTGTACTTGCACAGAGCAAGAATACAACTAAAAAATTATTTGGTAAAACCGGAAAATGTAATTTAAAATGAATATCAATAGAAATAATTACGAAGAATATTTTTTGCTTTATGCTGATAATGAATTATCGAAAGCAGAGAGAAAAATGGTAGAGATATTCGTGCAGGAAAACCCGAAATTCAAAGAGGAATTCTGTATGCTAAAACTTACCATTAATATTCCCGATGAAGAAGTAAAACTGGAAGACAAATCTTTTTTACTTAAAACTGAAAGTTCCTCTTTGATCAATGAAAATAATTACGAAGAAATATTTGTTCTTTATCATGATAACGAGCTTTCTGAAAAAGAAAAATTGGAAACAGAAAAATTTGTGGGTCAACATCCCAATTTAGAAACTGAATTTGAATTGATAGGAAAGGCAAAATTAATTCCTGACTCATTGGTGGTTTACCCTGATAAAAAGGAATTATATCGTAAGGAAAAATCAGGAAAAGTAGTTCCCCTGTTTGTTTGGAGATCTTTGGTAGCAGCGGTTTTTATCGGTTTCGGATTATGGATTTCGGTTCCATATTTTACACATCAGCATGCCGATGTTCCGGTAACCGCACAGCTTAATCCTGTAAAAAATTCTCAACCTGAAACACAAAATATAGTTACTTCCGAACCGAAGAAAACAACGACTGAACTTGCTTCTTCTGCAGTAAATAAAGAAAAAAAGAATATTCCTATCCAGGATGAAAAGGATATTACACCGGTTTTAAAGCAAACTAAAAGGGATGCAATTGTAAAGAGTGACTTGAGGGTTGCAAATACTTCTTTGACAAAAAACATTAAGCAATTAAAGGATGAACCTGTTGATGCTATTGCGCTTACAGCTTCAATAGAAATGACACTGGAAAACCCTGAGAATTATAAAAATGCGGTAGATAAAGATTCAAAAAAAAATATTCAAAAAATAGAACCGGAAGTAAAACCTAATTATTCACAAACCGTTGCCTATACTACTGATGCTTCTGCCAATAATAACAACTATGTATTTTATGATGTTCCCACAGAAGAATTCAAAAAATCAAAAGTTGGCGGATTCCTCAAAAAAGTGAAGCGGATAGTAGAAAGAACCAATCCAATTACACGACTGCTGGAAGGCAATGAAGAACCAGTTGTTGCAAAGAATTTTTAAAAAAAATTAATAACACATATATACACTTAAAATGAAAAAGTCAATTCTAATTCTAACAATAGTATGCACAGCTGTAACAAGTTTTGCACAAACAGATTCCGTACAGGTGGAAAAGAAAAACGATACGGTTCGTATTGGCGGAATGATCATTCTTAAAAAAGGACACCCCGATGATGAAAAGCGTGTAACCATTACCGTTGGTAACAGGCATCACGAAAATCATTCAAACATAAGTACTTCCTCTTTTGTGGTTGACCTGGGCTTTTCTAACTGGACTGATAAAACCAATTATGCCACTGCCACAAATGACGGATATATTGTAAATAAACCCGGTTCTCCGGCTCTAAGCGCCAATGACCTAAAATTAAAAACTGTAAAATCTGTGAATGTAAATATCTGGTTCTTTATGCAAAGGTTGAACCTCATAAAACACGTAGCAAATCTTAAATATGGTTTAGGCCTTGAGCTAAATAATTACCGTTTTACCCACGACATTAGTTTTAATGAAGGGGGAATGAATCCATATAATCCGGCTCAAAATATTCCACATCCTTTTATCTTCCAGGATTCTGTTAGTCTCAAGAAAAACAAGCTGGCTGCAGATTACATTACTGTGCCCGTAATGATTAACTTAATCAGCAACCCAAACGACGATAAAAAAGGTATCAGTTTAAGCGGCGGCGTAAGTATGGGATATTTGTATAGCAGCCGTAATAAACAAAAAAGCAGTGCGCGCGGCAAAGAAAAAAATCGTGGAGATTATGATCTTGAAAAATGGAAGTTCTCTTATGTAGGTGAACTAGGTCTTGGACCGGTTCATTTATATGGCTCTTACAGCCCAAAATCAATTTTCAAGAACGATTTAAATTTTATTCCATACAATATTGGCATTCGACTTAGCAATTGGTAAACTTTCTTTTCTCATGTTTAGTTTAATCAGGATGCAAAAACCTGCTTCGCAAGAGCAGGTTTTTTTTATTAGAGAAAAATGAAAATCCTTTTTATTTGTTTGTTTACTACAAAATTTTATTTGCTCAAATGCATACTTCTTTCGCGATACAACTGCCTGAAATAAGGATCGCGTAAATCTTTAATAAAACGAATGGCTTCACCGGTACTTTTCATCTCAGGCCCTAATTCCTTGTTTACATTGGGAAACTTGTTGAAAGAAAAAACAGGTTCTTTAATTGCAAAACCTTTCAGCTTTTTCTCAAAAGTAAAATCTTTCAATTTAGCAACACCCAACATTATTTTAGTCGCAATATTCAAATAAGGAATTTGGTAAGCCTTGGCTATAAATGGGGTAGTACGTGATGCACGCGGATTGGCTTCAATTACATAAACTACACCATCTTTTATTGCGAACTGAATGTTGATAAGACCTTTTATATTTAATGCACGCCCAATCTTTTCAGCATATTCTTCCATCGTCTGAACGATCAATGGAGATAAATTGAATTGCGGCAAAACCGCGTTACTGTCGCCACTATGAATACCTGCCGGCTCAATGTGTTCCATCAAACCCATTACATGAAAAGTTTCACCATCAAAAATTGCATCTATCTCTGCTTCCTGGCAACGATCCAAAAACTGGTCGATTAAAATTTTATTGCCTGGCAAATGTTTTAATAAACTCAATACTCCATTTTCCAGCTCTTCATCATTCAAAACAATACGCATTCTTTGTCCGCCTAAAACATAGCTGGGTCTCACTAAAACCGGATAGCCAACCTTCCTTGCGATCTCAATGGCTTCGTCAGTATCATGAGCAGTTCCGTATTTTGGATAAGGAATTCCTAACTCTTTAAGCATATCGCTAAATCGTCCACGATCTTCTGCAATATCCATATTGTCATAAGAAGTTCCGATAATTTTTATGCCATTTTCATGCAATCTTTTCGCAAGTTTCAATGCGGTTTGGCCGCCAAGCTGTACAATAACGCCGTCGGGTTTTTCCAGCTCAATTATGTCCCAGATGTGTTCCCAAAAAACGGGTTCAAAATAAAGTTTATCAGCGATATCAAAATCGGTAGAAACAGTTTCAGGGTTGCAATTGATCATGATCGCTTCCATGTCGCATTCTTTAATGGCCAATAAACCATGCACACAACAATAATCAAATTCAATTCCCTGGCCAATACGGTTTGGGCCACTGCCAAGCACAATAATTTTTTTCTTTTTAGAAGGAATCGATTCGTTGTAAATAATGTTATTGTTCATTTTTGATTTTAATATCTATTTAATATCTAATTATTCAAATGTGCTGTAAAAATAAGGTGTCTTCGCTTCAAACTCAGCGCTGCAGGTGTCCACCATTTTATAAACGCGCGTAATTCCCAATGCTTTTCTTTTTTCATAAACGTCTTCATCTGTACTACCATCTTTCATGATCCTGGATATTTGTTCGTCACCAAAGCCAAGATGTTTTGCTTCTTTCAAAAGCTCCGGAGAAATAGTTTCCAATGAAGTTTTTGCAATTTCTTTTTCGCAGTTCACTATTTTTTGGATCTGGTAAATAAACCAGCGATCTATTCCTGTTGATTCGCAAATTCTCTTTACACTTACACCAATCATCAAAGCATCTTTTATGCGAAATATTCTGTCCCACTTCGGAATTTTTATGTATTCTACTATTTCTTCTGCATGCATCAGGCTTTTTCCATAATATCCAAGGCCGATCGCATTGTTTTCCAGGCTTTGGCAGGCTTTCTGAATCGCTTCTGCAAAACTTCTTCCAATGGCCATCACTTCGCCTACGGATTTCATTTGAAAGCCCAACGTATCATCAGCGCCTTTAAATTTATCGAAATTCCAACGCGGAATTTTTACAATTACATAATCCAACGCAGGTTCAAAATAGGCGGATGTGGTTTGGGTGATTTGATTTTTTAATTCATCTAATGTAAAACCTATCGCCAGTTTTGCAGCAATTTTTGCGATGGGATAGCCCGTGGCTTTACTTGCCAGGGCTGATGAGCGGCTTACACGCGGATTTATTTCGATTGCAATAAGTTCTTCAGTATGAGGATTTAATGCAAACTGAACATTACATCCTCCTGCAAAATTTCCAAGATTTCTCATCATAGAAATAGCCGTGTTTCTCATTTTCTGATAAGCTGTATCGCTCAAAGTCATTGCCGGGGCCACCGTGATAGAATCACCGGTATGCACTCCCATCGGATCAAAATTTTCTACCGTACAAATGATTACTACATTATCATTATCATCGCGAAGCAATTCCAGCTCGAATTCTTTCCAACCCATCATCGCTTTTTCTACCAACACTTCATGCATGGGCGAAGCCGTTAATCCACGATTCAATGCTTCATCCAACTCTGTTTTATGAAATACGATGCTTCCACCAGAACCACCCAGTGTGAATGAAGGACGAATTACCAACGGAAACCCAATTTCCTGTGCAATTTCTTTACCTTCTAAAAATGAATTGGCAATTTTTGCAGGTGCCACAGGAATTTTCATTTCAATCATCCACTCCCGAAACTTTTCGCGATCCTCCGCTTTATCAATTGCTTTAATATCTACCCCGATTAACCTGATATTATTTTTCTCCCAAATACCCATTTCATCCGCTTCCTTACAAAGATTGAGGGCAGTTTGGCCACCCATAGTTGCCAGCACTGCATCTATTTTAAATTCACCGGATTCGTTTTCCTCAATAATCTGCTCGATACTTTCAGTAGTTAAAGGCAACAAATACACTTTATCCGCCATCATCGGATCGGTCATAATGGTGGCAGGATTACTATTGATAAGAAGAACTTTAATTCCTTCTTCCCTTAAACTTCGCGCGGCTTGTGTACCTGAATAATCGAATTCACAGGCTTGCCCTATAACGATGGGGCCTGAACCTATAATTAAAACTGTTTTAATAGAATGATCTAATGGCATGGAATTATAATGTGTGGGCGCCAAAAATAAAGCAAACTAATGAAATGAACCCGGGAAAATATGAAAAGAATAGTTTAAAAATTTATAAAATTCCCTTAAAGACAAAATTAAAATAGCGGTAATTTATCCGTTTACTGTAAAATAAAAAAACAGGCCTTTCCCAAAAGCCTGCTTTTTTAAATTCCTTTCAACGTAAGAAATAATTATAAAAGATAGTGTTTATCGGTTCCGTAAAGATTCCTGAACATTTTTTTTAAAATATAAATTTTATCAATCCATTCATCCTCGCCTTTGCTTTTAAATTCATCCATGAAATGTTCCACTTTATCTACAGTTTCTTCTGCATTGTCAAGTAAATCGTGCGTTTTACTTTTAATGAATTTATAAAATTCATTTCTGTCCTCCTGGGGCATGCTTAAAAATTTTATCAAAGCGAAGCCACCTGCGGCTCCCAGTATAATTGCTGCAATCTTATTTGATTTTGCCATTGTTAATTAAAAGTTTTAGTTCTTAGATTTGTAAATATGACCACATTCTTTATTAAAAAATATAGTATACATAAACCGTTCCTGTTTTTTATATTCCTGTTTTTTTCTGCTTCGATTAGTGCGCAGTTTTTTCCTGCAAAGCATTATCCGAAAGATTATTTCATTTACCCTGTTGATGCAAGAATAAGCCTTGCTGCTAATTTTGGTGAACTTCGGCCTAATCATTATCACATGGGACTGGACTGCAGAACTAACCAGGTAGTAAACAGGCCTGTAAAAGCTGCGGCAAGCGGATATATTGCACGCGTAACGGTTGAGCCATTCGGCTACGGGCAGGCGATTTATATCAATCATCCCAATGGATTGACTACAGTTTACGGTCACCTAAACCGATTCTATTCTGAATTGGAAAAATATGTGAGGGCAAAACAGTATGGCCAGGAAAAATGGAACGTTGACCTAAAATTTCCGCCAGGATTATTTCCGGTAAAACAAGGCCAGTTCATTGCTTACAGCGGAAGCACCGGAGGATCAATGGGGCCACATACGCATTTTGAGATCCGTGATACCAAAACGGATAAGGTTTTAAATGAAATGTTATTCGGCTTACCGATTCCTGATAAAGTTCCGCCAACAATTATACGCCTTGCTATGTATGACAGAACTAAAAGTACCTACAGCCAGTCACCAAAACTTTTTAGTTTAAAAAAAGAAGGAGGTGATTATACGACTAATGAAAGTATTATCCCGGTTCATTCGGATAAAATAAGTTTTGGAATTTCTGCCAATGACAAACAATCAGGTTCTAACAATCCGAATGGAATATATGAGGCCATTATTTATCTTGATAATGATCCCCTGTCGGCCTTTGAACTTGATAGTATCAGCTATGCTGAAACCCGTTATGTAAATGCGCATGTGGATTATAAAACCCATGCTGCCGGCGGCCCTTATATTGAACATCTTTCAAGATTGCCCGGCTACCCACAGGGCGTTTATAAAGATATTAATGGCGATGGTGTAATTAAATTACACGATAATAATGTTCATAATGTGAGGATTGTTGTAAAAGATCCTTATTTAAATACTTCTGTCCTTAATTTTAAAATACAAAAAGGCTCAGTAAATGTGGATCCCGGCCCTTCTTCCAATAAAATGGAAATTGAATTTCAACCGGGACAAGTAAATGTCTATGAAATCCAGAACCTGCAGCTTTATTTACCGCCGGCCACTTTATACGATTCTGTTGTTTTCTCCCATTCAGAAAAAATTTCTGATGCCTCTGACGTTTATTCGCCGATCCATTCTGTTTTTTCCGGTTTAATACCTTCGCAGGATTATTTCACGATCAGGATTAAAACCAATAAACCTGTTCCGGAAAATTTAAAAGATAAAATGCTCATAAGGCAGAGTTGGAAACGGAAAGACGAAGTAGTGAAAGCTACGGGAAACGGCGATTGGTATTCAGCCAAATTCAACAACTTTGGAGATTTTGATTTAATTGCTGATAACGAACCGCCAAAGATTCATGTTGATTTTCATGACAATGCCAACATTTCGCGCTACCACACCATTGTTGCCACACCAACTGATAATAATGAGGAGATCAAAAATTTTCGTGCAGAATTAGACGGAAAATGGCTGATGTTTACAAACGACAAAGGCAAAAAATATATTTATTATTTTGATGAGCATTGTGGCACCGGAAAACACGAATTAAAAATTTCCGTGGAAGATGAGGCTGGAAACAAAACCGAAAACGTTTATCATTTCACCAGATAAAAATTATAAAAAATGACAACATTAACCGAAGGACAAAAAGCGCCGGATTTTAAGGGAAAAGATCAAAACGGAGATACCGTTTCTTTAAAAGATTTTCGTGGTAAAAAAGTAGTACTATATTTTTATCCGGCTGATGATACTCCTGGCTGCACAGCGGAAGCGTGCAACCTACGAGACAATTTTTCTGATTTAAAGAAAGCGGGTTTTGTTGTTATAGGGGTAAGTCCTGATGATAAATCCAGCCACAAAAAGTTTGAAAAAAAATACAACCTTCCTTTTACATTGGTGGAAGATCCCGAGAAGAAAATCATTGATAAATATGAGGTTTGGGGCGAAAAAAACATGTATGGCAAAAAATATATGGGACTTATAAGAACCACCTTTTTGATTGATGAAAACGGGGTGATCCTAAAAGTATTTAAAAAGCCAAAAACAAAAATTCACAGCGAGGAAATTTTAAAAGCAGTAGAGGAAGCTTAAGCTTTTTACGAGGCAATTTTGAACCCTCAATTGATTTTATGGAATTTGTGATAAAAGAAAATTCATGGATTGCAAAGATCGCTGCAAAAAAATTACATGCTGAAAACGTGGCTATTGTTTTAGGAAAAACGATCCATCTGTATCATGTTTCCAAACAGGATTTCTTAAAAAATG
>JBBQWJ010000115.1:0-10086 GCA_038210685.1 Chitinophagales bacterium | reverse complement strand
AGGAAGAGTGTGGCTAAAAAACGAAGTTTCTCATAAATGGCACGATGATTACGGCGGCGGATTTTACTATTCACCCTATAATTTTGCTTTGATTTCTGCCACCATCGCCCATTCTGTAGAAGATAATTTATTTAATTTTTCAATTGGCACCAGGTTTAATATTAATTTTTAATTATGGACTATCATAAAATAGATAAACGAACAGAAGATTATGTTATTGGATTATTTGGCCAGATGCACTCACCTGCTCTTTTTTTTCATAATCTTGAGCATACAGAAAGTGTTGTAAAACGTACCAAAGAAATTGCGGGCCATTACAATGTTTCTGAAAATGATATGCTCATTCTTTTTGCCAGCGCCTGGTTTCATGATACGGGCTACCTGTTTACAGAACCGGAAAAGCATGAAGAAATGAGTGTTGAGATCATGAAAAAATTCATGACTGATCTTGTTAATGATGACAAGATAATTGCCTCGATCGAAGGATGTATTATGGCAACAAAATTGCCGCGTAATCCCCAGAATTTGCTACAGGAAATTATTTGCGATGCAGACACTTTCCACCTTGGCACCAAGGAGTTTAAAACCATGAATAAAAAGGCTTATAAAGAGGCTAAAGAGCGAAACCCTGGCATCAATAAATTTGAATTTACAAAAGGAACCCTGGAGATGTTGAAATCGCATCAATTTTATACGAACTATTGTAAGGATCTTCTTGAAAAAAGAAAAGACAAGAATATTAAAAAACTAGAGAAAAAAATTAATAAGTCAGAAAATAAAAAAGAAGAACAGATCGATCTGTCGGATGTTGAAAAAGACTCGAGCAAACTGGTGACTAAAGGTATCCAAACGATGCTTCGGGTTACTTCCAAAAACCATTTAATGCTTAGTGAAATAGCAGATAAAAAGGCCAATATTCTTATTTCTGTAAATTCAATTATTATATCAGTAATCTTAAGTGTGCTTTTACGAAAGTTAACCACTGAAACTTATTTAATAATTCCTACGATCATTTTTTTACTTTGCGCGGTGTGTACCATTGTTCTTTCAATTTTAGCCACAAGGCCTAAAATAAGTGGCGGATCGTTTACAATGCAGGCAGTAAAAGAAAAAAAAATCAATCTTTTGTTTTTCGGTAATTTTTATAAAGCAAGCTATGAGGAGTATGATGAGGCAATGAGGGAGATGATGATGGATACTGATTATTTATACGGCTCTCTCATAAAAGATATATATTACCTGGGATCTGTTTTGGGGCGTAAATATAAGTTGCTTCGCCTCGCATTCAATGTGTTTATGGTCGGCATCATATTATCCGTAGCCGCGTTTGCGATTGCTACCCTGTTTGCTCCCGGCAATACAGGAACTGTGATCAATGGAACAGGATCACCACTTATAATATTTTGGCAATGACATTATTGAATCGTGATCTGAGCTGGTTAAGTTTTAATCTAAGGGTTTTGCAGGAAGCCCACAACGCCGAGGTACCTTTATTTGAACGGCTGAAATACCTGGCAATTTTCTCATCCAATCTCAATGAATTTTTTAGGGTTCGCTATCCTGAAATAATGGCGCTTTCAGTATTAAATAAAAAAACCAGGAAATCAATCAAGAATTATGAAGAAAGTGTGGTAGAAAAAATTCAGATGGAAGTAAGGAGCCAGCTAGATTATTTTGGAAATATTCTGCACGAAGAAATTTTACCACAGTTAAAGGAAAACGGGATCATTTTTTATTATGGCATGCCCATTCACAAAGAGCATCTTCCAGAGATCAGGGAAATATTCTTATCGGATATTTTAGCTTTTATTCAACCGATCTACCTGGATGCCCACAGCAAAAAAAACTTCATTCCTGAAAACAATCAATTGTATTTTGTCATTACCCTCGCTGAAGAAAATGCTGACATCCTTAATCACGCCATTGTAAATATTCCTTCGGAAAAAGTAAAAAGATTTTTTACCCTCAGAAGCCTCAATAATTATGAATACGTCATCTTTTTGGATGACATCGTTCGCGAAAACATTCAATTTCTTTTTCCCAACCAGGAAATAATTAGTGTTTACAGCATTAAAATAAACCGCGACTCAGAACTGTATCTTGCAGACGATTACAGCGGCAATCTTTTGCAAAAAATTGAAAAGCAATTAAAGAAAAGGGAATTTAATTCTCCCTCGCGTTTCCTTTACGAAGCAGGCATGCCTCGCAATCTGCAAATGTTTCTTGCATCGATATTTAATATCACCACAGAAGAAATTTTTACGGGTGGCAGATACCACAACCTTGATGACCTTTGGGATTTCCCCACTTTCAATAAAAATTTTTATTATGAAAAAATAAAACCGGTTTCTTCTGCAAACATTTTAAACAGCGGCGACATCTTTAATGTTTTGCTCAACGAAGATATTCTGCTTCATCTTCCTTACCAGTCCTACAACCCTGTCCTTTCTTTTTTTAACCAGGCAGCTGTTGATATAAACGTTACAGAAATTTACATAACGCTTTACAGGGTTGCCGTTGAATCGCATATTATCAATGCCCTGATCAGTGCGGCCAAGAACGGAAAAAATGTAGTGGTATTTATAGAATTGAAAGCAAGATTTGATGAGGCGAATAATATAAAATGGAGCAAACAAATGAAAGACGCAGGCGTAAGGATTATTTACAGCCAGCCGGATATTAAAGTGCATTCCAAAATAGCTTTGATTAAAAGAAAAAATGAAACAAAAGAATTATTTGCCATTTTAAGCACCGGAAATTTTAATGAAGTAACTGCACAATTTTATACAGATCATGTATTGATGACTTCTGATACGCAGGTTACAAAAGAATTAATGCAGCTTTTCAAATTCCTGGAATTGTCAAATGTAATTGACCACCATAAAAAAATAAAATTTGAAGCTTTGTTGGTTTCAAAATTTAATATGGTCTCAGTTCTGGACGATCTCATCGAAAAGGAAATTGAAAAGGCGCAAAATGGCGAACCTGCACTTATCCGCATAAAAGTAAATAACCTGGAAGAACCTCATGTGATAGAACAGCTCTATAAAGCGGGACAGGCTGGTGTTGAGATCCGATTATTGGTAAGAAGTATTTGTTGCCTTGTTGCAGGTATTCCCGGCGAAAGTGATAATATAACCGTAAAAAGAATCGTGGACAGATATTTGGAACATTCACGCATACTGATTTTTGGAGCAGGAGAAGATCCGGAGATGTTTATGGGTTCAGCAGACCTGATGACGAGAAATTTAAGGCACCGCATAGAAGTAATGGTGTGTATCAAAAATGAAAGCTGTAAAAATGAATTATTGAATTACTTTGAAATCCAATGGAACGATAATGACAAGGCGGTTGTATTATTACCAGGTTTGATTCAAAAGAAATTAAATGATAATGCAAATGAAAAAAATAATGCCCAGCAAAAAATTTACAATTATTTATCCGCTAAAACATGAGCAGAAAATTTAGAATTAAATTATCATCGGTTAACAAATTACGGATCAAGACCGTATTGTTTATTGGCTTTTTTTGGACAGCCGTTGATTTTATTATTTTCCTGCTCGATCCTAATCTGCATCTCGAAAGAAAAACATTATGGGCAAGGGAACTTTTTATGTTGTTTCTAAGTTTATTCATGGGCTATCTCATAGTTTACCGCATGAAAAGGTTTTTACGGAAACATCCTTTGTGGATGAATTTTCTCACTAAAAGTATTATCCTTGTCTTTGCAGCGCTCATAGTCACATTTATCGTGCAGTTTTTTACATTAGTTGTTATTTATGGGCAAACATTTAATTATGCCTTACAGGACATCTACTCCTATGCACTTCATAAAAACTGGATAGCTCAAAAGGTTGTATACTGGATCTCTATCTTTTTTGTGACCCAACTTATTCTCATTATTAACGAAAAATATTCACCCGGTGTTTTCATTGATATTTTAACCGGAAAATATTCCCACCCGAAAGTAGAGAACAGGATCATTATGTTTATGGACCTTAAAGATTCTACACCGATTGCTGAAAAATTAGGGCATAACCGCTATTTCGAATTTATTACTGAATTCATTTATCTCGTATCTCTTGCCATTATTGAATTTGAAGGAATTATTTATCAATATGTAGGCGATGAAGTGGTTTGTTCGTGGAAAAATTCAGAAAAAAATACAATGAAATGCCTGGATGCCATTATTCAATCAAGAAAAAATATCCAGAGAAAAAGTGGATACTTCAAAAGCAAATTCGGAGTTGTTCCTGATTTTAGGGTCGGAATTAACGTTGGAGAAGTAACCATTGGAGAAATTGGCGTATTGAAAAAAGACCTTGCCATGAGCGGCGATACCATGAATACAACCGCACGCATCCGCAGCGCGTGTACAGAACTGAACCGCCATTATATTGTTTCCAAAGAATTTGTGGGAGCAAGCCATTTAAAAGGATGGCAAACCGAAAGTCTGGGCCTTGTCGACCTTAAAGGCAAGGATGAAAAGATCGAATTATTTTCATTAAAAATCTAATTGCTGTCGCATTTAAAAACCTTACCCGTTTTCTTGCTTTTTTTATTGAGGAAGTTTGGTGTGCAATTTGAGATATGCAACATGTAATCAATAATAGTTATGGAATTAAAAGAAGAAGAATCGGTGACCACTAAAAAAAAATCTATTCTATACACTATTACCAAGGTGTTTTTATGGATCATAGCCTCAGTTTTATTCTTAATTATGCTGGTTTTAATCCTGATCCAAACTTCATTTGTGCAAAATTTTGCACGCAAGAAAGTTGTTGGATATCTTCAAAATAAA
The DNA here is from genome assembly GCA_038210685.1 of Chitinophagales bacterium. Classification (GTDB taxonomy): domain Bacteria; phylum Bacteroidota; class Bacteroidia; order Chitinophagales; family Chitinophagaceae; genus Ginsengibacter. Next base: position 5,285 of record JBBQWJ010000115.1, on the reverse strand, counting down.
TTGAAAACAAGAGTGGAGATAGGCAAACTGGATGTTGATTTTCCTACAACACTTTCTTTACAAAATGTTTTTATAGGCGACCAGTCAAAAGATACTTTGCTTTATGGAAAAGAGCTGAAAGTGAATATGGATATTCCAAAATTGATCAGCAGTAAAATCGATATTAAGAAAATAACGCTAAATGGTGTAGTAGCGAAGATAAAAAAATTGCCTCCCGATTCAGTGTTCAATTTTCAATTCATTGTAGATGCTTTTAATAATCCAAATTCCACTTCCAAATCTACATCTAGCACCTCAAGTCTTCAGATGAATATTGATGAAATTATTGTAAACAAAACAAGAATCATCTATAAAGATTTGTTTACTGGCAATGATATGGACCTTGCTTTCGGGCATTTGGAAACAAAGATTTCCACCTTCGATCCCTCACATTTATTATTCAATATTCCTTCGATTACACTCAACGGCCTTAAAGGCCACTTTTACCAGTTAGAACCTTTGAAAAAACCGGTTAAAGTTACTGTTTCAGAAGCCGCGGCACAGACCAATCATTACTTACAACTCTTAAATAATGAAATCAATTTATCAAATATTGATGTGGTTTATAAAAGTGCTCCTTCGCATATCAACACTTCTTTCGTTATTGGTAAAGCGCAGGTTCATCCCAAAACCATCGATCTCAAAAACAGTATCGTCACTTTAAAAAATGCTTCATTAAGCAACTCCGATATCACTATTGAAACTGCTTCTCAGGCGATTGATAAAAAGCCACCTGATTCAATAACAACAGCACCACCCACGCCATCAATGAAAATTATCGCAGGCGATGTTGCCATCAATAACCTGAATCTGAAATACGATGACCAGTCGATTCCAAAAGCATCTTACGGCATGGACTATTCGCATTTGGGAATACAGCAACTGACACTAAAAGCTTCTAATGTTGAATACAGCCTTGATACAATGACCGTTTCAATTCAATCTGCGAGCATGAAAGAAAAAAGTGGCTTTGTTTTAAATAATTTAACCACAGATTTTACGATGAATCCTACGGGCGTTTCTTTGAAAAATCTATTGATAGAAACTCCCGGATCTGAAATAAAAAGAAGTGCCGTTATTTCTTATCCTTCTTTATCGGCCATTAAAAATAATCCGGGCAGCCTGGGTCTAAACCTTGATTTACAAAACAGTAAAATAGCCATTAAAGATTTGTGGACTTTCGTTCCTCAATTAAGAAATCAAACTTCTTCTTTCTCGCCCAATTCTACAATATTTGTTGATGCAAGAATTACCGGCAAAGTAAATGATATGAATTTTCAGCAATTGGTTTTAAGAGGTTTGTCGGCAACTGATATCAATGTAAATGGTGTGGTAAAAGGCTTGCCAAATTCAACCCAGGTTTATGCTGATTTAAACATCTATAAATTTCAAACTTCCAAAAGAGATATAGCTGGATTTCTTCCTCCGCACACGTTGCCGAATAATATTTCGCTTCCCACTTCACTCTCTGCAAAGGGGAAAATAAAAGGAGGAATGAATAATTTATATACAAACCTCACCATAAATTCTTCATCAGGTAACGCGGCGATAGATGGAACACTCCAAAATATTACCGATAAAAATAAAGCAAGCTATGATGTGGTTTTGCATACGACCAACTTGCAGTTGGGAACCATTATGCAAAATCCGAAATTGGGACCGCTGACCGGCAATTTTAAAGTAAAAGGAACCGGTTATGATCCTCAAACAGCCAATGCTACTTTCAATAGTGTAATTTCAAACATCACACTCAACAAATACAACTACCACAACATACAGGCGCATGGGGATATCGCTAATAAAAATTATAAAATTAATGCCACGGTTAAGGATCCAAATCTTACGGCATCAGTAGATGCAAGGGGAATTTTTTCCGGGAAATATCCAACGCTTCAATTGCAATCAACTATTGATAGTATAAAAACATTGCCTTTAAATCTCACCACAAATCGCAACATTTACCACGGCGATATTGCGGCTAATTTTTCCAACCTTGATCCGGACAATTTGAATGGAAATTTAAAAATAACCCATTCGATACTTGTTACAGACAGTAACCGTATTACCATTGATTCAATTGGAATGATGGCTTCCAACTCAGGAACAAATGAAAGAATCGTTGTAGGATCAGATTTTTTGAATGCATCAATCGATGGCAAGTATAAACTTACCCAATTGGGGAATGTATTTCAACAGGCAATAGATCCTTATTATGCAACAGGCAAGGCCAAAAATACTGCAAAGCTTGCACCTTATAATTTTACTATTAATGCTGCTGTAATTGATAACAAGGCTTTACATGCCCTTATGCCCGCAATCAATGAATTAAGAACTATAAATATGCATGCAAATTTTACAAGCGATAGTGGCTGGAGCATGTATCTTAAATCGCCGCACTTAGTTTATGGCACCTACCAAATCGATTCTTTAAATGTGAATGCAGCAACCCATAACAACACACTCGCTTTTAATACTTCTTTGCAAAGGTTCAAAAGCGGAAGTGCGATTGATTTGTATGCTACATCTTTAAAAGGCACCCTTCAAAATAACAACCTTAATTACACTTTGGATATCAAAGATCAAACATCAAAAGATAAATACCGTGTTAGCGGCAGTTTCAACCACCCTTCTTTGAACCAATACGTTTTGAGCATACGGCCCGACAGTCTTTTATTAAATTATAACAAGTGGAGTGTAAATCAAAACAATCAAATCGTTATTGCCAACAAAACTATTAATGCTCAAAATTTTATTTTGAGCCAGGGAAATCAGCAATTATCAGTTAACAGCAATGGTACGGGTGCCAACGCCCCCCTGGAAGTGAGTTTTAAAAATTTTAAACTGGTAACGTTAACCGGTTTCATTCAAAGTGATTCTGTGATGGTGAATGGCTTATTAAATGGGAATGCAGTTATCAAAAACCTGCAAACGAAACCGACTTTCACTACTGATCTTACAGTAGATAATTTAAGTGTTTATAATGATACCCTCGGTACTCTTACCGCAAAAGTAAATAACAATGTTGCCAACAAATATGTAGCAGACGTAAGATTGGAAGGCCGGGGAAATGATGTAAAGATCAATGGAACTTATAATGTAAATCCAAGCAACAGCACTTATAATTTTGTAGTTGATATGACTACTCTCCAAATGAAAACAGTTGAAGGGTTCTCAAAAGGAGCAATAAAAGATGCACGAGGCAATCTGTATGGAAAAATTGCAATAAACGGCAGTGTGAAGAATCCCAAAATTGATGGCAATATTCATTTCAACAATACGGCTGTTAATGTGACCAGTTTAAACAGTGTTTTCAAAGTGGATAACGAAGCAATTGCCATTGTAAATAACGAGGGTATATTGCTGAATTCTTTTACCATCCATGATCCATCTGATAATGCGATAGTAATAGATGGCAAATTAAATTCTAATGACTTTATCAATTACAATTTCGATTTAAAAATAAAAGCCAATAATTTCCAGGCTATCAACTCTACCAATAGAGACAATTCTCTCTTTTATGGTAAAATGGTTTTTTCAACCAACCTCACAGTAAAGGGTTCGCCAAACCATCCAATAGTAGATGGAACCCTGGCAATAGATAACAAAACTGATTTTACGGTCGTACTGCCACAAAATACTCCGGGAATCGAAAAACGAAAAGGCATTGTACGCTTTGTAGACAGAAGCGCTACTGCCGAAGATTCATTATTTATGGCGCCGTATGATTCATTAAATAAAGCGCCATTCCAGGGTTATGACGTTTCCCTAAATATCAAAGTTGACAAAGACGCTGTTTTCAATATGATCGTTGATGCCGGTAATGGAGATTTCGTGCGGTTAAAAGGAGCCGGGCAAATGACGGCAGGCGTGGATGCAAGCGGTAAAATAACTTTAGTTGGATCGTATGTGATAGACCAGGGAACTTATAACCTCACCTATAATTTTTTAAAACGAAAATTTAATATTCAAAAAGGAAGTAAGATCGTTTGGACGGGAGAACCTACTACCGGCCAGATGGATGTAACAGCGGCTTACATTGCCAATGCAGCCCCTATTGATCTTGTGCAGGGACAGATAGAAACGGCGAATCAGACCATTTACAAACAAAGGCTTCCCTTTGAGGTAGACCTAACCCTGAAAGGCGAACTTATGCAACCCCAGATCAGTTTCGATATTGTTCTTCCGAAAGATCAGAGTTACCAGGTGTCAAGTATCGTCACGACTACAGTAAGGACAAAATTGGCACAAATTCGCCAGGAACCAAATGAAATGAATAAACAGGTATTTGCCCTGCTACTTTTGAATCGCTTCGTAGGTGAGAATCCTTTTGCGAGCAGTGGTGGTTCAATGAATGCCGGTTTTGTAGCCATGCAAAGCGCCAGCCGACTTTTATCAGAACAACTGAACAAGTTAACTAATAATCTTGTTCCGGGTGTAGATGTAAACATGGATCTTGCCACCAGGCAGGACTATACAACGGGTAGTGAACAAAATAGAACCGATTTAAATGTAGGGCTAACCAAAAGGCTTTTAAACGACCGGCTTACCGTTACCGTTGGTAATGATTTCCAATTGCAGGGACCTGCACAAACCAACCAGCAACAAAATAGTTTGGCCGGCAACATTTCCATCAATTATAAATTGACGAAAGATGGAAGATATGAAGTGAGGGTATATCGTAAAAATGATTATACGGGCGCGCTTGAAGGATATGTAATTGAAACAGGCATCGGTTTCATTGTTTCTGTTGATTACAACAAATTCAACCAGATATTTAAAAACAAACAGCAACGAAAGAAAAAAAGAGAGATCAATCAACAAAACAAGGAAATAAAAAAGCAAGAAACGCAACAACAGATAAAGGACAAATCAATAACACCTCCATCAAAAGCCCGGAATAATGACTAATAGATCAGCAATAATATTTACAATAGTTGCACTTTTGTTTTTTTTATCGTGCAACACAACTAAACTCGTTCCGAAAGGAGATGCACTATACACAGGCGCCACAATAAAAGTAAAAGACAGTACTCTTTCACGAAAAGAAAAGAAAAAAGTGGAAGAGGCCACAGAAAAGCTACCACAACCTAAACCCAACAGCCGCCTTTTTGGCATTCCTTTTAAACTGATTTTTTATGATATGGCAGGTGATACTTCCAAACATGGTTTCATCAGAAAATTCTTAAGAAAAATCGGCAGGCCGCCGGTTTTACTGAGCAGTGTGAATCTTGATTACAATGTACAAT
>JBBQWJ010000114.1:0-10182 GCA_038210685.1 Chitinophagales bacterium | reverse complement strand
ATGGCTTTCCGAGATAATAGCTGGGGTCGATGGTAGTTCCATGTGCTATAATTTCACTTCTTCCGGCAAGGCCCGCGTAATAAGATTCATAAAGTGGCAAAAAATCCTGCAAGTTTTTTGGAATCAGATTTTTGTAATAATCAATTGTCCATATAGAATCTGAAATAGCGCCATCATCAAAAAACTTTTGCAAAGTTAATTCCACAGGCATTCCCATTTGTACATTGGCTGTAGGTCCGATGAAATTTCCCATCGAAACTTTAAAGCCGTACATTTTAAAAATTCCCTGAGGTGTATTTCCATTGGTTAGATATACAGGCAAATTTGCAATGCCACGCGCGAGTTGGGTAACGGTAAAAATTTTTCCTGTTGAATCTGTAACAAAATTTCCATCGGCATTTCTTATGATCACCATGCCAGGATAATCACGGTTTTTTCTTTGCAGGCTATACATCACTTCCTGGTGTGGAAGAAAATTTTTGCTTAAGATTTCTGATAAGATTTTATCAACTGATTTTGTAGTTACTTTATCTGGTGATAACCTTGTTTGCAACATATAAAGTATCGGATTTTTATATGCACTATCACTAAATTTTTCCAGAAGCTTTTTCGAAAGCCTGTCCTTTTCGCTCTCACTTTTATTTCCCTGTATTAAATATTCAGCACACATAGCAAATATTTTAGGATCACTTGTTCCCTTTAATAAAGATTCTGCCTGAGTTAAAAATTTACGGGGGTAATTACTGTAAACCACTTCCATTAATGCGCGCTGAAAAGCAATACTTCTTATTTCGATACTATCAAATGCTGATTCAACTTTTCTTTCTGTAAACGGTGTATTGTATTGCATCACTTCCATTGCATCAAAAGCCTGTTGCCAGTTTTCTTCTGTTGAATCAGTAAGAGGCAATGAAAAATTTGTGGAAATGCTGTAATTAATAAGTCCTTCTTTCATTTTTGCTCTTGCCGCTTCTGTAGTGTAAGACGTGTAAAGCGGCACGTTGTATTGCGCAAACAAATGTTGATTGCAGCATAAAAAAAGGAGAACAACCGGAAAAATTTTGCGACACACAATAAGAATTTTTTTGATTGAAAAGTAAAAAAGAAAATGTTTACGTAAAGTGAAATCTAAAAAAGCAAAAGAAGGAATCTATTTTAATACCTTTTAAAAATAAAAACGTTTTTTTATTTGCTTAATTTAGGATTGTTTTTATGCCTTTCTGCATCCCTTAAATTTTTCTTTTCAAAATTTTTTTTCAATGCATCTGTAAGATTAACGCCGGTTTGATTGGCAAGGCACATTAAAACCCAAAGTACATCGGCCATTTCATCTGAAAGATCTTTATCCGCTTCGTTTTCTTTAAAAGATTGTTCCCCAAATTTTCTAACCATCAACCTTGAGAGTTCGCCCACTTCTTCCATTAAAATACCAAGATTGGTAAGTTCATTAAAGTACCTCACACCAGTGGTTGTAATCCATTGATCTATTTCTTTTTGGGCTTGTTCTATTGTCATTTTTATTACACGAATTTTATGGAATTACACGAATATTTTAAATCTTATTTCTTTTCATTCAAATTCGATAAAATTAGTGGAATAAAAATTCATCATTCTCTATTCTTCGAATCAATCACAATTGTAACCGGTCCGTCATTAATTAATTCAACTTTCATATCTGCACCAAATTGGCCGGTAAATATTTTTTTAGAAAGATCAGTTTCCAGTTGTTTGATAAATTTTTCATACAATGGAATGGCAATGTCAGGTTTGCTCGCATTTAAATAGGATGGCCGGTTTCCTTTCTTTGTAGAAGCCTGTAAAGTGAATTGACTCACTAATAAAATGTCTCCATCAATTTCCTTAACAGAAACATTCGGCACTTTGCTTTCATCCTCAAAGATGCGAAGGTTAACAATTTTATTACTTAACCATTTGATATCTTCATCGTTATCCAAATCTTCAATTCCTACTAATACCAGTAAACCAACTTTTATTGAAGATTTTACAGTATTATCAATGATTACAGCCGATTTTAACACTCTTTGAATAACTACTCTCATTTTTTTTTACAGATTTACAAATTAATAAAATTAATAATGCCAAAAATATAAAAAAAAGAAATCTTTTTTCTTTATCGCATGTGCAAAAATCACTTAAGTCAATGCCCGCCTGCATTAAATATTTATACACAATTCTTATCCACAGGCTGTTGATATTTTGAAAATGGATTGTGGCTTAGAAAAAATATTTTCGTTCTCCCGCAAACCAAAAAAAATAATTTTAAACAAAAATACTTATTACCCATGGCTAGAAAAAAACAAGCTCAAGCCGGCCTTCGTTTCTCCCGGAATTTTACTAAAGAAGGAATTTCTCCTTTTGAAATGTTCGAATATGATTACCGCACTTCGGTAATAAAAAACACAACTGGTGAAGTTGTTTTTCAAATGGATAATGTTGAAGTGCCGAAACAATGGAGCCAGATTGCTACAGACATTTTAGCGCAAAAGTATTTTAGAAAAGCGGGTATTCCACAGCCTGATGGAAGTACCGGAAAAGAAACTTCTATTAAACAGGTTTCTCATAGAATGGCTCACTGCTGGCGTGTTTGGGGCGAAAAAAATAATTATTTCGCTACAAAAAAAGATGCCCAAATCTTTTATGAAGAATTAGTATATGCGATCTTGAATCAGTCATGTGTGCCTAATTCGCCACAATGGTTTAATACAGGATTGCATGAAGTATATGGCATTACAGGGAAACCACAGGGGCATTATTATGTAGATGGAAAAGATGGGGTTTTAAAAAAATCAACCTCTGCTTATGAGCGCCCTCAACCTCATGCCTGTTTTATTTTGAGCGTAGAGGATGACCTGGTGAACGATGGAGGTATTATGGATCTGTGGGTTCGGGAAGCAAGAATTTTTAAATACGGAAGTGGTGTTGGAACCAATTTTAGCAGCATTCGTGGTGAAGGAGAAAAACTGAGTGGTGGTGGTACTTCCAGCGGCTTAATGAGTTTTCTAAAAATTGGCGACAGGGCTGCCGGCGCTATCAAAAGTGGTGGAACCACAAGGCGCGCTGCAAAAATGGTTTGCCTTGATATTGACCATCCTGAAATTGAAACTTTCGTAAACTGGAAAGTTGAAGAGGAAAAGAAAGTTGCGGCTTTAATAGCTGCAGGTTACCCAAGCGATTACGAAGGAGAAGCTTATAAAACAGTAAGCGGACAAAATAGTAATAATTCTGTTCGCATATCCAACGATTTTTTCAATGCACTTGAAAAAGATGGCGATTGGCAATTGAAAGCAAGAAGCGACGGACACACCATGAAAACCATCAAGGCAAAAAAACTATGGAATGAAATCAACTATGCCGCATGGCGTTGTGCAGATCCGGGAACCCAATACGATACAACGATTAACGAATGGCACACTTGCCCTGAAGGTGGAAGAATAAGAGCAAGCAACCCTTGTAGTGAATACATGTTTCTCGACAATACAGCCTGTAATCTAGCATCAGTAAATCTTCGCAAATTTTTTAATGAAGACAATAATACTTTTGATGTTTCTGGCTTTGAATATACTGTTCGGTTATGGACGACTGTATTAGAAATTTCTGTATTAATGGCGCAGTTCCCAAGCAAGGAAGTAGCACAATTAAGTTATGATTACAGAACGTTAGGTTTGGGTTTTGCTAATCTTGGAAGCATGCTTATGGTTAGCGGCATTCCTTATGACAGCGACAAGGCACGTGGTATTTCCGGAGCTATCAGCGCTATCATGACGGGGATCGCTTACAAAACTTCTGCAGAACTTGCAGAACAATTAGGGGCCTTTAGCCGGTATGAAGAAAATAAAAATCACATGCTCCGCGTAATGCGCAACCATCGTGCTGCCGCTTATGATGCTATGGAAGCCTACGAAGGAATCGAAATAAAGCCCCAGGGAATTAATGCAAAAGATTGTCCTGATTATTTATTAAAAGCTGCGACAAAAGCCTGGGATGATGCAGTGAGACTTGGTGAAAAATTTGGTTACAGAAATGCACAGACAACTGTAATTGCGCCAACAGGTACTATCGGTTTGGTAATGGATTGTGATACAACCGGAGTAGAACCCGACTTTGCGTTGGTAAAATTTAAAAAGTTAAGTGGTGGCGGTTATTTTAAAATCATCAACCAAAGTGTGCCGCAGGCATTGCGCAATTTAAAATATTCAGAAACTGAAATTGAAGAAATTGTAAACTATGCAAAAGGGCATGCTACTTTAAAAAATGCGCCTCACATCAATTTTGAGTCTCTTGCAAAAAAAGGTTTTAATGCGGCTGAGATTCAAAAAATAGAAAGTGCTTTACCTACGGCATTTGAGGTTGGGTTTGTTTTCAATGCTTTTAATCTTGGGGAAGAATGCTTGCAGCGTCTTGGATTTAAAGCTGAAGATTATAATAATTTTGAATGGAGTTTATTGAATGCTTTAGGATTCACAGATGAGCAGATTGATGAAGCGAATATTTATATCTGTGGAACGATGACAGTGGAAGGTGCTCCTTATTTAAAAGAAAAACATTTACCTGTTTTTGATTGTGCCAATAAGTGTGGAAATATAGGTGAAAGATATATTCACTATAGTGGCCATATAAAAATGATGGCCGCCGCCCAGCCTTTCTTAAGCGGCGCTATTTCCAAAACGATCAATCTTCCTAATGAAGCTACTATTGCTGAAATAGAGGAAGCCTATCTCTTAAGCTGGAAGCTTGGTTTAAAAGCGTGTGCGCTTTACCGTGATGGCTCTAAATTGTCACAACCTCTAAGCAATAAAAGCGATAAGAAAAAGAAAAATACAGAAGAAGAGGAAGAAAGCGTAGAACAGCAGCACGAAACAGCTCTTATTAATATGAGCCAATTGACGGTTGATGACTTGCTGGAAGAAGTAAATAAAAGAGTGCAAAACAGCGCAGACACTTCATTAAAACGCCAACTGGCAATGATTGTAGAACGCAGATCTTTACCGGCAAAACGAAGAGGCTTTACTCAAAAAGCAAAAATTAACGGCCAGGCTTTGTTCCTAAGAACCGGCGAATATAGCGATGGTACTTTAGGAGAAATATTTATCGATATGGCAAAAGAAGGCGCTACCATGCGTAGTATGCTTAACTGTTTTGCCATTTCAATTTCTATCGGATTGCAATATGGTGTTCCATTAGAAGAGTTTGTAGAAAAATTTGTTTTCACTCGTTTTGAACCATCCGGAATGGTAGAACATCCAAATATTAAAACCACTACTTCCATCATTGATTTCATGTTCAGATCATTGGCTTATGAATACCTTGGAAGAAATGACCTGGTGCATGTGTTGGATAAACCAGAAGTTGAAAACCTCGGTAACCAGCCATGGGACGAAAACTCACCCACTATTGGTGAACGTGTTCCTGAATTGAGTGAAATAAGAGTTACAGGCTCTTCTGCAGCGAAACCCCAAAAGTCATACAGATCGGAACATGTAAAAAAAGTAATTTCAGATTTAGATGCCGTTAATGCGGCCTCAAAAAATATGCAAAGCGACGCGCCAGCGTGCAATACCTGCGGACACATAACCATCCGTAGTGGTACTTGTTACAAATGTTTAAACTGTGGTAATAGTATGGGCTGCAGTTAAAAACGTTTGCTAATTGAAAAGCATTAAAAGGCCATCTTGTGAAAGGTGGTTTTTTATTTTTTGACTAAATTTATTTAATATCATACTATAAATAACAAAAATAAAATCTTGTTATTTATAGGTTTACTGTAAAAATTATTTGGCAGATTAAACTTCTCAACTCAACTTTGCAGCAGTTCTTTGTGATTCACTTATCAAGAAAGGCAGAGGGAAATGGCCCGATGACGCCTTGGCAACCTAAATGATGTTACTATCATTAAAAGGTGCTAACTCCATCCCGACCAAAGATCGGGAGAGATAAGACAGACTCAAGTTTGGTTTAATAAATGGCACAGCCATAAAAATAAATTAACTCACCTGATCTGTCTGGTGAGTTTTTTTTTGTGTAAATCCGAAGGATTGATTTAATCATTTAAAAAAGTAAATAAAAAAACAAATGGACATCCACAAGAAATCAGTTTTAGGAATTTTCGGATTTGGAGTAGTAGGTGAAGGCCTGTATAAAGTGCTTCAGCAAACGCCTTCGCTGAATGCGACAATCAAAAACGTTTGCATTAAGCACCCTGATAAAAAAAGAAATGCATCAGCAGAACTGTTTACAGTAAATAAAGAAATATTGCTAAATGACAATGAGATTAATGTTATTGTAGAGTTGATTGATGATGCAGATGCAGCTTATGAAATTGTAAAAACCGCTTTTGCAAATGGCAAATCAGTGGTGAGCGCCAACAAAAAAATGATTGCTGAGCATTTACCCGAATTGCTTGAATTAAGCCAAAAAACAGGCAACTCCTTTCTTTATGAGGCTGCCTGTTGTGCTTCTATTCCTGTAATTCGTAACCTGGAAGAATATTATGACAATGATCTTTTGCATTCAATAAATGCAGTAGTGAATGGATCTACCAATTATATTCTTACTAAAATGTTTGAGGAAAAACTTTCCTTCAAGAATGCATTGATACAAGCGCAGCAATTGGGCTTTGCAGAAAGTAACCCGATCCTGGATGTAGAAGGCTTTGACGCGTTAAATAAATGGTCGATTCTTTTAACTCATTCTTATGGCATCTTGCCTAAAAAAGAGGAAATCGTTTTTACAGGCATACAAAACATCACTTCCGAAGACGCGGTCCAGGCAGAAAAAAAAGATTGTGTGATCAAACTGGTTGCATCCGCTAAAAAACTACAAAATGGCAAAGTAGCGGCCTTTGTATTACCACAATTTGTTAAGAAAGACGACCAACTGGCATTTATAAAAAATGAATACAATGGCGTGGTGATCGAAAGTTCATTTGCTGACAAACAATTTTTTTATGGCAAAGGAGCCGGAAGTTTACCGACTGCATCTGCGGTATTAAGTGATATTTCTGCTTTGAGGTATGGATATAAGTATGAATACAAAAAATTGCATCAGCAAAAAAATGAATTAACCTCTGACTTTTATGTAAAAACCTACGTTGGTTTTACCGATTGGGAACATATTCAAAAAGATGATTTTGAAAGTATAGAAGAATGGCATTCCAATGATCAATCGAATTACCTTGTAGGTATTATCCACTTTAGAAAACTTCAGGAAAAAAACTGGTGGAAAAAAAATAATGTATCGCTGATTCTTACGGCTGAGCCGGTTATAGAAACACTTGATATTTTAAAACTAAAAAAACGAAGCCTTGAGCTTGCGGGCTTTGCAGGAGGATACAGTTTAACCTGATTATTTTTGTTTCTTGTTTAATTTTAGAAAAAGGCCGTCTGAAGAGATGGCTTTTTACATGAAAAGAATATGTTCTCCCATTTTCAACAATCTCTTTTGAATCATTTCAAGTTGCGCATCAGAAAGATCAGAAGTTTTTCCAAGAATTTTTATATAAAAATCAAAAAAAAGCCGGAGAATAAACCCCGGCCTTTAAAATTTCAATTAAAAAAAATTAAGCCACTTCAACATCAGCGCCTGCTTCAGTCAACCTGGTTTTAATTTCTTCAGAAGTTGCTTTATCTACGCCTTCTTTAATTGCTTTTGGTGCATTGTCAACAAGGTCTTTTGCTTCTTTCAAACCTAACCCTGTAAGCTCTTTAACGATCTTTACAATACCAAGTTTGTTAGGGCCTGCTGCTTTAAGGATCACATCAAAAGATGTTTTTTCTTCAGCTGCTGCCGGACCTGCTTCAGCACTTGCAACTACTGTTGCTGCTGCTGGTTCAATGCCATATTCTGATTTTAAGAATTCAGCTAATTCCTGAACTTCTTTTACGGTTAAGCCTACTAAGTTTTCAGCTAATGCTTTTACGTCTGCCATGATTTGTAGTTTAATTTTTTCCACCTTCTTATCATTTACTGATCCGGTGGAGGGTTTTAAAAAAATTGTGTTTATATTTAATCTAATAAGCCTATTAGCCAATAAGCTAATGTGCTAATGAAATTCAATTATGCTTCCGGCGTTTTTTCTGCCTCATCAGGGCCGGACTTTGCTCCTTCGTCTGACTTTGGAGCTTCCGCTTTTGGTGTTTCTGTAGTTTCAGCTTTTGCTTTCGCTTCTGGTGCTGCTTCTGCTTTTGGTGCTTCTGCAGTTTCAACTTTAGCTTCAGGGGCTACTTCAGCTTTTGGTGCTTCCGCAGTTTCAACTTTAGGTTCCGGGGTTACTTCTGCCTTTGCTTCAGGAGATGTTTCTGTTTTTGCCTCAGTTGCTTCTTCAGTCTCTTTTCCTTCTGATGTTTCAGGCCTGTTTTGCAAAGCGCCTATCACTCTTTGAATAGGCGACAACAATAATCCGATCACCTCACCGATTAATTCATTTTTAGTTTTGATCTTGGTAAGATTGATCAATTGATCATCTCCAACAAAAATATCCCCGTTTAAAAACGCAGCTTTTAGCTGGGGCTTTTCACCATTCTGTGCTTTACGAAAACTGCTGATGATCACAGCAGGGTCTTTTGGACTTTCGCTGAACATCAGGGCAGTTACTTTATGTAAAGAATCGAAAACGCCTGTATATTTTTCACTGTCAAGGCTTTCCAAAGCTTTTTTGATCAGCGTATTTTTTGCTACTCTCATTTCCACCTGCTTGTCATAGCAGTGGCGGCGAAGATTATTTATTTGGGAAACAGAAAGGCTTTCTGTATCAGTAATATAGAAATTAGAATACTGAGAAAATTTATTTTTCAGCGTTTCTATTACTTCTTGTTTTTCTTCTTTGTTCATGTCGTTTGTTTTGTGCTTGTAAATCGTGAATCACACAATCCGAAGCAAATAATTTATTTAGTTCTGAACTGATTTTGTGTCGATCAAAATACCTGGGCTCATGGTGCTGGCCATGCTAAGGCCTTTTAAATAAATACCTTTTGAGGTTGCAGGTTTTAACCTGATTATCGCGTTGATCAGTTCCTGGCTATTGGCTTCAATTTTTTCGGGAGTAAAACTTACCCTTCCGATAGAAGCGTGAATGATACCTACTTTATCAACTTTAAACGCGATCTTACCGCCTTTCACATCATTTACGGCAGCAGCTACGTCGTTAGTTACTGTTCCTGTTTTAGGATTCGGCATCAGGTTTCTTGGCCCTAACACTTTACCTAAACGCCCGATCTTAGGCATTACCGATGGAGTAGCGATGATCACATCCACATCTGTCCAGCCGCCTTCAATTTTAGAAATATATTCATCAAGACCCACAAAATCAGCACCTGCTTCTTTTGCAGCCTCTTCTTTATCAGGAGTGCAAAGTACCAACACAGTTTTGGTTTTACCTGTTCCGTGAGGAAGTGAAACTGTACCGCGTACGGCCTGGTCTGCTTTTTTAGGATCAACACCCAACCGGATGTGAAGATCTACAGAACTATCAAATTTGGTTGTATTTACTTCTTTTACCAGGGCAGAAGCTTCTTTTAATGAGTAAGCTTTATCCGCTTCAATTTTAGCGTTGGCTTCTTTTCGTTTTTTAGTAATCATTTTATGAAAGTTTTTCCCGATTCCCGATAGCTATCGGGACAGGACATTTACAATTTAATTTTCCCACGGGGCATTTCCTTCTACGGTTAAACCCATGCTACGGGCAGTACCGGCAACCATTTTCATGGCGCTGTCAAGATTAAATGCGTTCAGATCGGCCATTTTATCTTTGGCGATCTCTTCTACCTGGGCCCACGATACTTTACCTACTTTATTCCTGTTAGGTTCTTTACTACCAGACTTGATTTTAGCAGCATCCATTAACTGAACAGCAGCGGGTGGGGTTTTAATGACAAAATCAAATGATTTATCACCATAAACTGTAATGAGAACGGGAAGAACTTTCCCTTGTTTGTCCTGGGTTCTTGCATTGAATTGCTTACAGAACTCCATGATGTTGATTCCTTTGGAACCTAGTGCAGGGCCTATCGGCGGTGCAGGATTGGCTTGTCCTCCTTTACATTGGAGCTTGACATAGCCTGTGATTTCTTTTGCCATAATTAAATTTTTGGTGTTAACGTTCAGGCTTTCGCCTAAACTCCCAACGAATGATTTCTAATAAAGAACTTTTTTGGGAGTGCAAAAGTA
>JBBQWJ010000113.1:0-10194 GCA_038210685.1 Chitinophagales bacterium | reverse complement strand
TCAGATGAAGCGAATGGTAATTATTGGTACAAAGACCGTCCTTCCTCTATAACGTGGAAGCGCACACGCACATTGCCTTCTACATTTAAACCGGGAAACGGACCAAAGTATAAACTCAATTACAAAGGATTAAATCCATGGAAAAATAATAAAGAGGATGTTATTAAATATAAAGTAAACAAGAAAGGTAAAGTGATGAAGAAAAGAAAGCATCATGGAGATGACCATTAATTAAAAGCCCTGTTAAAAGCAGGGCTTTTTGCTGCTTTTTAGTGATGAACGGCTACTTCAGCTTAAGAAAAAAAATATGTAAGGGTAAAACCTGGAAGTTTTGTTTTTTAACTGTAAAATATTTAATTATTCGTGTCTATTTGACAATAAATAATTACTTTCAATTTTCTTAGCGTTTTGCAATCAATTAACTTTCAATTCTTACCAATCAATGAGAAATCACCTTCGTTTTTATTCGATGCTTATTAGCGTCTCTGTTTTGTTTTTTTATAGTTGTAGTAACAAAAGATCCGGCCAGACTAAATTATTGGTGTTCACCAAAACGGCCGGCTATCATCATGCATCCATAGCCGATGGTGTACAAGCCATCTTTAAACTTGGGCAGGAAAATGATTTTGAAGTAGATACTACTTCTAATGCTGCCATGTTTAATGAAGACACGCTGAAACAGTATGCGGCAGTTGTGTTTTTAAGCACTACCGATCCTGATGATATCCTGATGAACAATTATGAAGAAAATGCTTTTCAAAGATATATTGAAGCAGGTGGCGGATTTGTAGGGGTGCACGCTGCAACAGATGCGGGCTACCATTGGGGCTGGTACCAAAGGCTGGTAGGCGCTACCTTTAACGGCCATCCGGAAATACAAACAGCCACATTACATGTGGTTGATAAAGACAACATCTCTACTAAAGGGTTGCCTGATCCCTGGGTAAGAAAAGATGAGTGGTACAATTTTAAAAACCTGGATAGCAATGTTCATGTTTTACTTACTATCGATGAAAAAAGTTATAAAGGAGGCACCAATGGTGCTAATCATCCAATGGCGTGGTATCACGATTTTGATGGCGGAAGAGCCTGGTATACTGAACTAGGCCATACTTCTGAATCATATACCGAACCTGCATTTTTAAAACATCTTCTCGGTGGAATTAAATATGCGATGGATGATAATAAAGAACTGGATTTTGCAAAAGTAAAAACACCGCCAATCCCTGCTGCAGATCGTTTTACCGTAACACAATTGGTACAGGGAACTTTTTTTGAGCCAACTGAAATGACCATTCTTCCAAACCTCGATGTACTGGTAGCCCAGCGCCGCGGCGAAATCATGTTGTATAATCACGAAACGAAAAAAGTGACGCAGGCGGGATTTTTAGATGTTTACTGGCATACCAAACACACACCCGGAGTGAATGCGGAAGAAGGCGTTTTAGGACTTAAGAAAGATCCTGATTTTGCGAATAACCATTACGTCTATATTTATTATAGTCCTATTGATACTTCAGTTAACCGTTTGTCGCGCTTCACATTTACGAATGATTCTATAGATCCGAAATCAGAAAAAATAATTCTGCAATTCTATTCTCAAAGAGAAATATGTTGTCACACCGGAGGTTCAATCGCTTTTGGTAAAGACCGGCAATTGTTCTTATCAACAGGTGATAACACTACACCATTTGATGAGCCAGGAAAAGGTTTTAATACTCATGGATTTGCACCTTTAGATGATCGTCCCGGTTTTGATCATTATGATGATCGCCGCAGTGCAGGAAACACAAATGATTTGCGCGGAAAAATTCTTCGCATAATAATGAATAAAGATGGAAGTTATTCTATTCCTGATGGCAACCTTTTTCCGAAAGGAGAGGACAGCACAAGACCTGAGATTTATGTAATGGGCGATCGCAATCCTTATCGTATTGAAGTAGACCAAAAAAACAATAATTTATATTGGGGAGAAGTAGGGCCTGATGCAAATAATGATAGTATGGCAACCCGCGGCCCACGTGGTTATGATGAATTTAACCAGGCGAGAAAAGCAGGATTTTTTGGATGGCCTTTTGTAATTGCGAATAACATTCCTTATCGCCAGTATGATTATGCAACAGGAAAATCCGGGGATTTGTTCGATCCGCAAAGACCGGTAAATAATTCGAGGAATAATACCGGTAAAAGGGTATTACCACCAGCGCAACCCGCCTACATTTGGTATCCTTACGCACAGTCGACCGATTTTCCACAATTGGGAAGCGGTGGCAGGTGTGCCATGGGGGGACCGGTTTATTATACCGATATGTATCCTGATTCAACAAGATATCCTGACTATTACAATGGTAAATTATTTATTTACGAATGGATACGTGGTTGGATCAAAGTGGTATCCATGAAACCCAATGGTGATTTTGACAATATGGAGCCGTTTATGTCTAACGCTAAATTCAACAATCCCAGCGACATGGAAGTGGGCCCCGACGGAAGATTTTATGTATTAGAATATGGTAGTGGATGGTTCGCGAAAAATGCCGATGCCGGGCTGGTACGTATAGATTACAATGGTGGAAACAGGCCTCCTGATATTAAGGCTATCCATGTTGATAAAACTTCAGGAGATCTTCCATTGCAGATATCAGCAACTGTAGAGGCCAAAGATCCGGATAATGATCCTATTTCATATATATGGCACATAGGAAACCAGATACAAAAAGAAACAACAGAACCACGCATGCAAGTTACACTTACCAAGGTGGGCGATTATCCTGTTTCTGTTGAAGTGATTGATAACAAAAAAGCTGCTACAACCAGCAATGCGATCAATGTGTATGCTGGTAACGCGGCGCCAACTGTCCAGGTTAATATTGAAGGCAACAAATCGTTTTATTTTCCCGGTACTCCTGTTAAATACCATGTTGATATCCAGGATAAAGACGATACTTCGAGAGATCTTAATAATCTTATAGTCTCTGCTGATTATACTGACCAGGTTGATAAAGCTGGAACCCCACAAGGTGATCAGTTTTTAACACAGGAAATGGCTGGTAAAAACATGATGCTTTCACTGGATTGCAAAGGTTGCCATAAAGTAGATACAAAATCAGTAGGTCCCGCATTCATTGACGTTTCAAAACGTTACCAAAAGAATTCTCAGGCTACTGCTACACTTGCAGAAAAAATTATAAGTGGGGGAAGCGGTAACTGGGGGAAAGTGCCGATGGCTGCGCATCCTAATTTGAAGGAAAGCGATGCAAAGCAAATTGTTTCATGGATATTATCATTAGCCAATGAAAATAAGAAAATAAAATCACTTCCGATTAGTGGATCAGTGAACCCAACGCTGGATAAGCCCGTTAAAAATGACGGTGTACTTTATCTCAATGCAGCTTATACTGATAAAGGTGGCCCTAACATTAAGCCTCTCATGGGAAGCAATTCTGTTTCATTGATGAACAGTACTATGAACTTTGCCGGTGTAACAAAGATGGAAGGTTTCTCCAAAGCAACTTTTGGTGGAAGAACCTTTTTAATAACACCGCCAAATACAGGTTGGTTCAGGATTGATAGCATTGATCTTACAGGAATTGCAAAGGCTACATTTAGTATAGGCTGGCAAAAGCCGCCGCTTTCAGGTTATACTTTTGAAATGCACATGGATTCTCCAACCGGCGTAAAAATTGGTGAATTTACTTTTGCCGGCGCAACTGGAACGGCTGCTGATAATGCAAAACCGCAGTTTGCTGCACTTACATCGGCAATTACGCCGGTGAGCGATGGAAAACTGCATGACGTTTTCATTGTAAGCAAAGCGAAAGATCCTTCGATAGGAGGAACTGCGGCTGCCGCATCATTACAATTCTTTTTAAAATAAATTTTTTAAAATAAATATTATAAAAGCCGCTTCACTCGCGGCTTTTATTTTTTATATTGTTGTGAAAAATAGTTATGCAACGATTTTAATATTTTTATTGTCCTTGCGATTGAATGTTAAAAGGTATTGCAATATTATTTTTCTTTTCGGGCATTTTGTTTTCTTGCAAAAAGGAACCAAAAATGTATTCGAATGCCGGCGTTATAACGGGGATAGACGTACGCCAATGCCTTTGTGTGGCTACGTGCCCTTGTGTGTGTGGTGGTTTACAATTTCATTTTACAGATACAACTTATCAGCAAAATATTCCCCTTGATAATCCTTCGATTTTTAAACTTCCTGATATTGTAACCTTCCCGGTACATGTTGAAGTAGATTGGATCAATACTACGCGTTGCGGGCTTACAGCCATTACCATTACTAATTATAAGTTGCTTTAGTTGCGGATAGTAAAGCAAGAAATAAAGTCGATTTTTATTTTGCCTTATTCGTTTTTCTTCCTCCTGCTTAACTGTAATTCCTTACCTGATGAGGGTTACTAAACCTTTTATAGTGGTTTCCTTATTGTTGGTTTTGCCGCTGATGATATAAATGTAAGTTGCGGCAGCGCTTTTTACGCCATTGTAACTTCCATCCCATGCTCCGCTTCTTTCGGTTGTAGTAAAAACTTTATTTCCCCACCGGTCATAAATGGAAAATGTTTGCAGGTCTATTTTTACACTTGCTGGAATCCGGAACAAGTCGTTTTTCCCATCTCCGTTTGGTGTAAATGCATTAGGTATAAATACACTGCAATTTTGCGAATGCACATTTACTTTAAAATTTTTGGTACATCCGTTTTTACCTGAAGCTGTTATTTCATAAATTCCTTCATTAAAAATTTTAACGGACTTATCATTGTTCCCGTTCCAACTATAAATAACGCCTTCGAGTGGTGGCGCCAGCAATAAACTGTCATTTTCGCAAAGAGATGTATCTGCCGGGAGAGCGAGATATTGAAGGGGGTTGCCAGTGACAGTAAAGGTTTGCGAAGTAAGACAGGAATCCGCATTGGTAATAACAACATTATAATTCCCTTCCGGATTTTCTATGGCCAAACGATAATTGTTAGCAGTTGCGGCGGTGATGGCGATACTATCTTTATACCATTGATAAGAAGAATTAGAATAGAATGGAACAGACAACAATGAATCTTTATCACAAGAATTTTCTTTTACACTTTGAATATATTCAAAGTGGAAATCTTTGGTAGGCATTAAATGTAAATCATCAAGATCATACACATAAAAGTCAAGGAAGGTGGTACTGTCGGCTAAATCTTTATTCGGGCTGATCAATGAACAATCAGGGCCAATTTCAATCACATTGATATTGGAAGGAACTGTAAAATTGATCGTATTCTGAAGCCATTTCCCTTTACTGGTTACCGTTGTTTTCCCCAGCAACTGCCATCCATTGTAGTTTGCAGGACAACCATTACTTCTTGCATCTTTTACTCCAAACGGAACTGCATTGCAATTTGCATTTCCAAAGATGGCTACCGTAAAGGGCGTTAATTTAAATTTATAAGTAGGATCATCAAAGGATTGGAACCTGCCTGCGCTAAAACTCAAAGTATACTGTAATCCAGGTTCGAGTGGAGCTTGTAAACATTGTGCAATATAGACTTTTACAATATCCTTGTCCTGCATAGCAGGCAGCCTTGGGTCAACATTTTGAGTGATTGACATAAAGGCATTACCATCAGGGAGGGGAAGGGCTGGGGGCAGATAAAGCATTACCTGGCCAGAATCATATGGACAATTAAAATTGTGATAATAAATAGCCTCATTAAAATTCGTGTAACTTCCATATTGCCAAAAATTGACAATATTATTTTCCTCGCTATATAAATACGTTGTCGGGCAAGAATTGTGTAATTCAAAAGATCCGTTTTGCAACAAATTTCCCGTAACATTAAAATGGCATTGGCAATCGGGATCCTGTAAATCGATCAGTCCATCTCCATCATCATCTTTTCCATTATTACAGATTTCCTGCGAAAAGCCGCTAAAGCCCATCAGTATAAAAAGAATAAAACCAAAATATTTAAAACCTTTCATGAGGTGAATGCGAATAGTGGCACTGGTTCATTAAAGGTAATTAGTTTCCTGGTCTAAATAGGAATAAGAAAAGAAGGTGTATAAGAAGTTATTCGCGATAAGAACCGGATTATTTGCCTAAAGGCCGGTAGGCAGCTTTACTGTGCGAAATTTATTTATTAGCGATCTCCTTTATTTTTCAAACCTTTTGTCCAAATAACTTTTCAATAAAAAAAACTGGATAAATATCACCAGGCTGGCCAATAAAAGAACGTTAGCCGTTATAGAAGAGATTTGCAATCCTGGAAAAGGTTTGAGAAATTTATCAAAACTGAAAACGGGAAAATTGAAATAACTATTAGCAGAAGTGGGTGGTGAATTAAATATAAGAAAGGCAAATAAGGCAATAATACCTGCAAAAATGAAGAACCAAGCTCGTTTTGAAATGACCGGTTTATAAATCAAAGCTTTGCTTTTTTCAGAAGCTATAACTGCTGACATTACTTTAGCGGTAAAATCAAAGGAAGGGCTTTCCAATGAACTTTCCTTCATCAGGTTTTCAACCAGCTTTTCCAAATCTTTATCTTCCATGTTTTTCATATTGATCTATTATTTCCGGTTCAAGTTTTATTTTTAAAATGCCCGCTAATTTCTTTCTGCTTCTGAATAATTTTATTTTCACATTGTTTTCATTGATACCTATAATTGACGAAATTTCTTTTAAAGAATTTTCATTGAAATAATAAAGTGTCAATAAAAAACTTTCTTCTGCAGGCAACAAGTCCAAACAATTTTTTATCATTTCTTTCCGCTCATTTTCTTCAATTGTTTCCAATACATTCATCAATGATTTTACCTGGTGTTCTGTAAATTCATCAATGGCAACAACAGGCCTGTTTCTTTTTTGTTTTTTCAGCCTGTCCAGGCAATTGTTATAAGTTATTTTATAAATCCAGGTTGAAAATTTGGAATCTCCCTTGAACCTGTTGAGCGATTTATAAGTTTTTATAAACGTGTCCTGCGCCGCTTCTTCAGCTTCCTCGCGGTTTTGAAGCATCTTCAATGATAAAGTAAATATCATGTCCTTATACCGATCAACCAATGCAGCAAATGCATTCGTATCGCCTTCAATTACCAAATTGATATAATGTTGATCTGTTACTTTATCCATTGATAATAATTGGACGATTACAAACACCCAACGGTTACATCTTTTTAATTTTTCTAAAAAGCGTAACCAATTTTATAAAGCTGTCGTCATAATTTCAGAAACAGATTAAAATTAATATTTAAAAAATCATTTATGAACACTCTTATTCCAATCAGTCTTTTTCTCATGATATTCGGAATCATTTACCTATTCTTATCTACACGTAATAAAGAACGGCTCGCTTTAATAGAAAAAGGCGCAGACGCCGGTATATTTATGAAGGGGAAAAATGGTTCCGGCTTTGGTAAAATAATCATTTTAAATTTAGCGCTTCTTTTAATGGGTATCGGAGTTGGCGTTTTTATTGCTTTATTATTATCAACGTATACTTCATTAAATACAGATGCTATTTATCCTGCAACCATTTTCACTATGGCCGGCCTGGGATTGTTCATCGGCTTTTATATGACTAAAAAACTCGAGAAAGAATAAACAAACTCTCCCGTTGCAGTAAATGAATAAATTCCGGCTTTTTTTATTTTAGAAGAAGGTTCATGCGAAGGCCGTAAGGAGCAGAGCACAGATAAAGTGAATATTGAAAACTTTTTTGTCTTTGCTCCTTTGCATCTTTGCGAGAAAAAAATTTTTCTGATTTTTTTTAGGTATATTTCTTTCTGATAAATTTTATTTACTTAAAAATATTAATACGGAAAAATGATCATTGACGTACACACTCACATCAACAACTATCATGAAGATAAAGTTGTTTCACTTGAAGATTGTCTTAACAGGCTTACAGATGCGATGGCCGAAAATCATGTTGACTACTCGCTCATCCTCACTTCTTATGTGGTAAACCAGCATCGCCCTTCCATAAGGCAGGTAGTGGAAGCCACCCGCGATAAAAAGAATCTTGGTGTTGTGGCAGGAATAAGTTTTTTAAATTATAAAGAAAAAGATCTTCGTGAACTGAGCGACTTTTTAAAAGACGGGCTTATTAAAGGTTTAAAATTATACCCAGGTTACGAGCCATTTTATCCATACGATAACAGGCTTAAAGTGGTGTATGATCTTGCTACCGAATATGATGTCCCTGTAATGTTTCATTCAGGTGATACTTATACGCCGAAAGGAAGAATTCGTTTTTCTCATCCTATCCATATTGATGATGTGGCCGTGGATAATCCTGACATGAAGATTGTAATCTGCCACGTAGGAAACCCGTGGATAAAGGATTGCATGGAAGTGGTTTATAAAAACAAAAATGTGTATGCAGATTTTTCAGGCCTGGTACTTGGAGATTTTACTGAGAAATTTGAAAAATACATGAAAAGCCAGTTGGAAGAAATGATACTCTATGCCGGCGAACCTGAATATTTATTGTATGGAACAGACTGGCCTATTTCTACCATGAAATCTTATCTCGCGTTTATGAAACAACTCGATCTTCCTGAAGAAAAAAAAGAATTGATCCTCTGGAAAAACGCTGCTAAGTTTTTTAAAATTGATGTATCAAAATTGTAAAATAAACTAAATGGTGCAGGAAGCTTGCATTATTTTTGAATAGATGACCAATCCGTTTCTAATACTCATTCTTTTTGTCTTTACGTCATGCATTAATCATAAGGATACCGCTTCAAAAAGTAGTTCTAAAAATACCTATACAATAAAGGGGAAAGTTGATGGCAGAGACACTGGCTGGGTTTTTTTGGGGAGGGAAGATACTACCAGCCGAACTCCTCTCATACTATTTGATTCGGCAAAAGTATCGGGTTCTCATTTTCATTTTCAAGGCGAATTGACTT
Organism: Chitinophagales bacterium; assembly: GCA_038210685.1. GTDB lineage: Bacteria > Bacteroidota > Bacteroidia > Chitinophagales > Chitinophagaceae > Ginsengibacter. Next base: position 1,281 of record JBBQWJ010000113.1, on the reverse strand, counting down.
GTCCGTTGATAGGAAAAATAATGATCAAAAATATTAAAGGTTACTCTTCCTATACATCCTGGTTCGCGCTGGATACGGGCTTAACGGATGTTCACCTTTACTACGATTCGATGGCTAACTCTGTTATTACAGGAACACCAATGCAGGAAAGGCTGAATGCTTTCAATAAAAAATTATATGACCTGGAAATTTCTTTTGACAACAATTTTGCTTTAAAAAGAAAAGACGTTATTACTAATGACAGTCTAAATAATTTGCAGGCTGCATTTTATCGCGATAAGCATGATCTGATCTTGCAACAAATAAAATCAAATCCTTCGGCTATTACATCTGCATTTATTGCCCGTTTGGTGCTGCCGGATCAAGCTGATCTGTCAACACTGGAAGCAATTTGCAATGCTTTGGGCAATGCAAATAATTATTATACGAGGCACCTCTTTGAAGTATTGGCTGCAAAAAAGCAATCCCGGCCCGGTATGCAGGCGCCATCATTTACTTTCACGGATATTAAAAACAGGCCATTTACCAACCATACATTTCAAGAAAAATATTTATTTCTTGATTTTTGGGCAAGCTGGTGTGCACCCTGCAGAGAGGAAAATCCAGGATTGGTGAAGTTGTATCATAAGTTTGAAAAGAAAGGAATTCAATTTGTCGGCATTTCGATTGATATGGATAAAACGAATTGGAAAAATGCAATTAAGAAAGATAAGCTATCGTGGATACAGACCTGCGATCTAAAAGGATCGCAAAGTAAAATATTTAATGGTTTTGGACTTACAGATATTCCTGCTAATTTTTTAATCGATAAAGAAGGAAAAATTGTAGCGAGGGACCTGAGTGTGGAAGAACTTAAAAAAATATTAAGTGAAAAATTAGGTGATTGAAAGGAAAAGCCTAAAGGCTAATCATTGAGAAATAAAAACAAAAATCTGCTGAATTTGTTGGTTTACTGAAGCCTTACAATATTCATATTATGTAAATCAAAATAATAATTCTTACTTACAACTCCAGTTTTATTTTCTTTCCCGTTCTACAGGCTTCATAAATGGCATCAATTATCGTAAGGTCTTTTAACGCTTCTTCACCATCAACTGGCACTTCCGGTTTTTTACCACGGAAAATAATATCAGCCATCTCGTCCATTTGTACCGTTTGATGGGTCACATCCGGCGCAATCAATTCTCCTTTGTTGGTTTGTCCCCTGATGGGGCCATAATTTGTTGAAGGATATAATTGAGCAAAACCATCTGTTCCATCCAGGAAAAAACGATCGAGATA
>JBBQWJ010000112.1:0-10218 GCA_038210685.1 Chitinophagales bacterium | reverse complement strand
ATTTTTATCGCAGATCGGAAGCAATGTAGATAGTGCAACCTATCCTAACGCGGTGCGTGATACTTTTTCAGTGGATAAAATTTTGTACCAAAAAGTTGATACAACCATTAACGGTACCCGCGATACGATTTATGTGTATTCTGTTAATCAGAAAGATACTTTGTATAATCTTTCTTTTACGAATGTTGGCCCCGGCAGAGGAAATTATACGCCGGTAAATGACGGAAATGCAAATGGAAGAGTTTTTCAATATGTTCCTCCATTGAACGATGTGAAACAGGGAGATTGGGATCCGGTGATTTTATTGATTACGCCCAAAAAGCATGATTTAATTACGGTAGCGGCTCAATATTTTTTCAATAAAAATTCTTCATTAAAAATAGAAACAGCGTTAAGTAATTATGATGTAAATACGTTTTCGTCAAAAGGTAAAGAAGGTGACAAAGGTGTTGCTGCAAAAGTAGATTACGCCATGCAACATGCAGTTTTTGGAAATATAAAGCCGGGAATTACTTTGCAAACGCATCTTGGATACGAGTATGTTCAGGATAAATTTAAACCGCTGGAAACTCTTCGAAATGTAGAATTCAACAGGGATTGGAGTTTGCCCTTTGACGCGCCGCCGGCAACAGAAAATTTGGTGAATGGTTCTTTGGAAATTAATGATATTAAAAATAATTTTTTAAAATACCAGTTTACTGATTATATCAGAAGTGACAACTATAATGGAATTAGAAATGCCATTGAGAATGTAATGGATATTAAAGGATGGCATTTTAATAATAAATTTTATATCACGAATATTAATAGTGCTATACAAACAGGTTCCTATCTACGCCCTACAATCGATGTGTATAGGTCATTTGCAGATTTTAAAGATATAAAGATCGGGGCCAATTATTCTTCCGAAAATAACCAGCAGATTTCAAAAATTTCTGATACTTTGCTGCCTATAAGTTTTGCTTTTAATACATGGCAGGTGTATATAAAATCTTCTGAAAAAAATATGAATAAATGGGGAATCAGTTATTCTACAAGGGAAAATAAAATTCCTTTTCAAAAAGGATTGATATCGCAGGATAAAAGCCAGAACATTAATTTGATGACTGAGCTTATGAACAATGAACATCAACAGTTTCGACTGAATGTTACTTATCGAAAATTAGATGTGATCAACAAAAATTTTTCTAACGAGAAAAGTGATGAAAGCCTTTTGGGTAGGGCAGAATATGCCATCAATGAATGGAAGGGTTTTGTTGTTGGAAATGTATTATACGAGCTCGGGCCGGGGCAGGAACAAAAGCGGGAGTACACTTATATTGAAGTGCCGGCCGGGCAAGGTTATTATACCTGGATCGATTATAATAAAGATGGTATACCCCAATTAAATGAATTTGAAGTGGCTATTTACCAGGATCAAAAAAAATGGATTCGTGTTTTTACCCCAACCAATGAATATGTAAAAGCCAATTATATCCAGTTCAATTATAATTTTAGTATCAATCCTGATATGATCATTGCAAGAAACACTTCTGATAAATTTTTAAAATTCCTAAAAAAATTCAGTACTACTTCTTCCCTGCAAATCAATAAAAAAGATATTTCAAATGGTGGTTTTCAATTCAATCCTTTTAATAAAAAATTAGCAGATACTTCATTAATTTCTTTGACTTCTTTTTTGAGCAACACCATTTATTTTAACCGAAAAAATTCTGTTTGGGGAATAGATGTAACTCATCGGTTGAGCAATACCAAATCACTTTTAAATTATGGATTTGAAAGTAATTCATTAAGAGATCTCTCGATAAAAGGAAGGTGGAATCTGACGCGTTCTATTGCTACCAGTTTCACGAATAAATATGATCGCAATCAATTAATAACTCCTTCTTTTACCAATAGGAATTATCGTGTGGATGAAGTTTCTGCTGAGCCGTCAATAAGTTATATTTATAAAAGTGATTTTCGTGTAAGCCTTATCTATACTTACGATAAAAAGAAAAATAAAATGGGCGATTTTGAAAATGCGGTTAATAACCAATTGGCTGCTGAAGTAAAATACAATGTACTTTCTGACGGTACGATCAATGCGCGATTCTCTTTGAATAATATTAAATTTAACGGCGAACCAAATAGTACCGTTGGTTATATTTTGTTAAATGGATTGTTGCCGGGTAAAAACTATTTATGGAATCTTGAACTTACCAAAAGACTTGCAGGAAATATTGAGTTGAACCTGCAATATGATGGTCGGAAGCCTGGAAGCAATCCTGTTGTGAATACAGGAAGAGTTGCAATCCGTGCGATCTTTTGACAAACAACAGTTACAGTAAACCAATTAATTAGCAAGATTTTTGTTTTGCATTAACCGCCAATTCCTGCAAGAATATTAATGGTGAGTGCTATCATAGTAGTATCAAAACTAAATGAGATAAGGCCGTGCAAGAGTGCCAGGCGCCTGAATCTTTTAGAAGTGATCTGCACATCAGAAACCTGGAAGGTCATCCCTAATACGAATGAAAAATAAGCAAAATCAAGATAGTCTGGTAATGTATCGCCGGGAAAATCAAGACCGCCGGCATGTGTATTAGGCTTGGTTTTATGGTCGCCATAAAAAATATGTGCATACCGAAGTGTAAAACTGGTATGGATCAAAATCCAGGAGAACAACATGCCGGCAACGGCTATTGGCAACCTCCATGACGCGCCGTCTTCGCCATCTTTTTTGGTAACGATCAATAATAGAACAGTGAGGAAACTGGCTAAAGTGGAAATAAGAATGATGATAAAAATTACAGACCTGTTAGGGTCCTGCACTTTAGATTGGATACGGATCTGTTTTGCGGAGGTTATAAAAAAAGTGATCCATGTCATAACAATCATGCACACACTAAAAGTATCCCATCCAATCATGATATGAGTAAGAACATCTATGGTTTTTATTTCTACAATAAAATAAACGACAACAGCGATTGAAATGCAAATGAACAGTTTTTGTATAGAATTTATTTTTTCAAATTCCGCAAGCAACGGCTTTCCAATTTCTCTTTTTGACATTAAAAAGATATTATTTTACCAAATGTAAATACATTCCATATTCGCACTTTAAAAATTTTTAATAAAAAAGCAGCCATGAAAATTTTTTCATAGCTGCTTTAAATCAGATCAATCACTTATTTTTTTGAGTTGAACTGATAAAAAATATCAAACTGGAAAACATTGCTGTGAACTGTTTCTCCATAATTAGGCTTATTAATATTACTGATACCAAAGTTATACCTTGCATCAAATCCAAGGCCTGACATGGTAACATATCCTAAACCCAGCGGTATTGAAAAGACTGCGCTTTTCAGATTGTTTTTAATATCTGTTGATGTATTACCCACTTTTGATTTAGCATTCATCAAAAATCCCACCTGGGGTCCCGCTTCAAGTCTGAAACCATTATCAAACATATATTGAATTAAAACAGGAATATTTAAATAACCTAGATCGGTGCTTTTGTCGCTGTTCGATTTGCTTTTGGCCCCTTCTACAGAATAATAAAGTTCAGGTTGAAAGGCCCACGTTTTATTAGAGGTATGGATATGTGCGAGTAAACCTGCATTAAAGCCGATTTTTGTCTGCATATCAGTATTATGGTTATAATTTAAAGATGAGGCGTTTAAGCCAGCTTTAACTCCAAAATGCACATCTTGTGCTTTTGCCTGTAACAGTACAAAAAAAGTAGCTGTTAAGATCAATGTTGTCTTTTTCATAAGGTCATTTAATTTTTAATGTTAATTTTATTTAATAATTAAAAACCTCTTAATCAAAACACGTACCTATTTTTATAAATAATAGATCTGGTTTATCTTTGTAGTGTTTTTATCCGCCTTTTTTAAGGTTTGATTCATCCTGTAAATGTCTCAAATAAATCCGGGTAAATTTCAATTATGGCATTATTACATAATCGTGTTTCTCAAAAGGAGCTCAAGAATTTACTACTTGAAGAAAAAGAACCTCGCACTACACTTTCATTTTACAAATACGCGTCTATTGAAGATCCGCAAGCTTTTCGGGATGAGTTTTATAAAAATTTAAACGATTTAAAAGTCTTCGGCCGTATTTATATTGCCCATGAGGGTATTAATGCGCAGGCCAGTGTTCCCTCTTCGAATCTTGAGAAATTTAAAGAATACCTCAATACCATTTCTTTTTTAAAAGAGGTTCGTTTAAATATTGCTGTTGATGATGATGGAAAAAGTTTTTGGGTATTAAAAGTGAAAGTGCGTAATAAAATTGTAGCAGATGGGATAAATGATCCCGGTTTTGATATGAGTAAAAAAGGTAAGTATGTTGATGCCTGTTCGTTCAATAAACTTACTTCAGATCCTGAAACTATTGTGGTAGACATGCGCAATCATTATGAATATGAAGTAGGGCATTTTGAAAATGCTATTGAAATCCCTTCTGATACTTTCAGGCAGCAACTACCCATGGCCGTTAGTATGCTAAAAGAAAAGAAAGAGAAGAACATTATTATGTATTGCACCGGGGGGATTCGCTGTGAAAAAGCAAGCGCTTATATGTTACACAATGGGTTCAAAAATGTATATCATTTGGAAGGTGGAGTCATTCAATATGCCAACAAAGTGCACGAAGAGCAATTACTGAATAAATTTCTGGGGAAAAATTTTGTGTTTGACGGAAGATTGGGTGAAAAAATTGGCGATGAAGTAATAAGCCATTGTCATCAATGCGGCGCTGCATGCGACACACACACTAATTGTGCTAATGAAGCTTGTCACTTATTATTTATTCAATGCGAGTCTTGTGCAGAAAAGTATGAAGGTTGTTGCTCTGAAGAATGCCAGTCAGTTAATCATTTGTCAGAAGAAGAAAGAAAACAGAAGCGGAAGGGAGTTAAGAATGGTATAATGATCTTTAATAAATCGCGGGAAAGAATGGAAAGTTTGATGAAAAAAAAGTAGGTTCTATACATTCATGTTATTATATTGCGAGCTAAAACAAAACTGTTATGAAAATTAAATTATTATTGTTTTCCATTTCTCTTCTTGCAACCTTCTCCGGCTTTTCCCAATTCGAGGCTGCAAAACAGACGTATTCAGCACCTAACCTGAAATCTGAAATTCAGAAACAAAAAATGGTAGCTATTCTTCCTTTCGATGTTTCTATTATTTACAAACGCGTGCCAAAACATTACGATTCTTCTGCAACTAAAAGTGAGGAAGAAAGTCTTAAAACAAATCTTCAATCATCAATGTTTACTTATTTGTTAAGGAAAGCCGACAAATATTCTGTAACGTTTCAGGATCCAACCCGTACCAATGCGTTATTAAAAGCAAAAGGAGCTTATGATAAACTTGATTTATTAACCCAGGATTCGATCTGCAAAATACTAGGGGTTGATGCTGTTATAAAATCAAATTATGAATACGAGAAAACGGCTTCAGAAGGTGGCGCGATTGTGAAAACAGTATTGTTCGGTGGAATCGGAAGCAAAACGGGAAGCGGCGCTTTAACTTTGCAAATTTATAATGGTACGGATGGAAATTTACTTTGGCGTTTTTACAAGGCAATGAACGATGATGTTATGAGTTCGACTGATGAATTAATAACAAGAATGATGAAAAAAGTTTCCAGGAATTTTCCATACGAGAAATAAAAAATTGAATATCTCTTATTTAGAAAACCTGTGGCAATCCGCAGGTTTTTTGCTTTCATAAAAACCACAATGAAAATATGCAAATAACCAATTTCGAATTTAAAGCAAAATCAAATGATTTGAATTCTCTCGAAAATAAATTGCTACAACTTTCTCCCATATTCATAGGTGAAGATCACCAGGTTGACACCTATTTTTCTGTTGAAAAAGGGCGCTTAAAACTTCGGGAGGGAAATATTGAAAATTCCCTTATTTACTACGAAAGAAAAGACGTTTCTGATTCAAAACAATCTGATATTTTGTTGTACCAATTTCAACCTGATTTTTCTTTAAAAGAGATACTGACAAAGGTTCATGGAATAAAAGTTATAATCGATAAAAGAAGAAAGATTTATTTTATTGATAATGTAAAATTTCATTTTGATGTAGTTGAAAACCTTGGAACTTTTGTTGAAGTGGAAGCAATAGATACTGGTAATATTGGAATTGAGAAATTAAAAGAGCAATGTAAATATTATGCTGATTTTTTAGGAATACAGGGTTGCGATTATGAATCGAAGTCTTATAGTGATCTGTTGCTACAAAATCACAAAACTTCCCCAATGAAGCAAGCTTAAAATCCTTTCTGTTTATCTTCACACTATGTTTGATTTTCGGTTAAAAGTTTTTCACACTGTTGCCAGGCGGCTAAATTTTACAAAAGCAGCTGCGGAATTATACATCAGTCAACCTGCGGTTACTAAGCATATTCATGAACTCGAAAATTATTTTAAAATAAAACTTTTTGACAGAAACGGTCCGGGCATAAAACTTACCCCTGCAGGTGAAACTTTACTTCAACATACTGAACAACTATTTTCATTTTATAGAAACCTTGAATTTGAGATGAATAGTTTTTCATTAAAGCACAAAGGGAAATTAAGAATAGGAGCAAGTACAACGGTTGCCCAATACGTGCTTCCACCTGTGCTTGCTTCTTTTCATAAAAAATTTCCCGAGGTGGAGGTAACGCTTACGGCAAACAATACGGAACAAATTGAAAAGTCTTTGAAAAATAATGCAATTGATCTTGGAATTGTTGAAGGCCGCTCAAAAAACACTTCCATAAAATATTCGGAATTTATAAAAGATGAGATTGTACTTGTCTCATCCATCAAAAATTCTTTTTCAAAAAAAGAGAGCATCCAGCCGCGAGACTTAAAAAATATACCCCTTTTATTGCGTGAGCCGGGCTCAGGAACTTTAGAGGTAGTAACTCATTCTTTAAAAGAAATAGGGATAAAAATACGTGATCTGAAAGTTGAAATGCAACTTGCCAGTACCGAAAGCATGAAATCTTATCTTCGGCATTGCGACTGTATGGCTTTTTTATCTATATATTCAGTTCTAAGCGAATTGCAAAAAAATGAATTTCGTATTCTTGATGTAAAAGGATTGAATATTGATAGATATTTCTATTTCATTCAACTGCATGGACAAACAGAATCACTACCCGAACTGTTTATAAGAATTGCTTTGCACTATAACTTCAGGTAATTGGGTATCACTTAATACAATTTCTCTTTTAGCGACTCAACTGTGAATTTTGCATTCGAAATCACGAATTCAAAACTCATTAAAATGGAAACAAAAACAATCACTCATCCAAATAATAAATTCAACAAATTTTTAGATAAAAGTGTTACCAGCCGGCAAATTATTTTTGTTACCGCTTTAATCTTATGTCTTTCACCACTTGTTACTCCTCCCGTGGCACTACTTATTGGTTTTGCAATTGCCCAGTTAATCGGACACCCTTTTTTGCATTTAAATCACAAAGCAACTTCTTTTTTACTAAAAGTATCTGTGGTTGGATTGGGCTTTGGAATGAATGTTCAAAGCGCTCTTCAGGCAGGTGAAGAAGGAATTACTTTTACAATAGCTTCCATCATCGGAACCCTTGCTACGGGCTTATTACTTGGCAGGTTTTTTAAAATTGAAAAGAAGACCTCTTTCCTCATTACCACAGGAACGGCTATTTGCGGTGGAAGCGCTATCGCTGCGATAAGTCCTTTAATAAAGGCAAATGAAAAACAAATTTCAGTTGCACTTGGAACCATATTTATTTTAAATTCAATCGCTCTATTTCTATTTCCTTTTATAGGGCATCAATTGCATTTATCACAAATGCAGTTTGGAATATGGAGCGCAATTGCTATTCATGACACCAGCTCAGTTGTGGGCGCAGCTAATAAATATGGGGCACAAGCGCTACAGGTGGCAACGACAGTAAAACTTGCCCGTGCATTATGGATCATCCCGGTTGCATTGATAACCAGCTTCTTTTTTAAAACAGGGAGAGGTAAAATCAAATTTCCTTTCTTCATTATCCTTTTTATCATCGCAATGATTGCCAATACCGTTTTTCCCTTAATTCATTCCGTATCCTATTTAATGGTTTCTGCAGCAAAAACCGGGTTAACGGTAACTCTTTTTTTGATCGGCGCAGGTTTATCTGCCTCAGTAATTAAATCTGTAGGCATAAAACCTTTACTCCAGGGAGTTATTTTGTGGTTGCTTATCTCAGTGGTTGCCCTATGGGCAGTAATGCACCTGGTAGTTTCGTAATTAATCTGTTACAGTAAACAAATAAATTCTGCAGATTTTTATTTTTCGACAGCTTTATCCGCAATACTTATTGCTTCACTAATAATAGACAAACCTTCATCAATTTGTTCTTTTGTTACGCAAAGCGGCGGTGCAATAAAAATGTAGCTCCATCGTACAAACGTGTACATACCAAGCTCTTTAATTTTAGCCGCTACTTTATTCATTGTTACCATTTCATCAGGTTTGGCATTGAAGGGAGCCATAGGCTCTTTGGTTTCCTGGTTTTTTACCAGTTCAAGACAGCCAAGCAAACCTGTATTGCGCCAATCACCTATTGAAGGATGTTTTTCTTTCAACATTTCAATTTGAGCATCTAGGTATTTTCCCATTTCTGCCGCATTTTCAATGAGATTTTCATCTTCATAGATCTGCAAATTTTCAAGCGCAGCAGCACAGCAAACCGGGTGTGCAGAATAGGTAAGTCCCAGTGGCAACATCACATCATCAAACTTAGAAGCTATTTTATCAGAAACCATCAAACAACCAAAGGGTAAATAGCCGCTGGTAAGCCCTTTGGCCATTGCAATCATATCGGGAATAATATCATGATTTTGAAATCCAAACCATTTTCCTGTACGTCCGAAACCGCTCATCACTTCATCTATAATTAAAACAATTCCATGCCGGTTACATATTTCTCTTGCTTTTTTTAAATATCCTTTTGGATATTGCATACAGCCTGATGACCCTGACTCTCCTTCCAGTAAAATAGCTGCAATATTATTCGGTCCCTCGTAGGCAATGATGCGTTCTAATTGAGACACACTTTCTTTCAATAAATTTTCTTCTCCATATTCCCACCTGTATAAATAAGGCAGATCGAAATGAACAAAATTGGTTGCCTGTTGTGAGTCGACAGGAAGTTTTCTTGGATCGCCGCTTACCGTCATTGCTGCATTTGAAGAACCGTGATAAGATTTATAGCGTGATAAAATTTTATGCCTTCCTGTATATAATCTTGCCAGTTTTATTGCGTTTTCTATTGAATCGGCACCACTTAATGTAAAGAATGCTTTGTTCAAATCTCCGGGACAAATTTGGGCTAATTTTTTTCCAAGTTCACCACGGACTTTAGTAACACTTGATGGGGTAACATAACTTACCTGTTGCATTTGTTTGGTAACGGCCATGGTTATACGCTGATTACCATGCCCGATATTTACATTCATCAAACCGGAAGAAAAATCAATATATCTTTTTCCATTGTAATCATATAGGTAAACGCCTTCTGCACGCTCAACTGCGATAGGATTGATTCCTTTTTGTTTGCTCCAGGAAAATAAAGTGTAATCAAGACTTTCTTCTATAATTTCTTTTGCTTCAGATTTTATTGATGTTTCGGGCATGATCTTATTTTTTATTCTGCATTTTATTTTTTAATTGTTTAACTCATCCAGTTTACTCCCGCTTCCGCATTCCATTTTATGGTTGACTTTTTCAATTTGGTCCAGAATTCTATTGAACTTTTTCCGGTAATATCACCTACACCAAATTTACTTTCATTCCATCCTCCAAAAGAAAAAGGTTCGCGCGGAACAGGAACGCCCACATTTACTCCTATCATTCCTGCACTTGCTTTTTCAATGATATAGCGCGCCATTCCACCATTTTGTGTAAACACACTTGCGGCGTTTCCATACGGATTTGCATTTTGAATCGCTAGCGCTTCGTCTACCGTATTGGTGCGCATGATGCTGATGACCGGTCCGAAAATTTCTTCTTTGGCTACAGCCATATCCGGCGTTACATTATCGATTACCGTGGGGCCAACGTAGGTTCCATTTTCCTTTCCTTTCACTTTTGCTTTTCGTCCATCTAATAAAATTTTTGCGCCCTGCTCTTCCGCTTCAGTTATATATTTTTCTATTCTTTCCTGTGAAGCTTTATTAATTACCGCGCCGAGA
>JBBQWJ010000111.1:0-10345 GCA_038210685.1 Chitinophagales bacterium | reverse complement strand
ACCGGAAGAGAAAAAATGAATAAAGAATACGGTTGGGGGCAAACCACACCTCGGGAAATGGCCAACTTGATGGTAATGATCCGCGAAGGAAAAACAATAAGCAAGGCTGCCAGCGAACTAATGTATCGTGACCTGACAGATGTTTTTTATGATGAATATGCGCTTTCGCAGATTCCTCCCTATGTGCAAGAAGCTTCTAAACAGGGAATGGTAAATGATTCACGGTCTGAAGCGGTGTTGGTAAATGCGCCTCATGGCGATTATGTTTTCTATATCGCAACAAAAAATAATAAGGATCAAAGGTGGGAAACTGATAATGAAGCATGGCAATTAGCGCGTAACGTATCTGCATTGTTGTGGAATTATTTTGAACCTCATTATGGATGGAAGCCGGCTTCAGGAGTTGAAAGATACCGGCAGTAGTTTTCGGCTCAGCAGTAAATAAACAAATTTTACTAATTTCTTTTTTCCTCATTTTGCATAAAAATCAAATATGTCGCAGCTAGTGGAGAAAGTCACTTTAACTCCTAAAATTAAATATCTTATTACAATTGGTTGTGGCGTCGTTGTTGCCAACCTCTACTATTGCCAACCTTTACTGGGTGAATTTTCACGCTCTTTTCATGTTTCAGAAGAGTCTGCATCTTTTGTCAATATTTGTTCTCAAATGGGATATGGGTTGGGATTGTTTTTTATAGTTCCGTTAGGCGATATGTTAGCTCGTCGTGGATTATTAATCTGGATGCATTTGCTCGCAGCACTTACATTAATTGGAGTTGGCTTTTCTCCAAGCATCAGCTGGTTATACTTTTTTAGTGTTTGCGTTGGAATTACAAGTACAGCCTGCCAGGTTTTTATTCCCCTCGCTATGCATCTTGCTTCTGATCAGGAACGGGGAAGTGTTTTAGGGACGATTTTCGGAGGCTTGCTAACTGGCATTTTATTATCGCGTTCACTAAGCGGATTTGTTGCAGAATATTTTGGCTGGCAAAGCGTCTACTTCATTAGTGCTGTTTTTATGGTGATCATGACTTTTTTAATTTGGAAATATATTCCCGGAGAGGAGCCTTCATTTAAAGGCAGCTATTTGAAACTCATGAAATCTTTATTCAGCTTATTTAAAGAGCAATCAATAATTCGGGAAAGTGCCTGGATTGGCGCCTGCCTGTTTGGTGCCATCTCCGCATTTTGGGCAACGATGGCGTTTTTCCTGGAAAAACCACCTTATCAGTATTCGCTTTCAGTAATTGGCTTGTTTGGAATTATTGGTGCAGGAGGTGCGCTGGTGGCGCCATTTATAGGAAAGATTACAGATAAATACGGTCCATTCAAACCGATGCGAGCCGGTATTTTTTTGATGCTTGCAGGTTATCTTATTTTGTTTGCAGGCAAAAGTGGGATAGCTGTTTTGGTAATAGGGATAATTTTGATCGATATGGGATTGCAGTCTACTCACATTCCCAATCTTTCAAGAAACTATTCATTATTGCCCGAAGCTCGCACACGTTTGAATACCATATATATGACTTTCTTTTTTATTGGGGGCACTATTGGTTCTTCATTAGGAAGTATTGCGTGGAACAAGAGTGGTTGGGAAGGAGTTTGTATCGTAGGTCTCACTCTTATAGTTTTAGGTGGTTTTCCAGTATTTTTCGGGAAGCAAAAGGGATGATTTTTCCATCAAATAAAATGATCATCTTTTTCTGATAATGTATAATTTTGTATAGAAATGTCAAATAGGACTTATGAATATGAAACAGAGCCTGTTACAAGACCTTCCTTTCTTAGCTGGCTCTGCATACTTACATTTATAGGAAGTGGCTGGGCCATTGCAAGTAGTGTTTATACTTATGTTTCAGCAGAAAAATATTCAAATATTTTCTCGGAAGAGAAGCCTTTAAAACAAGATTCAGCTTATGTAGATTCAAGAGCAAGGCATAATGAACGAAATGCTTTACCAGAAAAAATAAAAGCCTCTTTCGTTAAAATTCTAGATAAGGACAATATGCGCAAGTTCGCCATTGGCAATTTGGTTGCTGCTCTGTTTACATTAACAGGCGCTTTATTTATGTGGCGGCTCAAGCAAATCGGCTTTTATATTTATATATTGGGTGTTGTTTTTGGCCTGATGGTACCCTTTTATAGTTATGGCAATGATTTGATTGCGGTGGGCGCAGCTTCTTTTAACAACTTTTTCGGATTGGTTTTTATCGCATTATATGCTTTAAATCTTAAATCAATGCATACGAACCCCGTTTAAGGAGAAACCTCTTTTTATAAAGGAAATTTTTTAAAAAAATAAGGTTTTACCTTTATTAAAAATCAAAATATAATAGTACATTTGCACCCAAATATTAAAATAATTTCAATAAAGATGTCTTATTTAACTTCAGAAAGCAAAGCCAATTACTTTACAGAATTTGGCGGCAATGCGAGTAACACAGGATCTATCGAAGCACAGGTAGCAATTCTAACAGAAAGAATCAACCACATTTCTAAGCATTTAAGTACTAATAAAAAAGATTTCAGTACACAGAGAGGCTTGATGCAAATGGTTGGAAAGAGAAAAAGTTTATTAGCTTATTTAAGTAAACATAATTTGAGTGGATATCGTGCATTAATTGAAAAGTTAGGACTTCGTAAATAATTTATTACTAAAATGATATTTTTAGCATTCCCAACTGAATAATACGGTTGGGAATACTTTTTTTTAAAATAATTAAAAAAAAAGATGAATACTCCAAATCCAATAAATGTAACTTTTGATATCGGCGATGGCCGCATGGTTACAATAGAAACGGGCAAACTGGCCCGCCAGGCTGATGGCGCAGTTACAGTACGTTTAGGCAATTGTATAATATTAGCAACAGTAGTTGCCAACCAGGAACCAAAAGAAGGGCAATCCTTCTTTCCTTTAATAGTGGATTACCAGGAAAAGTTTGCTTCTGCCGGAAGAATTCCCGGCTCTTTTTTCAAAAGAGAAGCCCGCTTGAATGATTACGAAGTTTTAACTTCAAGATTGATTGACAGGGCGCTTAGGCCTTTATTTCCGGATGATTATTTATGTGATGTACAGGTTTTAGTTTCACTTATTTCCAGTGACCCTGAAATTATGCCCGATTCAATGGCGTGCCTTGCTGCATCAGCAGCATTAGCAGTTTCAGATATTCCTATCCAGGAAATTATTTCTGAAGTAAGAGTGGCAAAAGTAGATGGCGAATTTGTGGTAAATCCTACACGTAGCCAATTAGAAGTGGCGGATCTTGAATTTCTCGTAGCTGCCACTGATAAAAACATCATGATGGTAGAGGGAGAAGGGAAAGAATGCCAGGAAGAAGATCTCGTTAAAGCAATCGAAGTGGCTCACAATGCCATTAAAATTCAGGTAAAAGCACAGGAGAAATTAAGAGACAAAGTAGGTGTTAAATCAAAACGTGGTTACACCAAACCGTATAGAAACGAAGAACTGAATGAAAAGATAAGTGCATTTGCTAAAGATAAAATGCTTGAAATTTCTTCGTCTGCTACAGCCAAAAATGAAAGGCAGGAAGCATTTGATAAATTAAAGGAGGAAATAACTCAACACCTCGGTGAGGAGCTGCCTGACGAAGACAAGGCTTTGATTAAATATTATTTTGGTGAATTGCAATATAATGTTGTACGTGATATGATTTTGTCAACCAAAAAACGACTTGATGGTCGCGGACTGGAAGAAATAAGGCCTCTAACGATGGAAGTAAGTATACTTCCTTCACCACATGGTTCCGCTTTGTTTACCCGTGGCGAAACCCAATCTTTAACTACCGTTACTCTTGGAACTCCTCTTGATGAATTATTAGTGGAGAGCGCAGCAACAAGTAATTATTCTAAATTTATTTTGCATTATAATTTCCCTCCTTTTTCAACGGGTGAAGTAAAAATGATGCGTGGAGTAGGTAGGAGGGAAGTAGGTCACGGAAACCTCGCCATGCGTTCTTTAAAACAAATATTGCCAGGAACTGATTATCCATATACTGTGCGGGTGGTAAGTGATATTTTAGAAAGTAATGGCTCTTCTTCTATGGCAACAGTTTGTGCCGGATCTTTGGCATTGATGGATGCCGGCGTTCCTTTTAAAAAGCACGTAAGCGGTATTGCCATGGGATTGATTTCTAAAGGAGATCAATTTGCAATTCTTTCAGATATTCTTGGTGATGAAGATCATTTGGGCGATATGGATTTTAAAGTAACAGGTACAAGAGAAGGAATATGCGGCGTGCAGATGGATATAAAAGTAGACGGGTTGAGTATGGATGTGATGAGACAGGCACTAGACCAGGCTAAGAAAGGAAGGATGTATATTTTAGATGCGATGTATAATTGTATGCCTGAGCACAATGCCGATGTGAAACCTCATGCTCCACGTATGGAGAAAATCATTATTGATTCTGAATTTATTGGTGCAGTGATCGGCCCCGGAGGAAAGATCATCCAGGAAATCCAAAAAACTACCGGAGCTACTATTAATATTACCGAAGTAGGAAAAACAGGTGAGGTTAGCATTTTCTCAGCCAATAAAGAAAGTCTCGACCAGGCAGTTGCGTGGGTAAATAGTATTGTTGCTGTACCTGAAGTGGGAGATGTATTTGAAGGAACTGTGAAAGGAATCAAGGAATTTGGCGCTTTCATTGAGTTTTTACCAGGTAAACAAGGATTGTTGCATATTTCAGAAATTATGTGGAAAAGGCTTGAAACCATGGACAATGTTTTCCAGGAAGGAGATAAGGTAAAAGTGAAAATAGTAGGAGTTGATCCTAAAAGTGGTAAGTTTAAACTAAGCAGGAAAGCTTTGTTACCAAAACCGGAACAGAGTTCTGCTCCGCAAAACAGGCCTCATAATGAACATTAATATTTCATCATAAATTATTTAAAAGCTTGTAATAATATACAGGCTTTTTTTATGAAAAAGTTTTTCAAAATACAAATAGAAATTAAATCTTCGGAAGAATCAGAAATACTAATGGCTGAACTTTCAGAAAATAATTATTATGCCTTTGATGAAGAAAATAAATTGTTGAATGCATACGTTAAGGAAGAAGATTTTGACGAAGAAAAGCTAAAAGAAATTTTGCCTGCTAAAACCTTTTTTACGAAGTGTATTATTGAGGAAGAAAATTGGAACCAGCAGTGGGAGAGCAATCTGAAGCCTGTTATTATAAACAACTTTGTTTCAATCCGTCCCTCATTTCACGAGGCGATAAAAAATGTATCACATGATTTGATCATTACACCAAAAATGAGTTTTGGAACAGGTCATCATGCTACAACGCATTTGATGGTGGAATTGATGGAAACCATTGATTTAAAAAATGAAACGGTTGTTGACTTTGGTACGGGAACAGGAGTATTAGCCATACTTGCAGAAAAATGTGGAGCATCAAAAATTATTGGTGTAGACTATGATGAGTGGAGTATTAATAACGCGCTTGAAAATGTTGAAGCAAATGATTGCCATAAGATAAAATTGAAACAACAAAGTAGCCTTTCAGGGATTGATGAGGCAGATATTGTTTTGGCAAATATCAATTTAAATGTGCTCAAAAATGAAGCCTTTTCAATATCTTCCATCCTGAAAAGTGGCTCGTTTTTATTGGTCTCAGGTTTTTTGCTTAAAGATGAAACCGAGATTCAAAATATTTTTGAAGAAATGAAATTTGTTAAAATTAGCACGAAACAACTTGATGGTTGGCTCGCAATCTTATTTATGAAATGATATTAATTTTTACCAAATTTTAAGTCAGATCAGATCAATTTAATGCTATATTTGCTACCCTATGATTTGAACTATACACCAATTATGAAAGAATTTATTTTAATTATACTGGCTTACTTTATTGGTTCTATTCCAACAGCAATAATTATTAGTAAAGGGTTCTTCAATATTGATATACGTGAATACGGCAGTGGAAATATGGGTGCTACCAACACTTTCAGGGTACTGGGTCCAAAGTTCGGAACCATTGTTATGATCGGCGATATGCTTAAAGGAATTTTGGCTGTCGCACTTTATACTTTACTTCCTTATTATCTTACCAATGAATTGGATAGAACTAATCTTATGATAGGCCTGGGCCTTGCAGCCGTTATTGGACATATCTATCCTGTTTGGGCTGATTTTCGCGGTGGAAAAGGTGTAGCCACTTTATTTGGGATGGTACTGGCTATTCAACCCATAGTAGCGATAAATTGCGTTGGAGTGTTTCTACTTGTACTTTATTTAACCCGATATGTTTCATTAAGTTCTATTCTTGCGGGTGTTGCTCTTCCAATCTGTGTATTGTGGATTTACAATGAACAGGAGGTTTTTTATCGTGTATTTGCTGTGGCGGTAGCAGGACTTATCTTGCTCACCCACCAAAAAAACATCAGCCGATTATTAAAAGGTAATGAGGGCCGCGTACCCATTTTAAAACATCGGGACCGTAGAAAATCCACCCGTAAAGATTTTTAAACATTTTACTTTTCCTTCACAACTTTTTTCTGTCTAAGAAGCATCTCCGTTGAGATCCAAATTTATTTTTGGTACACCAATTGTTTATTGAACTAATAAATTTAATACGTATGAAAAAATTATTCCTACTAATACTAAGTTCAGGACTCATTCTTTCGGCTTGTACAAAAAATGCCATAACAGGACGTAACCAGTTATCCCTTGTTCCTGAATCTACTTTACAGCAGCAAGCTGTTTCTCAATACCAGACCTTTCTTTCACAAAATAAAGTGGTAAGCAGTTCAGCAAATCGTGATGCAGAAATGGTTAAGCGTGTTGGGAGCCGTATTGCTGCTGCCATTACTAAATATTATTCTTCCAAAGGCTTATCTAATGAACTGGCCGGTTATAAATGGGAATTTAACCTGGTTGAAAGCCCTCAGGTAAATGCATGGTGTATGCCGGGTGGAAAAGTAGTGGTGTATTCAGGGTTGCTTCCGGTTACTCAAAACGAAGCAGGATTGGCCATCGTATTGGGCCATGAGATAACACATGCAGTTGCTCATCACGGGCAGGAAAGGATAAGTGAGGCTTTAGTTGCACAGGGTATTGGAGTTGGGGCTAATATATTTACACAAGGAAATCCTCAAGTGAATAATATCTTTAATGCGATATATGCTCCCTCCGCTCAAATTGGGGTATTACTTCCCAATTCACGGCAGCAGGAATACGAAGCAGATCACTATGGATTAATTTTCGCTGCAATGGCGGGTTACAATCCAAGAGAAGCTATCCCTCTGTGGGAAAGGATGGCTAAGTTAAATTCCGGGAATTCAACTCCCGAGATTTTGAGTGACCACCCCTTGGATTCTAAGAGGATTGCAAAATTAAAATCATACATGAATGAGGCTTTAAAATATTACCATCCGGTTAATAATTAAGGTAGCAGAAGTTAAAATTTTTACGCTATATATAGAGTTGTAAAGCTTTTTTATATTGGAGAAAGGATTTTTTCGTAAATTTGCACCTGTCTTAACTGCATATCTACTATTTTTCGGCTTATTCTAATTTCGGTAACAAGTCGTGCAGGTATTTAAAGACTATTTATTAATCTTAAAATATTGCCTCAATTATGTCCCAAACAATGTTTGAAAAATTGCAATTAGAGGATGAGAAAAATTTGCTAATCCAAGGTCTTCCTTCCACAATTGAAAAACAGTTTTCAAAACTTTCATTTTCAAAAAATGTAACACAGCTCTTAAAAATTCGTAAAGTTGATTTTGCACTAGTATTTGCACTTAACTCGAAACAACTACAGAAAATTTTTGCCGAACTGTGTCCGGCATTACATGATGAGACTAAACTCTGGATCGCATTTCCTAAACAAGCTTCAAAAATTGTTAGTGATCTCAACCGCCAGGGTTCATGGGATTTCTTAATTGAAAGGGGGTATGAAACCGGGGAAAAAGTTGTTCTTGATTATGTGTGGAGCGCTCAACGCTTTACCAAAGCAGAGATATGTGAGCAAGTTAAACCTAAAGCTACTACATCAAAAGTGGTAAGAATGAAATCCGATTCGAGAAAATTTGCGGAAGCAGAAGGCTTTTAAAATCAAATAGAATTTATTATTTTATAATTCAGAAACACCATCTGCAAATTTCACACATTTGCAGATGGTGTTTTTATTTTGAAGACTTTATCCAGCAATTGGGGAAGACTTGGCAGTCAATAAACAAATAATCGTGATTTCTAATTTCCGCAAAATGAATTGAAAGAAAAATAGGATTATTTCATTATCACCATTCCTATTTCTTTGGTCAGTTGCATTTCCATAGTTTTTAAATGCGAATGGGTTTGAATTAGCAATATTTGCCTGTCTATCGATTTTGTTTTTCCAAGTTCATCAGCATTTAAACTGATGAGTTTTTTTATTTTCTTCAATTCAAGATAGCGAAGGGTAGATGTGATATCTGTCTTATAATTTCCTTCTCTTGTAGGTACGGCCATTTCATATTTTTGCTCCCATCCATCACTCACCTCGTACGGAAATTCAATCAAGTGAACCACGGTATTACTCACTGCAAGATCGTCTATATATAAAAAACTTTTTGCAGTTGGCTCGAGGTTTTCTTCATACCAAATTTTATAGAGATTGATTATTTTTTTCAACATGGCATCTTCAAGAGTCTCATCGTCTATAAAATCATACAATAAATAATCCGCCACTTTTTTTTCTCCATCCCATTCATTAAGCCCATATTCGAGTAAGCATCTTACCAATGATCTTTCATGATAAATTTCATCCTTTACCAGCTCGAGAGATTCCTGTTCCTCAGAAGATATTTGGGGAATTTCATCTCCCGGCTGTTGTGAAATGTTTTCCTGTTGAAAAAGTTTTTTTTCGTCTTTAGAAAATTTCTCTCTCAGAAATTTATTAACAAGATTGTGCAATCCGCCTTCGTCTACTTTTAATCTTTCGGCAGTTTTACGGATGTAATCCTGTTGCTTTGTAAAGTCTTCCGCTTTATTTATCTTGGAAATAGATTCAGCAATCCTGTTTACAATTTGCGCTTTTTTATTGGTGTCATCGCCGGCTTCCGCCAAAGAAAATTCAAGCTGAAATAAAATGAAATCTTTTTTATTTTCCTTAATAAAGGTTGAAAAGGCTGCAGCACCCAATTTGTTTACATAACTGTCCGGATCTTCCTGGTTGGGCAGTAAGGCCAGCTGCACGTTCAAGCCCTCTTCAAGCGCAAGATCCAATCCACGCAAAGCGGCTTTAACTCCGGCAGCATCACCGTCATATAAAATAGTAAGATTAGAAGTATATTTTTTTATTAACCTTAATTGATCATGCGTGAGAGAAGTTCCTCCACTTGCCACCACATTTTCTATTCCCGCCTGGTGAAGTGAAACCACATCTGTATATCCTTCTACCAACAGGCATTCATCATACTTGTCAATTGTTTGGCGGGCGAACCATAATCCGTAAAGAATTTTACTTTTTACATAAATTTCATTTTCAGGCGTATTTATATATTTCGGTGCTTTATCATTTTTCCTGATAAGGCGCGCTCCAAAGCCAGAAATTTTTCCTGATTGATTATGCACCGGAAAAATTACCCGGCCTCTGTAATTATCCTGTAGCCCACTTTCTCTTGCAACCACCAATCCTGATTTTTGCAAAAGTTCTTTATTGAATTGTTTTTCCAGCGCTGCTTTTGAAAATGAATCACGCGCTTCAGGATTATAACCTATTTCAAATTTTTGGATTATTTCTTCCCTAAAACCTCTTTCTTTTAGATAGCCCAGGCCTATATTATTTCCTTCTTCAGCATTAAATAAAGTGTCAGTAAAAAATTGCTGTGCAAATTTGTTAATGATGTAAAGACTATCAGCCGCTTGTTGTAGTTGCTTGTATTCAGGACTTGTTTCTTTTTCTTCAATCTCAACATTGTATTTTACAGCCAGCCATTTTAGGGCTTCTACATAGCTGTATTTTTCATGCTCCATCAAAAAAGTGATGGTATTACCGCTACGGCCGCAGCCAAAGCATTTGTAGATTTCTTTTGTTGGAGATACAGTGAAGGATGGGCTTTTTTCATTATGGAACGGACACAGTCCTATATAATTGGTGCCTCTTTTCCTTAGTTTTACAAAAGAATTAATGATCTCAATAATATCAATCCTGCTAACAATTTGCTGTATCGTTTCCTGCGGTATCATGTGCTGCTGTCTTTCTATTTAGCAAGGGTTTTTGCTAATCTTCCCATCTAATAAAGCTTATAAGGTCCACATCAGGCAAACCCAGGCAATAACTATTACTAATGCTAACGTAACTACTAATGTGGTTACAAAATTTTTCATTGAAATAAC
>JBBQWJ010000110.1:0-10476 GCA_038210685.1 Chitinophagales bacterium | reverse complement strand
TAAAAAAGAATGCAGGAAAATCCATTGATGACTTATGTTGCAAAAGAGGAAATGCAGGAGAAGTTCACCTCCATTTTAACCAGGCATGGTTTTTCAAAAGCAAAAGCCACCAAATGCGCTGAAGTTTTTACTTCCAATAGTTTGGACGGTGTTTATACACATGGCGTGAATCGTTTTCCAAGATTTGTTCAATATATTAAAGAAGGCGTCGTAAAGGTAGATGCAGAGCCGTCGCTGAAAAATAAAACAGGTGCGATTGAGCAATGGGATGGAAATCTTGGCCCTGGTATTTTGAATGCATTGGCTGCTACAGAAAATGTAATGCGGCTTGCAAGGGCTAATGGTATCGGCTGTGTGGCTTTGAAGAATACCAATCATTGGATGCGCGGAGGAACGTATGGTTGGCAGGCTGCTAAAAAGGGTTTTGTATTTATTGGCTGGACAAACACGATTGCAAATATGCCGGCATGGGGAGCAAAAGATGCAAGGCTTGGAAATAATCCATTGATCATTGCGCTGCCGTATGAGGATGAAGCCATCGTGTTGGACATGGCAATGTCACAATTTTCATTTGGCGCTATGGAGCAGGCCGCGATGAATAATAAATCTCTGTCTGCCTACGCAGGTTTTGATAAAAAAGGAGAACTAACTAATGACCCAAAGGCTGTTCTTGAATCGATGAGGCCATTGCCCGTTGGGTATTGGAAAGGCGCAGGGCTGTCGCTTCTGCTGGATTTGTTGGCAACTATCTTATCAGGAGGCCTGTCAACTCATGAGATAAGCAAAGAAAAAGTTGAGCATGGTTTATCGCAGATATTTATTGCCATTGATATTTCTAAACTCAATAATTATTCAATGATTAGAAAAGTAACCGAAGAAGTATTGAATGATTATCTTCAATCAGTTCCTGTAGATGAATCAAAAAAAATTGTATACCCGGGTGAACGCGCCTTGTCAATAAAAAAGAAAAATCTTTTGAATGGAATTCCGGTTTTGAAAAAAGTTTGGGAAGAGATTGAAAATTTGTAATCCTGAAATTAATTTTTTTTGCAAAATCATCTTCTTTAGTTCGTCTCTCATAAAAAATCTTTTCGCTTTCTGTTCATTAAAATAAAAATCCAAAGAATTTGTTTCCTTACTGCAAATAAGTCACCCAGCAGCGAAGTGGTATTTCTTTAAGCTTCTACTGCCATTAAAAATCAATAACTTTATTTTATAAAACAGGTATTTGAAAAAATTATTCCCATTTGCAATTTGGCTTAGCCTGGGTGTTTTAGTGCTTATTATATCTACCGGGATCATTGGTTTTATGTTATTTGAGCACTACAATTTTCTTGATGCGCTTTACATGACCGTGATAACTTTATCCACCGTCGGTTACCACGAAATAAGGCCACTAACTGAACCAGGTAAGATTTTCAATATCATTTATATTATTTCATCCTTCGCTGCTTTTACCTTTATTATCAGCAAGCTTACCAGGTACATTGTAAGCGGAGAAATGGCTACTTATTTAAAAAAACGAAATCTTATGAAGGCAATCGATCAATTTTCTGACCATGTAATTATATGTGGATTTGGGCGGCATGGGCAACAGGCTGCAAAAATTTTAGAGTCCAATAATATAGATTTTGTAATTATTGATTCATCAGAAGTCAATATAAAAAACTGGCTGAATGAAAATAAATCGTTGGTCTATATCCAGGGCGATGCTACTGATGATGATGTACTGGTAAAATCTGGCATAAAAAAAGCAAAGGCCTTATTAATTACACTACCGGCAGATGCTGATAATGTATTTATTGTGCTTTCAGCCAGGTCATTAAATCCTGATTTAATAATCATCAGCAAGGCACAACTTAAAAGCTCGGTATCCAAATTAAAAACAGCCGGTGCCGATCATGTTATACTGCCCGAAATGCTTGGTGGCACTCACATGGCCACCTTAATCTCGAAGCCCGATGTAATAGAATTTATCAACAATCTTTGGGGCGATGAAGCGGAATCGGTTAACATAGAATCTGTGGCTTATGAAGCTTTACCTGGTAGTTTAAAAGATAAATCCATTCATGATATCATCAGTATGCATAAGACAGGTGTCAATTGTTTAGGTATAAAAAATGAAAAGGGAAAGTTTATAATTAATCCCCCAGGCGAAACGATTATTAAATCTAAAATGAAAATAATATTGTTTGGCACCATCGCTCAAATAACTAACATGAAACTTCATTTTAAGGAATGATAAATAGATTTTGTAAAAGCTTTGCCTCAAAATAAAAATCAGGAGAGTTTATTGGTTTACTATTTCCAGTCAGTATATTTGATAGAAGAACGTATTCCTCACGATAAATTGCGATCGCGACTAACGCCAAAATTAATTTTCTACTCTTCTTCAAAAAAATTAAAAAAGATATGAATAAAATGCTCGTTAAACTCCGCTGTTCAGTTTTCTTATTGCTCTTCTTTTTCCCTTTTAGCATCCATGCGCAGGTGCTGCAATCAAACGGAAAAAATAATTCAGTGAATTATGAAAGATTGGCAAAGATTGATGGCTTGGTAAATGATTATATAAAAAAAGATTGGGTAAAAGGAGTGGTAACGATCGTTGTGAAAGACAACCAGGTAGTTCAATACAAAGGATACGGATATGCAAATGCTGAAACAAAAGAAGCAATGAAAAAGGATGAATTGTTTCGCATCGCTTCACAAACAAAAGCACTCACCGCTACTGGAATTATGATCTTGTATGAGCGAGGAAAACTTTTGCTTGACGAGCCCGTGGCTGATTTTATTCCTGAATTTAAAAACCCGGTGGTACTTGATACATTCGATCCAAAAGATTCAAGCTATACAACGGTGCCGGCTAAACGCGATATTACTATAAGAGACCTACTCACACATACTTCCGGCATTGACTACGCAACAATAGGAAGCAAAAACATGAATGCCATATATGCAAAAGCCGGCCTGGAGCCGGGGTTCAACCTGGAGAAGAAAGATCAAACGTTGCTCGGGGCAATGAAGATTCTTGCAAAATTACCATTGGTCCATCAGCCCGGGGAACAATGGACTTACGGATTAAATTTTGATGTGCTTGGTTCTGTGATTGAAGTGATTAGTGGCATGAGCCTGAATGATTTTCTTACCAAAAATATTTTTGAACCATGCGGTATGACTGACACATATTTTAATGTTCCGGCTGGTAAGGCAAACCGTTTGGCGCATGTGTATACCGAAGATTCACTGAATCATGTTATTCCCTGGGATAAAGAAAAAAGCGGTATCAACGCGGATTATCCCCTTGTCCAAAAGCATTACTTTTCAGGAGGCGCCGACCTTACATCAACGGCTTTTGACTATGCACAATTTTTGCAAATGTTATTGAACGGTGGCACTTACAACGGCCATGAAATATTGGCTCCCCGAACCGTGGAAATGATGACGAGCAATCAGCTTGATTTTAAGTTCAATGGCGTTAATGATTTTGGCCTTAGCTTCGAAGTGGTTTCTGATAAAGGTGCTGCCAGAGGACCAAGAAACAAAGGGACTTTTGCATGGGGCGGTTATTGGGGAACTACTTATTGGGCCGACCCGAAAGCGCATTTAATTTGCCTGATCATGACCCAGCAAATTCCTGACAGCCACAGCGAATTAGCTCAGAAGTTTCAGAATATGGTTTATTCAAGCCTTAAATAATTTAGATAAGGCTGTAAGGAATAACTTTCTACCTTATCTATTAGGGTCTTTGCCATGAAATAAAAATCCGATAAATTAATTGGTTTACTATGTATTAATTGTAAAGATCATCTTTATAAAAGCCCAAAACTTTTTTGAATTAATTTCCTATTTTCATTTGTTTTGCATTTAATTGGTAGCGTATCTTTTTTTCCCCGCAAGGTCACTTTATTCAGCCTGACGCATTCGGGAAAAAACGGTAAAAAGAAATTTTATCTTCTCGTTTTTAGAAGAAGAACAGGGGAAAAAATTAAAGAGGCTAACTTATAAAGCAATATGTATCAATTATGATAGGAAAAGGCGCGGGCATATCGGAAGAAATCTTGCTATTACTATTTTTCAACGGGTAATAGTATATTACAAATAAATAAGCAGGGTTAAAAAAATGGGATTCATAACTGGAACCGCTTGCATTGGATCGAAAAAATGCTTAAGTGCTAAACTGATGGAACAACCTGTTTAACTCCGGAATGGCACGAAAAATGATGACACCTAATTGCCTCCCATTGAAACTTTATTAAAAGTAATAATAAGTTAAGCCAGAAATGGCTTAAAGAAATTTTGCAACCTAGAATAGAATTACACCACATGAAAAAAGACAAGCTTTTTTTACCCGACAAGAAACTATTGAAAAAAACCGGAGAGGTTGATTACTTCAATTGGAGTTATAAATTTCCAATCAAGTATGTAATAAATTATCGGTTTCACAGGATCAGAAAATTATTAGGAGATAAAAAAATACAAAAAAATTTTAGGAAGTAGGAACTGGCAGCGGAATATTTCTTCCTGAATTATCAAAACATTGCGAGCAATTATATGCGTGTGATGTTCATAATGAATTTGAGCATATCGGTGTCTTATGTGAAAAATCCGGGATCAAAAAATACCACCTCAGCCAGCAAAGTATTGAAAAGACCAATTACCCTGATGAATCATTCGATGCAATTGTAGCCACAAGCGTATTTGAATTTGTACCGGATCTGCAGAAAGCAATGACCGAAATTAATAGGATCCTAAAAAAAGACGGAATCTTTATTACCACATGCCCTATGGAAAGCAGCCTGTTGGATTTTTTCCTTTCATTTTATACCAGGAAGTCGCCTAAAGAAGAATTTGTAGATTCAAGAAGAAAAGTGTCTAAGGTGATTGAACAAAATTTTAAAATTATTAACAAAGGATATATGACTCCATTCATTGGCCGGTTCTTCCCGGTTTACACCCATTATAAATTACAAAAAACCTCCTCCTCTAAACCCGTGTCTGCCCTTATGTTTATGAATCCGCAGCGGCCCGGGGCGAAAAAAGCCATTTAGGAAAAATACGGCGAATTTTCAATTCTAAAATTCCTCTTTCTTCGATTTAAGAAAAACAAAAATCCAGGGAATTTCTTTGTTCACTGTAGTATAAATTGATAGTTACCTTTGTAGTTCCGTTTGCAGAACCATACATAGGCTTCTTCCATTGGTTAAATCTATTAAATTTTGAAAGCGTAATACCTTTTAAAATTTTGATTTAAGAAAGCATACGAATGTTATAAAATGAAAAAAGTATGGTATTAGAAATAATAATTGTTACATTAACACCGAACGATAATTATTTACTGCAGTGATACTGGCAAATATTTGTCTTACATTTTTTAATTAAATCATAGATATGAATTTTTGGGATAGAATTTTATTTGGGAACCCTTTTAACGATTGGGCAATAGCCCTTGCAATTATTGTAATATCCTTCGGGCTGATAAAAATTTTAAAAGGCCCTGTAATGAAGAAATTAAAAAAGTGGTCACTTGAAACAGTTATCACTTTTGATGATTTTATTGTATTGGCTATTCAAAAGACAGTGATTCCTTTTCTATATTTTGCGGCCATCTTCGCAGCCTTTGATTATCTCACTTTTAATACCCGCGCCACACATATTATACAGGTTGCCAAATTATTTATCATTACCTATTTTATTTTAGGCCTGCTAAATGCTGCTATTCAATATTTCATTTTCTCTTTCCTTGATAAGCAGGAAAACAGCGACGTAAAGAAAAAACAGGCAGGCAGCCTTATTATCATTTTAAAAGGCGTCGTTTGGATATTGGGTTTTGTATTCCTTATAAATAATCTTGGATATAATGTTACCACCATTATTACCGGTCTTGGCATAGGCGGTATAGCCATTGCTTTGGCGGCACAGGCCGTGCTGGGAGATTTCTTCAGCTATTTCGTAATATTCTTTGACCGCCCATTTGAAATCGGCGACTTTATAATAGTTGACGGTTCAATGATAGGGGCCATTGAATATATTGGAATAAAAACTACCCGGATACGCGCTATCAGCGGGGAACAGATAGTTTGTTCCAATAAAGACCTTACAGACTCAAGAGTACATAATTATAAGAAAATGCTGCGACGCAGGGTGGTGTTTAGTATTGGAGTAATCTATCAAACCACTGCAGAGCAGATGAAGAAAATACCGGGAATTATCAAATCAATTATAGATGCTACCGAGAATGCAACCTTTGACCGTAGCCACTTTTCAGCGTTTGGTGATTTCAGCATGAACTTCGAAACGGTTTATTATATAGAAAGTCCCGATTACAATTTGTATATGGATGGCCAGCAAAAAATTTACCTGGAAATATTGCAGGCATTCGAGAAAGAAAATATTGAATTTGCTTATCCTACACAAACATTGTTTGCTGCTAATGCTTTCGTAAACCAGGCTAAAGAAAAATCAAACGGGATAGAAAGTAAAACTGTTGAAAGAGATTAATTTCTTAACCACTACTCTTTGAATAAGCATTTGCATTATCCATGCTTGTGCTGCACATAAAACCTCAGCTTGAAGTAGTCTATCCCGATAAATGTATCAAAGCATTTTTTCGTCCAATTTATTCTGGTGCCTCCGTTTCTAAAAAACATCACAACTAACTTTGCGCATTAAAATGTGAAAGAAGGTTAAAATAATGTAGTAATGCTTTCCTATTTCAGGAATAATTTCGGACACGAATATGGCGTACTAATTACTGACGGCCCTATGAAAGGTTTGCTAAGCCGTGCGGTTATAGTCGTTGAACCCCAAGGCAAAATCGTATATGAGCAACAAGTGCCTGAAATAGGCCAGGAGCCTAATAATGCATCGGCGCTGACTGCGGTAATATAAAAATCAGGAAAATTTGTTCGTTTACTATTTGACTTTTTGTAAATGAATATTTTATACACCTTGCACAAGCAAGGTCAAAGCAGAAAAATCTTTGTTACCATGCTTGCGCCAGGAAATCGGGCTCATAATGCAGCAATGTAAAGCAACGCTTATACAAACAGCATATGCACTCCTTCGCCTGCACTCTCTTTATAAAAATCACCTACAGTAATTACATCATCAATACCGTCATACAAGTCTTCTTTCTTGTAATGGAACATCTCCATCGCTAATTTGCATGCCCATAACTTTACACCGGAAGCGGATAGAATATCCAAAAACTCCAGTATATCCGGCATATCAATTCTTTCCATTTCTTTTTTCATCATGTGGGTTGCCAATGCTTCCATACCGGGCAAACCACCCAGCATAGTAGGCATGTGCATAGCAGGATTGCCTACCGTAGCCACATGCAGGTGTTCCAGTTTCTTTTTATGAATGGCTTCCAAACCAAAAAAAGTAAAGAACATTTCCGCTTCTATGCCTTCCATTCTTGCACCATTAGCCAATATAAAAGCAGCATACACATTTTCAATCGTCCCTTTGGATAAGACGATCATCATCTTTTTTATGGCTTTTTTATTCTCATGCTTAATTGCTACATCATTTCTCTCGAGTATAGCAGTTTCTCCATTTTCTTCATACCTAATTGTTTCTTCAAACATAATTGACAAAATTTATTTTTTTTAAATACAACTTGCGGGCTTGGGTATACCGGCAATTTTTGTGGCGGTTTTTAAGGGCGCCATTGGAAATAATTGGTACAGCTCCTTAATATCTACCACGCCGCTTTTCCCTACACGCCGTATACTTAGCGCTACCTGGTTTTGTTGTTCCTTTTGCAGGTACTTTAAAACTTCCCAATGCCTTGGAGTAAGGGTAATATTAGCTTCCGCAGCCAATGCTTCTCCCACTTTTTCATCCCATTGGTTAAAATCTTTTAAGTACCCTTCTTCGTTTACGGTTATTGATTTTCCGTCTATTGTCTTTTCCATTTTTTTATTTTTTTTAATGATGATTTATTTAATTTAATTCAAAACGGGCTCTGCTTTTTCATAATGTTTTCCACTCTCCGACATAGTTGCAGAAACAAAAGGTATATGTGTCCCTTTCAACAAAACATTCCAATAGATCCATCTGAAAGCAAGTTTACCCATATGGTTCATCCTGCTTTCTTTAAGCAAACGCAAAGGGCCAATGCCGGGGAACGGAAAACTTCCTTCAACGGGCTCATGCGTATAGTTAAAATCTATCAGCAGTGCTTTGCCGTTTCCTGTTTCAATAAAGCAGTTTGCATGTCCATCAAACTCTTCTTTTAACGGTTCGCCTTTTATATAAAGCAGGATATTGTCAGTTAATATCTCCGCTTCAAAGTGAGCAACAGAGCCGGCCTTGGAAGCAGGTATATTGCTGGCATCTCCTATCACAAAAACATTTTTGTATTCCTTTGATTGCAGCGTGGCTTTATTAGTAGGCACATAATTTAAGTCGTCGCCCATCCCTGACCTTTCAATTAATTCATCTCCTTTGTTGGTGGGCACTGTTACTAATAAATCAAATGGAATACTCCTTCCTCCATAATCTACAATCTCCTTCTTTTCATTGTCTACATACTCAATTGCAAAATCACTCTCAATATTTATATTTTTTTCCTCAAGCAAATGATCGAGAGCTTCAGTAGCTTTTGGTTTTGTAAATGCGCCGCTCAGGGGTGTTACATAGGTGATGTCAACCTTATCGCGAATGTCCTTATGCTTAAAAAATGAATCGGCCAAAAAAGTAAACTCCAGCGGAGCCACCGGGCATTTAATGGGCATTTCTGTTATATGCACCACCAATTTGCCACCTTCCCAATCTCTCAATTTATTTCGCAGCGCCAGCGAGCCTTCATAAGTGTAAAAATCAAAAACGGATTTGTGCCATTCGGCGCCTTTCATTCCTTCTGTTTCTTCAGGAGCTATTTTAGCGCCCGTGGCAATTATTAATATATCGTAGCTTAATTCTTCACCACCTTCGAGTTCAATTTTATTACCAGTTGGAAGTATACGATCTATTTTTTTCTTAATTAGTTTAACATCCTTTGGTACAAATTCCTCAACTGTCTTTATAATATCTTCAGGTGCATATATATCAAAAGGAAGAAAAAGATATCCGGGCTGGTAATAGTGTTCTTTACGTTCATCTATAATGCTTATTTGCCAATCAGGCTGTTTCAAATGATGGTGCAAATGATTCGCCATAATTGTGCCGCCGGTTCCCGCTCCTAGTATAACAAGATTTTTCATTTGTCTTTATTTTAGATTAAAATTTATAAAGCAAAGCTCAGCCTAAAAGGTTCGATTTAAAATGATTTAAACACCCATAATTAATGATTCGGCTCATTAAAATATATGATTTAACCCTTGTGTAATAAATGTTACCATATTCCGGTGCTTTATGAATTATTGTTTGCAAAAATCTGATTGGTTTGACTTAAATGAATTGAGCCGCCGGAGTTTCGACCTAAAGAGTTTTTGTAAAATAAAAACCGGGGTCCCGATGGCTATCGGGATTGTTGTTTACTATTTTACTTTTTGTAAATGAACATTTTATATACACTGGCACAAGCATGGCTGATGCACAAAAATCTTTGCTACAAGCGGACACGTGGCTAAAGAGTAAACTTTTAACCTTGCGCCAAAAGAGGAACCGATACAACCAAAATCATATTCAGTTTTTCTTGATTATTTCAAAAGTTTCAATAACTTGCAATTGTATTTGAGATAGCACTAAAGACAATTATTCTTTTCCGCGGGATGTGCTAATCCAAAAAATCATATCCTTAGAAACTCCGATACTTCTCACAACCATAAGTCAATTTGCTTTACCGGTTTATTCGATTCGAAATTCGATTATTATAATCCATCTCTATTGAAAAATTAGTGCTTTTAAATTTTTAAGAGCGATCATTCCCGATAACATTCTTGCTAAATATTCATTGATACAAAAAAGAAACATGAAAAGAAATCCACTCATAATCGCATGTATTGCCCTCCTTCATTT
Source organism: Chitinophagales bacterium (assembly GCA_038210685.1). Taxonomy (GTDB): domain Bacteria; phylum Bacteroidota; class Bacteroidia; order Chitinophagales; family Chitinophagaceae; genus Ginsengibacter. Next base: position 507 of record JBBQWJ010000110.1, on the reverse strand, counting down.
TAGTGCAGATGCACAGGGTGTAACACAAATTAATGCCAACAAAAGCCTGCAGGTTGTGTTACCAATGTCTAATAATAAAACATTGCTCTACTCTCAACTTGATAGCTCAATTTGGATAACAGATGCCACTCCTGCCGGCACTGTTCAAATATCTCCGAATATTAAGTTTACTGATGAGTGGGGATTACTTAATGGTAAGGTTATTTTTAACGGGTTTACTGCTGCTACCGGTACCGAATTATATATTTCGGATGGTACACCAGGAGGAACCGTTTTGGTAAGCGATATTAGTGCGGGTGTTACCGGTTCGAACCCGGAGGAATTCGTACTGCTGGGTAGCTTTTTATATTTTACTGCAGAAACGGCTTTGCAAGGGCGGGAACTATGGAGAACCAACGGTACACTCGCCGGGACAACACTTGTTAAAGACATTGTACCTGGCGCCGGAAGCAGCAATACGGAATACAACTATAATTTATTTTCAAACGGATCCTATCTTCTTTTTGC
>JBBQWJ010000109.1:0-10524 GCA_038210685.1 Chitinophagales bacterium | reverse complement strand
ATCTGCAATGGCATCTTTGATAATCACTTTTCCTCCAACAACTGCAATACGCATGTCTTCGTTAGCCACTGCTTCACCGCGTTCTTTTTTAGTAGCCTCCCACTGGTTCCATGTGTACACATCATTTTTAAATTCACGTTCGGCTAGTTCGTATCCCCAGTTTTTAAAAGCGCCTTCTGTAAATTTCATGATGTTGCCTTTATGCACCAAAGTAACAGATGGCAGTTTATTGGCAATGGCATATTCAATCGCTGCACGAATCAATCTTTCTGAGCCTTCTTTACTTACCACTTTGATACCGAATGAAGTTGTTTCCGGAAAACGAATCTTTTTAACGCCCAAATCATTTTGTAAAAAGTTCAATAATTTTTTAGCATCCGGAGTTCCGGTCATGTATTCAATTCCCGCATAAATATCCTCTGTGTTTTCTCTGAATATAACCATGTTCACTTTTTCAGGCTGCCACATCGGAGAAGGAACGCCTTCAAAGTATTTTATCGGCCTGAGGCAAACATATAAATCCAAATCCTGTCTCAACATTACATTCAGGCTCCTGATACCGCCGCCAACAGGCGTTGTTAACGGACCTTTTATGGCAACAAGATGTTCTTTTAGTGAATCCATGGTGGCCTGGGGCATCCATTCGCCGGTTTTATTAAATGCTTCTTCGCCGGCCAAAACTTTTAACCAATTGATTTTCTTTTTCCCATGGTAAGCCCTTTCCACAGCCGCGTCAAAAACACGAACGCTTGCAGCCCAAATATCCGGGCCAATTCCATCGCCTTCAATAAAAGGAATGGTTGGTTGATCGGGTACAACCAGTTTTCCATCTTTTCCCATCAAAACTTTTTCAGCCATCGTTTTTTGTTTTATTATTTCTTTTTATTCAATTCAACAGTAAATAAATAAATGTTGGTATTTTTTATTTCGATTTGAAATTCGTTTGTTCATAGCCGTTATATCGTCAAACTGCAATTCAACCATTCGGCATCAAAACTCACATTACCGAATTTTTTGTAGAAATTAATCGCGGGTTCATTCCATTGCAGCACCTGCCAAACCATTCCTGATAATTTTTTTTCCTTTGCTTCTTCTATCAATTGATGGAATAATAATTTGCCAATTCCTTTTCCCCGAAAAGATTCAGTGACAAGAATATCTTCAAGATAAAGCCGCTGCCCTTTCCACGTAGAATAACGAATATAATATAAAGCAAAGCCAATTACCTTTCCTTCAACTTCTGCTACAAATGCCCACCAAACAGGCTTTTCGCCAAAACCACTTTCTACAAAATGATCAAAATCAACCGTTACTTCCTGAGGGGCTTCTTCATAAAGCGCAAGTTCATTAATCAATTGCATCATTGCTTTGCAATCGTCCTTTATCGCTCTTCTTATTTTTACGTTCATGTAATATCAATTAATCGGTTGCAGCCTGTTCAAGGTCTGCTAAAATATCTTCTATGTCTTCAATTCCCACACTCATTCTTATTAAACCATCAGTAATTCCATATTTTTCCCGATCAGCTTTCGGTACTCCATAATGCGTCATTGATGCAGGATGTGATAAGAGTGTATCGCAACTTCCCAATGAAACTGCTCTCACGCACATTTGTAATTTATTAATAAATTTTTTTCCTGCTTCAAGCTCTCCTTTCATTTCAAAGCTTAGCATCGGGCCCGGATGGCGCATTTGTTTTTTAGCTGTTTTATAATCCGGGTGCGAAGGTAAACCGAGATAATTTACTTTACTGATTGCCGGATGTTGGTTAAGAAATTCTGCTACTTTCATCGCATTGGCGCAATGCCTTTCCATCCTTATTTCCAAAGTTTTCATTCCTTGTGTGAGCAAAAAAGCATCAAACGAATTTCCATTTCCACCAAGCAAACGATGCACTTTTTCCATCCTTGTGTTCATCTGTTCAATATCTTTTCCAACAAGGGCTCCACCAATAGCAGTGCCGTGGCCGTTCAAAAATTTGGTGGTAGAATGAACCACAAAATCAACACCATATTTAAAGGGTTGTTGCAAATAAGGTGTGGCAAATGTATTGTCAACCGCTACAATCAGGTTGTATTTTTTTGCAACTTTAGTTAGCTCCTCAATATCCACACATTGAATGGTAGGATTGGCGGGCGTTTCCAGGTAAAGCATTTTAATTTTCGAATCATTTTTTAATGCTTCTTCTGCTTTATTTATATCCCGCATGTCAACAATAACTGCTTCGATTTCCAGGCCAGGAAGCACACGGTTCATCAGTTCCTGTGTGCCTCCATACAAAGAATAATGAGAAAGAATTTTATCGCCGCTTTTTAAATTTCCCAGGATTAAAGTACTGATAGCCGCCATGCCACTTGCATGCAGTCGCGATTTTAATTGTACAGGTTTCCCGTTTTCCGAGAGCCCAAAACTTTCCAATGCAGAAATTTTATCTTCCACTTCTTTCATGCTTGGATTTCCCCAGCGGCTATAAATATAACCTGCCTCCTCTCCGCTAAACCGGCGCATTCCCTGTTCTGCTGTATCAAACACATAGGTGCTGCTTGCGTAAATGGGAGTTAAGTGAGCATTGTTTCCTTCGGTTTCGTGGCCCGCATGAATCGCGGTGGAACCAAAACCTTTCAGTTGTTTTTTTTCTGAAGACATTTTAATATTGAATAAAGCCGAAATTAAGAATGGTGCAAAAGTAGTTAAAAGAGGAAAATGACTTTGCGTGAACTGAAAGAATCAGTTACAAGTTTTTTCGAAGTGGTAATTACCATTAAAAAAGTCAGTTCGATCTATAAATCATTGAAATCCCTATCTTCATTTTTTTTAAAACAATATGAAAATGAATATTGCCCATTATATCGACCACACGGTACTAAAACAAACCACCACGATTGCTGATGTAGAAAAAGTATGTAAAGAAGCGTTGGAACATGGCTTTGCCGCGGTGTGTGTTCCGCCATTATATGTCAAAAAAGCAAAGGAATTTTTAGGTGATTCTGAAATAAATGTAGCAACGGTGATCGGCTTTCCATTCGGTTATTGCGCTATCGAAGCGAAAGTTGCAGAAATAGTGCTGGCTATAGTGGATGGCGCTGATGAATTGGATATGGTGGTAAATGTTTCGGCGATAAAAAACGGCGACTGGACTTTTATTGCCAACGAGATCAATACCGTAATGCCGATTGTAAAGAATAAAAATAAAGTGATAAAGGTGATCATTGAAAGTGGAATTTTGACAGAAGATGAGATCATTAAATGTTGTGATATTTACGGTGCCGCGGGAGTAGATTATGTAAAAACCTCAACCGGATTTGCAGAAAAAGGCGCTTCTATCCATGATGTACAACTTATTAGAGCTCATCTTGCAGATACGATAAAAATTAAAGCAAGCGGAGGGATCAGGTCTTATTCTTTTGCTAAAGAACTGATCAACGCAGGAGCTAACAGGCTAGGTTGCAGTGCAAGCGTACAAATAGTGCAAGAAAGCATGGAATAACCTCCTTAAAATTTTGATAAAGAACAATTTCATTGCAACCAAATCGTTCTCAATCCTGTCATTTCTAACAAAAGTTTCTGTTTTAAATGTAAACAGGAAAAAAAGGACGTTACTACATTTGTATTATTGTATAAACACATTATGAGACAATTATTTATTTTATTATTTGTAGTTTTTGCCAACCAGGCTTTTTCTCAGTCTTATGATTCTCTACACGAAAACAGGGTAGTGGTTTTTAAAGATTACAGGCTTGATATTCTTGCCAGGAAAGAGGCAGAGTTGAATGAGATCAATTATAAAAAACAGGTACATTCCGCACAAGGTTACCGGCTTATGGTGTTGAATACAAATGATAAAGATTACGCCTTTAAAGTTCGTGCCGATCTTTTGAAAAAATTTCCTGAACAAAAATTGTATATGTGGTATGCTAGTCCTTATGTGAGGATAAAGTTTGGAAATTTTAAAACAAAGGAAGAAGCAGATATTTATAAAAAAGAAATAGGCAAAATGCTGGGAGGAGCCACTATATATTACCTGGAAGAGCCTATAGAATTAGATCGGGATGTAAAATAATTTTATAGTGAACGAACAAATAAAGCTTATTTCTATTTTGAATTACCAGTAATTATAAAGATAAATTTTATAAACGAATTAAAAGAGTTTCATCAGCGAAACTCTTTTTACTTTTGTCCCTATCTCAACCATCGCAAATGCTGAAAGAAAAAATAAAAAGCCTGTCAAATAAATATTCGGATGAGTTTATCCAGATCCGTCACCATCTTCACCAATATCCTGAATTGAGTTATAAAGAATTTGAAACTTCAAAATTCGTTCAGCAGAAATTGAAAGATCTCGGAATTGATTTTGAAGTGATGGCAACCACCGGTGTTTCAGGAATTATAAAAGGTAAAAATCCTGAAAAAAAAGTGATCGCGCTTCGCGCAGATATGGACGCATTGCCCATTACAGAAGAAAATGAAGTAGAATACCGCTCAAAAAATGAAGGCGTAATGCATGCGTGCGGCCACGATGTTCACACCACTTGTCTTCTGGGAGCCGCTAAAATTTTGAATGAATTAAAAGAGGAATGGGAAGGAACTATTAAATTGATTTTTCAGCCTGGAGAAGAAAAAAACCCCGGAGGCGCCAGCCTTATGATCAAAGAGGGTGTTCTTGAAAATCCAAAACCGGAGTCCATTCTGGCATTGCATGTTCATCCGGATTTGGAAGCAGGCAAATTAAGTTTCAGAGGAGGAATGGTAATGGCGAGCGCCGATGAAATTTATATTACCGTGAAAGGAAAAGGCGGCCACGCTGCAGCCCCACACCTTACTTCAGATACGATCCTTGCTGCTTCCCAATTGGTAGTTAACCTGCAACAATTGATAAGCCGTTGCAATAATCCGTTTAACCCTTCTGTTCTTTCCATTACATCTTTCCAGGGCGGTAATACTACTAATGTAATTCCTTCCGAAGTAAAGCTGATGGGCACTTTCAGAGCGATGAATGAAGAATGGAGATTTAAAGCGCATGATCTCATTAAAAATATATGCAAAAAGACGGGTGAAATTTCAGGCCTGGAAATTGATGCTAGAATTGACGTAGGTTATCCGTTTGTTATGAATAATATAGAACTAACGGAGATGGCTAAACGCAAAGCGGCGGAATTTGCAGGAGAAGAAAATGTGCAGGAAACTGAGATGAGAATGGGGGCCGAAGATTTTGCCTATTATTCTCATCTGATACCTGCTTGCTTTTTCAGGTTAGGTGTTGGCAATGCAAAAAATAATATTACATCAGGAGTGCATACCCCTACTTTTAATATTGACGAAAGCGCGATTGCAAATGGAATGGGGATAATGGCATGGCTTGCCATATCGCTATAATGAATTAGCTACATTACCTATCTTTACTTTTAAATAGGAAATAATCCGGCATTAAGAGCCGTAGATTAATAAACAGTTATGAGGAAAAATATTCGAAAGCAGGAAGCGCTTGATTATCATTCAAAAGGAAGGCCGGGCAAGATTGAGGTAATTCCTACAAAAGCTACAAAAACACAAAGAGACCTTTCATTAGCCTATTCTCCTGGTGTGGCAGTTCCATGCTTAGAGATTGAAGAAAATCCTGAAATGGCTTATCAATATACAGCAAAAGGCAACCTGGTGGGCGTTATCAGCAACGGTTCTGCTGTTTTAGGATTGGGCAATATCGGGCCGCTTGCCGGCAAACCTGTGATGGAGGGTAAAGGAGTTTTGTTTAAAATTTTTGCTGATATAGATGTGTTTGATATAGAAATAAATGAAACTGATCCTGAAAAATTTGTAGAGATTGTTGCTGCGCTTGAGCCGACTTTTGGCGGTATAAATCTTGAAGATATTAAAGCGCCTGAGTGTTTTTATATAGAGCAAAAATTAAAAGAGCGGCTGCACATCCCGATGATGCATGATGACCAACACGGCACGGCTATAATCAGTTCTGCCGCTTTATTAAATGCGTTGGAAATTCAAAAAAAGAAAATCAATAAAGTAAAGTTTGTGGTAAATGGTGCGGGCGCAGCGGCAATGGCGTGTGTGCAACTGTATGTAGCTCTTGGTGCCAATCCTGAAAACTTCGTAATGTTTGATAAAACAGGTGTGCTTCATTCAGATCGTGAAGGTTTAGGCGAGATGAAACAAAAATATGCTACTTGTAAAGATCCAACTCTCACCCTGGAAAAAGCAATGAAAGATGCAGATGTTTTTATTGGATTGAGTGTGGGTGATGTTATTTCTACAGAGATGGTAAAAAGTATGGCTAAAAACCCGATCGTTTTTGCATTAGCCAATCCTGATCCTGAGATAACTTATGAGAAAGCGATGAGTGCGAGAAAGGACGTAATAATGGCTACAGGAAGAAGCGATTATCCAAACCAGGTAAATAATGTTTTAGGGTTTCCTTACATTTTCCGGGGAGCACTGGATGTGAGAGCTACACAAATAAACGAACCAATGAAACTTGCTGCGGTAAAGGCTTTGGCAGAATTGGCCCGCTTGCCGGTACCGGACAGTGTTAGTATGGCTTATAATGAAAAAAATATTCTTTTTGGCGACAACTATATTATTCCCAAGCCTCTCGATAACCGGTTACTCACTTTTGTGGCGCCGGCAGTAGCTAAAGCTGCAATAGAAAGTGGAGTAGCGAGGGAAGTGATCACTGATTGGGAAGCCTATTCTGAAAAACTCAATGAAAGATTGGGAATCGATAACCATTTATTAAGAATGATTGGTGCCAAAGCCCGCAAAAATCCAAAAAGAGTGGTTTTTGCAGAAGCCGAAAATCTGAAAATATTAAAAACTGCACAAATGGTGCAGGATGAAGGTGTGGCATTTCCGATATTGCTTGGCGAAAGGGAGAAAATAGAGAAGATTGCAGAAGAAAGCGGAATTGATGTTTCTGAAATGCAAATTATTGATCCTAAAAACAGCAACACTCATGATAAACGAATGGAGTTTGGGGAATTGTTTTTTGCCAAGCGCCAGCGAAGAGGTTTTAATGTCTATGAAGCAAAAAAGATAATGAAAGACCGAAACTATTTTGGATGTATGATGGTGGAGACCGGAGAAGCAGATGCAATGATATCAGGGCTTTCAAAAAATTATCCTGATACAATAAGACCCGCTTTGCAGGTAATCGGTATGGAAAAGGGTTCTAAAAGTGTTGCGGGAATGTATATTATGATGACCAAAAAAGGACCTTTATTTTTGGCAGATACAACTGTAAATTTTAATCCTACTGCAGAGGAACTGGCCAACATAGCAATAATGGTTGCCAAAGAAGTAAGAAATTTCGGAATCGTTCCAAATGTGGCAATGCTTAGTTATTCTAATTTCGGCAGCAGCAATTCTCCTGAAGCAAAATTAGTTTCACAGGCCAGGGACATTGTAAAACAAATAGAACCAACTTTAGTTATTGATGGAGAAATGCAGGCCAATGTGGCTTTTAATAAAGAAATATTAAAAGACAATTATCCTTTTAGTGAACTGGTTGATAAAGATGTAAATGTGTTGATCTTTCCCAATCTTGCCGCAGGAAATGTGACGTATAATCTATTACAGGAAATAGGCGGTTCTGAACCCATTGGTCCAATTTTATTAGGCCTTAATAAACCGGTTCATATTCTTCAGTTGGGGAGCCATGTACGAAGCATTTATAATATGGTACTTATTTCTGTAGTGGATGCTCAAATGAAATGTAAAAGAAAAAAATCTGAAACTGAAGCGGGGGCACGAAGGTGGCGGAAATCGAAAAATCCGGCATCAGAATCAAAATAATCTGAAGTAAACATGAAACTATTTTCCTCCATTGGTGCCTATCTTTTGATGTTGAAAGGGATGTTTACCAAGCCAGAGAATTTTAAAATGTACTGGAAAGAACTCATGCACCAGTCAGTTGAAATCGGAATGGGTTCGTTGTGGATCGTAACAGTCATTTCCGTATTTATGGGAGCAGTAAGTGCTGTACAAACGGCCTACCAGCTTACAAGCCCTATGCTACCCAAAGAAACCATTGCGCAGGTAGTACGTGATACAGTTATACTCGAGTTTGCACCTACGCTGGTATGTATAGTGTTGGCTGGAGTAGTGGGTAGTAAAATTGCGGGAGAATTAGGAAACATGAGGGCCAGCGAACAAATAGACGCTCTTGAAATTATGGGGATTAATACCAAATCGTATCTTATTGGCCCCAAAATTTTAGGATCGCTTATAACTATTCCTTTATTAGTTGTACTGGCTATGGTTTTGGGAATTTATGGAGGCAGGTTGGCTGGTACACTGGGTGGTATTTTATCAGGAGATACCTATGATCGCGGCTTGCTGATTAATTTTTTGCCTAAGAATGTTTGGTTTGCTTTGGTAAAAGCTTACACATTTGCATTTATCATTAGCAGCGTTTCTTCATTTTATGGCTATAATGTAAAAGGGGGCTCTTTGGAAATAGGACGGGCAAGCACTACTGCGGTAATTACAAGTTGTATACTAATTTTATTTGCTGATTATATACTTGCGTTCTTTATCTTATAATCAAAACAGGAATAAATATAAAGAAATCGAGCCGACAATATTTTTTGTAAAACATGCGTAATATGATCATACAATTTTCTTCGTTATGATAGAAATAAAAAATGTATATAAAGGTTTTGGCGATAAGGAAATTCTGAAAGATATAAGTGCGGTTATGGAAACGGGCTTAACGAATCTTATTATCGGCGTTAGTGGAAGCGGTAAAACTGTCTTACAAAAATGTATGGTTGGCCTGTTTGAAGTAGATAAAGGTGATATTATTTTTGATGGGAAAAGTCTTACCAATATGCCTCAGGAAGACCGAAAAGAATTGCGCCAGCAGATAGGGATGCTCTTCCAGGGATCTGCGCTTTTTGATAGTATGACAGTTGAGCAGAATATAAAATTTCCGCTTGATATGTTTACAAAATGGAATAATCATAAGAAAATTGAACGCGTCAACGATGTTCTTGATAGAGTTGAGTTGAAAGACACCAATAAAAAATATCCTGCCGAACTAAGTGGAGGCATGAAGAAAAGAGTTGGAATTGCAAGAGCAATTGTTCTGCACCCAAAATATTTATTTTGCGATGAACCCAATTCAGGCCTTGATCCGCAAACCTCGATGGTTATTGATAAACTCATCCACGAGATCACCAAAGAATACAACATTACCACTGTTATTAATACACATGATATGAACAGCGTAATGGAAATTGGTGAAAACATTCTCTATTTGTACCAGGGAATAAAAGAGTGGGAAGGTTCCAATAAGGATATCATTTTCAATAAAAATCAAAAATTGAATGAATTCATTTTTGCCTCTGAATTTTTAAGAGATGCAAAAGATATGCGCATGCTTGAAGAAAAAGGGATTATTGATAATGACAGGAATATGGATGAGATTATGCGTGAAGGTGGTGCCAACCTGGTGATGGGAGATGAAGATAAGAGTGAATAGTATAATGACTTTTTAGCTGGTAAACCAACAAATAAACCCATTTTTATTTTACTGTTTCAGATTTTTTCTAAAACTTATATTTTAATTTTTTATGAAAAATATATTGCTCGCATTAGTGTGTGTTATCGGTGCTTCGTGGGTAAAAACGCCTGTCACCGGGAAGGAATTGCTTACTACGATGCACGAAAAGTATGCAGGAAAATGGTACAAAACATTTCAGTTTAAACAAACTACTGACATGTACAAAAACGATTCTTTAATCCGCAGCCAGGTATGGAATGAATACATTCAATTTCCTCAAAATTTCAGGATTGATTTTGGAAATGCAGACAGCGGCAATGCCGTAATCTTTAAAAATGATTCGTCTTATTATTTTAAGAACAGCCAACTGCTAAGGACTAATTATTATCCAAACGACTTATTATTTTTATTGGGAGGAATGTATTTCTATCCGTTGGACGAAGCAATTGCTAAAATGAAAACATACGGATTTGACATCAATAAATTTCATGTAACCAAATGGAATGGTAACGACGTGTATGTGATTGGTTCTAATAAAGATGATGAAGAAACTAACCAGGCGTGGTTTGATAAAGAACATTATAATTTGGTAAGAATGATCAAATATGAAAACGGGCGCAAAGAAGATGCGTTGCTCGAAGATCACGTAAAACTAAATGGCGGCTTTTCTGAAACGTTGGTAAAGTTTTATTTGGATGGAAAGTTATTGCAGGTAGAAAAATATTTTGACCTGGAAGCAAATGTTGTAATCAATCCTGCAATTTTTGATCCTACAAACTTTGTAAAAATAAATACACAGTAAATAAACAAATAAAAAAGATTTTTATTTTTGGGTTACAGTCCTGATCAGGCGATATTGAATTTGTTTATGATAATAATTGATTTTTTAGTTTATTATTTAACCTATTGGTTTGAAAAAGACAAAAACAAGAAGAAACTTGTTTGGAGTACTCCTTTAGAAAGAGCGATATATGCTGTTGTGTTGGCTATTACCGGATTATTTGTCGTTTTAG
>JBBQWJ010000108.1:0-10543 GCA_038210685.1 Chitinophagales bacterium | reverse complement strand
TGATCTTCAGCAAAAAGATTCTTTAAAAAAAATTCTTACACATCTTCAATCCATCAATAAAGCAAAAAAAATTGAAAAGCCATTACTACTAAAAATTTCACCCGATCTCAATCAAAATGATCTGGACGACATTATTGATCTCGCTTTAGAAATTAAGCTGGATGGATTGGTAGCTGCCAACACAACCATTAGCAGAAACCATTTAATTACTTCAAAAAATGAGATTGAAAAGATAGGTGCCGGAGGATTGAGCGGGAAAGCTTTAAAAGAAGAATCATGCAGGATCACCGCTCACATTTACAAAAGATCAAATGGTAGTATTCCAATTATAAGCAGCGGGGGCATTTTTACTTCAACAGATGCAAAAGAAGAATTTAAAAATGGAGCATCGTTGATCCAGGTATGGACCGGTTTTATTTATGAAGGACCTGGAATTGTAAAGAAAATATTATCTACCTGATATTATTTTGCTTCGTCTCCCAAATTCACCTCATCAACCGGGTATTTAGGTTCATCTAATTGAACCACTCTGCGGTTTTGCTTTTTCACCATTACCATATTGAGTACTTCCACAACAAATGAAAAAGCCATCCCGAAATAAATATAATTCTTTAAATGAAGGTCTTCGGCCTTGCCCGAATCCCAACCTTCTATAACAAGGCTCAAACCAATCATAACTAAAAATGAAAGTGCAAGCATTTTAAAGGTAGGATGCTTGTGAATAAAGCCGGCAATAAAAGGACTAAAAGCAAACATGATGATCATTGCAATGATTACCGCTGCAATCATTATTTCAACATGCTTTGCTGTACCCCCGGCAGTTATGACACTATCGAATGAAAATACCATATCTATCAAAACGATTTGAAAAACCGCGTTTGAAAAATTTAATGGCTTGCCTTTAGGTTTAAGAGAATCAGGATTTTCCCCTTCCAGTTTTTCATGTATCTCGCGCACTGATTTATAAATCAGAAATATGCCACCCGCCAACATTACAATGCTTGCCAGGTCAAAACCTTTATCAAAAACAGTGATTACCGCTTTACCTTTTTGAGCAAGCAACCAACCCAATCCAAGTAATAACACACTTCTTACAATGGAACCCAGAATTACCCACGCAAGCCTTGCCTTTTTGTGCTTTGCCTCAGGAAGCCTGTTGATGATAATGCTTACAAATATTACATTATCAACTCCCAATATTATTTCCAGAATTACAAGAATAAAAAAACTGATAATGCTATCAGTGGTAAATAAATGGCTCATTCAATTGACTATTTTTTTAAAAAACAACTGCAAAAAATATTTGCTACCTCACGGTTTCACAAACATAAACATTCTATAAAAATAATATAATTCAATCATCGCTTTCAAAGCAGCCTGAAAGAAGTTGTAAATTGCGTAGATTTTAAAATGTTACAGATATGAATATAGGAATTGTCTGCTACCCTACTTTTGGTGGAAGTGGCGTGTTGGCTACAGAATTAGGAAAAGCATTGGCCGAGAAAGGACATAATATACATTTTATCGCGTATCAGCAACCAGTAAGGCTTGGAACTTTTCATACCAATATATTTTATCATGAGGTGAGCGTTCCTACCTATCCTCTTTTCGATTACCCTCCCTATGAAACGGCACTGGCCAGTACTATGGTGGATGTGATCATCAATCAAAAATTAGATCTTTTGCATGTTCACTATGCAATTCCTCACGCCTCTGCGGCTTATATGGCACGACAAATTCTTTTAAAAGAAGGAATTGATATTCCTGTCATCACCACGTTGCACGGCACAGATATTACATTGGTTGGAAGAGACAAAACCTATTCGCCGGTAGTTACCTTTTCAATGAATGAAAGCACCGCGATTACTGCTGTTTCTAAAAATTTACGTGACGAAACGTACAAGCATTTTAAAATGGAAAAGGAAATCGAAGTGATCTATAATTTTGTAGATGCAAAACGTTTTAATAAAAAACCCGTCACTCCTTTTAAACAAGTGATCGCGCCGAACAACGAAAAGATATTAATGCATGCTTCTAATTTCAGGAAAGTAAAAAGAGTAGCAGATGTGGTACATATTTTTGAAAAAGTGAATAAGGTAATTCCTTCGAAATTATTGCTTGTTGGTGATGGGCCGGAACGATCTTCTATTGAAGACCTTTGCAGAAATACCTGCGTGCAGGCCGACGTACGTTTCCTGGGAAGACAGGAACAAGTGGAAGAAATATTGGCGATTTCAGATCTTTTTATTTTACCAAGTGAATATGAAAGTTTTGGACTTGTTGCCCTGGAAGCTATGGCTGCACAGGTTCCTGTAATTTCAACCAATGGCGGAGGCTTGCCTGAAATCAATATAAACGGTGTTACAGGATTTACAAGTAACGTCGGAGATATCAAAGACATGAGCAACAATATCATTAAAATTCTTTCGGATGAAAAAGCATTTGCAAAAATGAAAAAGAACGCATTGGCACAAGCCTTAAAATTTGATATCCACAATATCGTTCCGCAATATGAAAATCTTTATAAAAGAGTTTTAGAAAAAATTCAGGCTCATGAAACTGTGAAATAAAGGCTGAAAGAAAAGAGAAAATTCTATAAATAAAAATGACCAACCGACAGATATTTTTAAATCATATCGGCCAAACCTCTCCGGACCCACTTGCATTGGAAATTATAAAAGCAAGTGGCAGCAAGCTTTATGACATAAATAATAAAGAATATATTGACCTTATCGGTGGAATAAGCGTTTGTAATATAGGCCACGCCAATAAAAAAGTTATTGAAGCGATCAAACAGCAGGCAGAAAATTTTATGCATGTAATGGTGAATGGGGAATTAGTGTTGTCCCCTCAAACAGCCTACGCAAAGGCTCTTACAGATAATTTACCTTCTTCACTTAACGCTGTTTTTTTTACCGCATCAGGAACAGAAGCTACCGAAGGCGCAATGAAACTGGCAAAACGCTTTACAGGAAGAACTCAAATTGCAGCCTTTAAAAATTCTTATCACGGAAGCACACAAGGTTCACTCAGCATTATAGGCGATGAATATTGGAGAAATGCATTCCGCCCTTTATTACCGGGAATTTCACACCTTGATTTCAATTCCTTTAATGCTCTTGCATCTATCACATCAGAAACAGCGTGTGTAATTGCAGAAACTATCCAGGCAGAAGCAGGTGTAATTGTTCCTGAAAAAAAATGGATGCAGGCGCTTCGAAAAAAATGTACTGAAACAGGCACGCTGTTGGTTTTAGACGAGATACAATGCGGCTTTGGAAGAAACGGAACCCTGTGGGCTTTTCAACAATTTGATGTAGTACCGGATATTTTATTATTGGGCAAAGCGCTTGGTGGAGGTATGCCTTTGGGGGCTTTTATTGCTGATAAAAAGATCATGGATTCTTTAACCCACAATCCTGTTCTGGGCCACATCAATACTTTTGGCGGCCACCCTGTTTGCTGCGCTGCAGGCCTTGCTGCTTTGCAGGTTTTGTTGGAAGAAAAAATGATTGAAAAAGTTTTTGAAAAAGAAAATTTATTTCTTCAAAATCTGCAGGATGCAACAAATGTTAAAAACATCAGAAGCCACGGACTTATGATGGCACTGGAATTTGAGAACTTTGAACAAAATAAAAAAGTGATTGATGGATTATTAAAGGAAGGCGTTTTTACAGATTGGTTTTTGTTTGCTTCTGAGTGTTTAAGAATTGTTCCACCACTTATTATTTCTGAAGGTGAAATTCGGCAGGCTTGTAATGCAATAAAGAAAGTGGTTTCTCAATTGTAACATCAAAAAAATAAAAAATATATTATGCGAGTTATTAAATCTTTTGGGTGGGCATTCAGTGGTTTAAAAGATTGTATTCTCCATGAAAAAAATTTCAGAATTCAATATTTTCTTGCTTTACTGGTGGTAATTGCAGGAATAATTCTCTCAATATCATTAACAGAGTGGATGATCATCCTTCTGTCTTTCGCTGTAGTACTAAGTTTCGAGATTATAAATTCTGCTATTGAAAAACTTTGTGACCTGGTTTCCCCCGATTTTAACCTCACCATTAAAAAGGTAAAAGACATGTCGGCTTCAGCTGTTTTGCTTTCAGCAATTATTTCTTTTATTATAGGTTCTATTATTTTCTTACCAAAAATATATGCTTTGATTTTTTAGTTTTTCACACAAAGAAACCTGCAATAAAATAAAAATCCTGGCTATTTGTTGGTTTACTGCAATTGTTATTTTATTATTTGCGGATTCTATTTTTTTCTTATCAAACAAAATTACCCTGCATATGGTTCGCACGCAAAGGCGCCAGGAGCAAAGGAAGTACCTGCTGTAAAATAAAAATCTAAGTTATTTGTGGGTTTACTGCAATTCCAGGTTTTATTTTTCAATCACTACTTTTTGAACAGTCGAAATATCACCGCCTGAAATTTTAAGGTAATAAACGCCGGATGGAATTGCGTGTATCGGTATACTGTTATATTCATCTTTCATGATGCCACTGGAAACTATTTGCCCTACCGCATTTAAAAGTGTGAGATGTAAGATTTGTTTATTTCCTGCTACAGAAATATTTATATGATCTTTTGCAGGGTTAGGAGAAACGATAACGGTTGCTGGTGCAACATCAAATGAAACCTTTTTCACTTCTGAATAAAGAATTTTTCCATCACGATCCGTTTCGCTTATGCGATAATAATCGTTTCCACTTAAAGGAGCTCCATCGGTTGTATTATAAAAAGTAAGTGCTGTAGTATTAACAGAGGCATTTAAAGTGCCAATTGGTGAAAAATGAATTCCATCTTTGCTTCTTTCAATAATAAATTTATCGGTATTTATTTCCTGTATGGTTGACCATTTCAACAAGGCAGTTCTTCCGGATTTTTCTGCAGTAAAGCTTCCCCAGGCAAGTGATAATACCTCTGTGGTAATGGTAGTTAAAGTATCTGAAATACTTTTTAGTGCTCCGGTATTGTCCATTAGTTGACCAAGGTTATAAACAGCTGGCGTTTTGGTGATATTAATATCATCAATATACCAACCTGTGCCGCCCAGCGTGCTGTCCGTTACAAAACGGAACCTGAATTTTACTGACTTCCCTTCAAAAGAAGAAAGATTAATTATTGTTTGAATGAACCCGCTAGTGCTTCCGCTAAAAGCTCTTTTATTGGTAAGGTTAGTATTGGTATTAATGGTAGAATTATAACCATTCTGGCTCATGTAAGGTCCCGCATCAAACCAGTTGTTACCATTATTTGTTGATAATTCCACTACGCCTCCATCATGCGATGCTTCTGTATTATAGTTTTGCCAAAAACTAAGTTGTGTATTTCCGTTGACTGTATAGGATGATGTGCTGGTAAGCGTTTGTTCAACAGCACTGGATGGATCCGTTGCTTTCAATGAATAAGAGGGGCTGTGATTTGTCGGGTTTGCAAACCAATTTATTGTTCCGGAATTTGAAGTAGCAACAAAAGTAGATGGCATTGAGTTTGAAGGTACAGTTTCATTCAATAAAGTTTGAGGAACAAAGTAACTGCCCAGGTTTACCTTCACCCTGAAAGTAAAAGATTGGGTTGAAGAGGCTGACAAATTAGGCACATTAAAAGATACTGTACGGTTGGAAGAATTATAAGTACCGCCACTCACATAAGTCACATTTGGCAAAAGTGTATCAACAATTTTATAATTTGAAACCGAAGCGCATTGAGAATTCACTTTTAATGTATAGGTAATAAATTCATTTTGAGCGGCATTTGATTTATCAGCCGATTTATGAATAACCGCACTGGCTGGAATCGAATAATCGGCTACCTGGTCTGTTGTGCTATTGGAACTTCCTTGCTGGGCTAGCACACCCATTCCTCTCCTGGCAAAGGCATTCCAGATAGCGCAACTGTATTTACCATTGTATAAAATCGTGTCAGCCTTTAAAATGGCTTCTCTTGCATCTAAAAACCCTGGTTGGCAGGGTTGTAATTTTAAACCCAGCATTACCAGTTTCAATGCCACAGAATTTCCTCCAGCTCCGTTTGCGTTGTACAAATTGGAATTAATACCATCCTGCTGTATAATATTCCAGGTCATGTCCCACAAAGTAGCCGCCCATATTTCACCAACCGTATGAACCTCGCCACCAGTTGCATTTAAATCGTTATAGCTCCAGGGGTTAATACTCATATCTGTAGAATAAGGATAAGTCCTGATGCCTTTATCTGTAGGCTGCTCTCCTATTACATAGGTACCAAGCGAACGTGCTTTAGTTCCGTCAGATATAGAAGCGGTAGCCCAATTCGTTGTCATCATTAAAGCCATGTAATCACTCCAGCCTTCTCCGCCTTGCTCGCTGTTAGTAAGGCACGTTGCTGTGGAAGGTCCCCCGGTTAATCTTGTTGAAATTCCGTGTGCATATTCATGCGCCATAATCCCATTATCAAAATCTCCATCAAGCTGAATTTTATTGGCACTTAAGGTAGCATTTACTACAGTACTTGCTGCAAGCAAGGATTTGATAGCATTCCCATTATTTTGTGAGATCATCACAGCTGGAATTGTAATTGTATTATCAGTTCCTCCCATTACAATTATAGAATCGCCTCCCGTTTTGTTTACCATGATTACGGCAATCGCTCCTGAAATTTGTGCATTTTTAATTTTATTTGTGAAGTTGCAATTGCCTCTGTCTATCATTGCAATTTTTCCGGCAAGAGCGGCTGCGTTTGCCGCAGCTCCACACGCCTCATGTGATGTTCCGGAAACATTATCATTATACAAAACAATATCAGCGGTTACCGGCCCCACATCTTTTAAAAAGTTATTATTACTTACAGCTCCTTCAAGAGAAGGCATGGGACCGGCAATGGATCCGGGAGAATTAATATTTAAATTCTTAGATTGATCGGGTGACCATAAAAACATTTGCATTCTTGGGTTGGATCCATCTGGAGGAGTAGAAAAATTGGCATTATTATTACCGCTGCCATCCTGTGCATCGGCATACACAAAATCATTCCCAACCCCACCTCTTCCCTGGTTATTATTTTGAAAATTACCGGAAGCTTCATCAAAACCATATTGATAGCTTACATCATGCATCACATTGTTCCAATAAAATATTTGTGTTATGGCAAAATTCATATTACTTCCTGTATCAGGTTGCTGGTTTATATAAAAAGAAAAATCAAAAGTGAGATACGGTGCTGGTGATGTAGAAGTAGCTGTGGCTCCTGTATTACTGTTATTTCCCACATGATCTTCTTTGGCCCAGACATTGTTTCCACGGGTATAAGAATAATCAGTACTTCCATCATAATGCCAACCCAAAGAAATTGCAGGATTTGAACTAACTAATGAAAGCCACGGATTACTGATTAAAGCAGGAGTGCCACCGGGGAAACTCATAGCTTCTGCAGGAAACGGGATAACCCTGTAGTCAGAAGATAGAATAGATGGTGGTGAAGTCGCCTTCTCCTGATTAGTTTTTACGTATAAAATATTATTTTTTGATAACTTTTTTACTTCATTGGCCGGATGACTCCAATTGTCGCTGAGTGTAAGGTTATCTTTTCCTAAAATGGTTTCATCATTGGCATTTATGCGCACCAACCAATAAGCATTTGAATTATGAGGAACAATTTTTACCTGCCATCCCATCCTTACTTTTCCATCATTACCAGGCACCCACATGAGATTTGAAGTAATATTCTCCTTTGATATAGTAGAAGAAAATTCGATGTTTTGATTTTTATTATCTGTTCTTAATACAGTTATATTTACGGGTTGTAGAATTTTTAATTCTCTTGCTGCTACTGATACTGACTGAGTTGCTGAAACCAGCGGAACTTCTTTTGCACCCGTTATTTTCTCCTCAATTTTAGCAATGCGCTTTCCTTCCACAGAGATTGCACGATCTTTTTTTAAGGCAATAACCTGTATAGCATGATACACAGGAATTCCCTCGTAAGATTGCTGCAAATAAATTAATTGTGTATTGGAAGTGTGATCAAAATATGCATCTGATACAATTGAATTTTCAATATCACCAGAAGACAAATTGAGAAAGGAAGAATTTTGTTTTACAAGATAAAGAGCTTCTTTATTGGATATTTGTTGAGCAAATAATTGATGGCAATTGATTAAAAGCAAAAAACTGAGAAGTAAGAAAAAACTACGTGTTAATTTTTTCATCAAGGGTTAGGTATAATTATCAATAAAATTAAGCTATACACTTAAGAATTCGAAGAATAAATTGGTTTACTGTAAAAAATAAAAACCCCAGAAGATTACCCTTCTGAGGTTATGTTTTATAAAAATTAATTTCTTTCCTAAAAATCCAATCCCATACTGAAATAATAAATCGGCTTTCCGCGGAAGAACCCATTCATTGGCCAGCCGGCGTCAAACTTTAAAAAATATCCCAGAAGTGTGCTGCGTGCGCCAAATCCATATCCACCAAGAAAAGGACCGATACCAGGCGCCTTGATATTGACAGAAACAGTTTGACTAGTCGGAGGTGGATCCTGGTAGGTAATATTTGGCCTTCCAATTTTATCATATGCGCCATTCCATGCTGTTCCTAAATCAATAAATTGTATGAGTTGAAAATTTCTTACAAACGCGTTATTGATAGGTTTATCTAAGAAGGTAGTAAATACAGGTAGCCTGAATTCACTGTTGATTACGGTTGAGTTATTTCCATTTGCAGCATTTTGAATAAAGCCGCGAAGATTAACAGCCAATGATTGAAAAGCATAATTCTGATCAGGAGCAGGTTGATTAGCAGGATTGAAATAACGGTAGGAAGTAGTTCCGTTCTTCGTTACTTTATTTTGCCCAAACATAAACCAGTTATCAATACCGCCGAGATAATATATTAATTTCTGGTTACCCCAACTGAAATCGCCTGCCACTCTTCCTGCCCATATAAAGTTTCGGTAAATCGGGTAATAGGCTCTTGCATCAAAACCGAAATTAAAAGTGTTCCTGCCGATTTGCCCGAGAGGTAGTTTATTTATTTGTGTGTTAAAATCAAGGTAAGCCTTGTAGCGAATGCCGTCCCAGATATTTTGGGCCGGATTAAGTGTATTATCATAAACATATTCAAGATGCATCAATCCATATGTTTTCGATGAATTTGGAGCGGATAAGGATGCCTGGTCCACACTGCTAAATAGCATATTGTCTTTTCTTACCCCGATATTTAAACGAAGGCTTCTTATCTCATCAAATGGATAAGAAATACTTCCCTGGTAAAGATTTGAGATTAGTTTTCCGGGATAGGAGTAGCCACTGGTATCGCCAAAAGAAACAGACTGAACATTTCGATAATACATCAAGCCCCAATCCAGCCTTTTTCTAAGGTTCGAGAACTGGAACAACCAATCATTATCTTTTAAATTGGTTGATAACCGAACTCCCCCGGAGATTTTGATATCTTCCATAATATCAGTAGTTCCAAGGTTAATGATTCCATTTAATCCATTGTTGCTCGATAGGTTTATCGGCCCCGAACCACCTGTATAAGTTTGATATTTTGTACCCAACACATTATTATTAAAACCCGCCACTACATAATCGGCAGAAAACTTTAACGGTTTGTACGGATATAATCTTGCTGTTGCCAACACAAGTGATTGATCGGCTGATGCCTCGTTATTCAATTCCGCTATCCGTGCACTGTCTTTCTTCTCTGGTTTAAATTCATGCTGAAAAACATCTTCCTGCTGCGAAACAGGCTCCGGAGCTTCAATTTCTTCTCCTGAACCCAGGCGGTTCTTTGCCATTACTTCTTTCATGTAAGTAGTAGCCCTGGCAGTAATATTTCTGCGCCTTAATGCATTTTCATCAATCCTTAATTTATAAAGTATCTTATCATCGCTTTGGCGTGTCACCTCGCTCACCTGGTGATCTTCACCCGCCTCTTTTGTTTCTAAAATACTGCTGGCATAATTAGACAATGGAAATACATAGGCCGAGTCCTGGGAGATGGCAACCACGGCTACCGAATCAACATCCTTCTTGTTGTATACTTTTAAAGTAGAATCAATTTCAGGAATATCAGGGTTTCTAAGAATTTCATCGCCGATAATTACCAAAGTATCTACACCCGTTGTGCGTGTGGTAAAAAATCCGGCATACCGGTTTTCAATTCCACTCATATCACTTAAGAAAGTGAAATAGGCATCACTGTATGGAGAAGGATATCGCGCATCTCCGAATTTCAGTTTGGTCAATTGAGTTATCTGGCTAACACCTGGCCTTCCGGTTTCAAAATTGGTAACCAGGAAAATATTATACCGGTTATTCATCACTGAGGTATCACCCCCTTTTGCGTCGGCAGTAGGCCTGTTGCTTGAAAAAATAATTCCGCTTTTATTAGGTAGGTTAATATAAGAAGGGTCGAGGTTATCGTACACATCATCTGTTACCTGTTTTACCGTTCCATGCGCAACATCATACGTGTATATATCTGAATGGCCGTTTTTTACCGCGCTGAAAAGTAACGTCTGGCTGGTAACCATATATTTCATGTCCTGCACC
>JBBQWJ010000107.1:0-10556 GCA_038210685.1 Chitinophagales bacterium | reverse complement strand
GTAAAACGATACACTTGTTTAACCCCCGGAAGAGTAACCTTTTGAATAGTTTCAGAAAGCTTGAGTTTAGGTTCCCCGTTAATCTCGCTTAATTTATAAACTCCGTCAAGCGCTGCATCGGGCTGGCCGGTTGCCAAACTGGTTCCAACTCCAAAAGAATTAATAGGTGCTTTTTGATCTAATAAACTTTTGATTAGATATTCATCAAGTTGATTGGAAACCACAATCTCAACCTCCTGCAAGCCTGCATCATCAAGCATTTTTCGTGCTTTTTTAGAAAGATACGCGAGGTCTCCGCTATCAAGCCTTATTGCTTTAAGATTCAACCCTCTTTCCTTCATTTCTTTTGCCACAATAATTGCGTTCGGTATTCCACTTTTTAAAGTGTTGTAGGTATCAACAAGTAGCGTGCAATTGTTTGGTTCAGCTTGTGCAAATTTTCTAAAAGCAGTCAACTCATCTTCATTACTTTGAATAAATGAATGCGCCATAGTTCCTACTGCTTGTATATCATATTTTTTTGCAGCAAACATATTTGAAGTGCTGTCAAATCCTCCCGCAATAGCCGCACGGCTCGCAGAAATACCTCCAAGCGATTGCGCTCTTCTCAAACCAAACTCGCTTAAATAACAATCTCCCGCTGCATACCTGATTCTTGCAGCTTTAGTAGCAATCAGTGATTGAAAATTGAGATAATTTAATAATAGAGTTTCTATCAATTGAACTTCGGCAAGACTTCCCTGCACCTGCAGCATGGGTTCCAGCGGAAACGCAATTTCCCCTTCCTGCATTGATCGGATGGTTCCTTTGAAACGGAAGGCCTCAAGCCAGGATAAAAAATCTTTATTAAAACCTTGCTTATTCAGCCAATCAATTTCATCTGAATTGTAATGAAAGGTTTCAATTATCGGCAACAATTCTCCAAGTCCGCAAAAAATTATATAGCCTCCCGAAAAAGGATTTTTTCTAAAAAAATAATCAAAGCAAACAGGCTGTTCGTGGCTTTTTTCTTTAAAATACGCTTCGGCCATTACCAGTTCGTACATGTCGGTATAAAGGCCGGAATTCGTTTGAATTGTAAAATTATTTAAATCGGTCATTGTAAACTTTTATATCGAAAAATGCGCCAGCTTTATGAAACATTTTCTAGTAAAAACTGCTTCTCAGCCATTTCCCTGATGTTGTCCCCTATTGCAAGGCATGCTGTTGCGGCTGGGGATGGTGCATTCAACACATGAATACTGGTGTCACGATATTCAATTCTGAAATCATCGCGTGTATCGCCATCTTCATTTAGCAACATGGCGCGAACACCCGATCGACCCGGTTTTATGTCATCCATTGTAAGCCCAGGAACAAGGCGTTGCAAAGTTTTCAAAAAAAGTTTCTTTGAAAAAGCACGGCGGTATTCTTTGATACCAAAACTCATATTTTGAAAAAATAATTTCCAGGTGCCTTTATAAGTTAAAGCATCAATTGTATCTCTTAGATTAAAATCTGTTTTACCATAACCCTCTCTTTTAAAAGTAAAAACAGCATTGGGCCCGCATTCTACTTCACCATTGGTCATTCTTGTAAAATGAACCCCAAGGAAAGGAAAATCAGGATTAGGTACAGGATAGATAAGATTTTTGATTTTGTGTTTTGCCTGTTCAGTCAATTCATAATAATCGCCACGAAAACCAACCACTTTTTCTTTAAGATCAACATGATCTTTCAACGCCAAGCGATCCGCTTGCAAGCCACCGCAAAAAATATTGAAGCGGCTGAGGTATGTTTTTTTATTGGTAGAAATAATATTAATTCCGTTTTCTTTTTCAAAAGCAGTCGCTTCAGTATCTAAAACCAATTTGCTTTTTGGATTGATCTCTAAAGCAATCTCTACCATTTTATCGGTAGCTTTTACATAATCAATAATGCCGGTGCATGGAACCCAAATGCCTGCGATACCATTACAAAAAGGTTCATGCTCTTTAATTTGTTGTGCATTTATTTTTTCTATCCCTTCAATTTTATTTTCTAATCCTGTGTTGAAAATTTTATCGAGATAAGGCAATTCTGCTTCATCAGTGGCCACTACAATTTTACCACACACATCATATGGTATGTTATTTTCTTCAGCAAATTTTACCAGCGCCTTTCTTCCTTCCACACAATTTTTTGCTTTTAACGAACCCGGTTTATAATACAATCCCGAATGCATCACGCCAGAGTTATTTCCTGTTTGATGAAAAGCCAGTCGCGGTTCTTTTTCAATCAAAACAACTTTTAAAGAAGGATGGTGTTTCTGCAATTGATAAAAAGTAGCTGCTCCTACGATTCCACCACCAATGATGGCGATATCAAAAATTTCGTTTTCCAAAAAATTGAATTTAGAATGTATTTACGATGGTTAGATTTAATGAAAAATGAAAATTCATATACTGCAAAAATAAATTTTCTTTTTCATCAATTTTGATTTGAAATTAAAGCGATTACAATTTTGTAGATTTATCTTATTAAAAATCTTTTTAAATGCCTACAAAAGTGAACTGGCCGGAAGCTATAAAGCCACTGTTGAAAAAATACAGGAAGAAAAAACATCCTTTAGAATATAAAAATAATTACCAGCTTTTGGTGATGGTTATTTTATCGGCACAGGATTCTGATAAACATATTAATCAATTGGCACCCGGTTTTTTTAAAGTGTTTCCAAATATGCAGGCTTTAGCAAAAGCAACGCCGGAAACTTTATATCCTTATGTTGGCAAAATCCGAAAACATGCAGACAAAAGCAAATGGCTTATTACGCTTGCGCAGATAGTAAAAAAAGATAAAAATATTCCTCTGACCCTTGAAGGACTTACCGCACTTCCGGGCATTGGAAATAAATCAGCAAATGTGATCATGCGGGAAGCAGGCGTGGCGCCAGAAGGCGTTATTGTTGATCTTCACGTGGTGCGTGTGGCGCCCCGCTTAGGAATTGCATCAGGTACTAATCCAAAAAAAATTGAAAAACAAATTATGGAAGCCTTACCACAAAAAGAATGGGATGCGGGAATGGCAATGTCTTTCCTCGGCAGGGAGATTTGCAGGCCTACGCCAAAATGTGAAATTTGTTTAATGAATAATGTTTGCGCTTATTATAATTCTTCCAAATAAAAATAATAGTAACCAAACAATTATTGATGATTTTTATTTTCAACTTTAATACATCTTTAAAGTTTATTTATAGTATTGATACACCTGATTATTCAAAAGTCATAACTATTCAGCCTATTTTTGCAAAATGATTGCAATAGATGACATCCTTATAAGCGACAAGGTTGTTGAAGAACAATTTGTCTGCGATCTTGAAAAATGCAAAGGCGGTTGTTGTGTTGACGGAGATGCCGGCGCGCCTCTTGAAAATGGCGAACTAAAAGAATTAAATGCAGTTTATAATGCAGTGTTGCCCTACCTTTCAGAAGAAGCGAAAACCATAATAGAAACAGAAGGGAAATATGTGTATGACAGAGAATTTGGTTGGGTAACGCCTACGATCAGCAACGGCATGTGCGCTTATGGAATTGTTGATAAAAAAGGAATTGTAAAATGTGCAATTGAACAAGTCTTCAATGAAGGAAAAATATCATGGAAAAAACCGATCAGTTGCCATCTTTTCCCGGTAAGAGTTAAAAAAACAAAAAGAGGAGAACTGGTAAATTATGAACCACGTGAAGATCTTTGCGCAGCCGCCTGTACTTTAGGAAAAAAATTAAAATTGCCTGTTTACGAGTTTTTAAAAGAACCGTTGATCCGCAAATTTGGAAAAGATTTTTATGACGCACTTGCTGCAACAGCCTCACATTTAGAAACCACAAAATAATTTAACAATCAAAAAATATCCAATTACTTTCTAATGAATAAATTTCGTTTTTTATTACTTTCTTTTTTTCTCTTTGCTTTCAGTTCGTGCAGTTTAAACCATGCGAAGATCGATAATGACCTTAAAAAATATTTTGACTCTTCAAACGTGGAGGGAACTTTTGCGCTATTGAATAATCAAATGGGCACCATAACTGTTTACAATATGAAGCTGGATACACAAAGACTTTCTTCGGGAACCTCTTTTAAAATTCCTGAAACATTAATTGGCATTCAGATAGGGAAGATCACCAATGAAAACACGACGTTACTTAATGATAGTACCGCTACCGGCAACCCAACTTTGAAAGAAGCTTTTGGCAATTCATCAATTCCTTATTTTCAATCTTTAGCGAGAGAAATAGGAAAAGATACTTTGAAGTTTTGGCTTGATTCAATTGGCTATGGCAACAAAAAAATTACCAGCCCGGTAGATTCATTTTGGTTGAATAATGAAATAAAAATTTCGCCGGATGAACAATTGGGCCTGCTGAGCAAATTATATTTTGATCAACTTCCTTTTCAAAAATATGCGCAGGAAATGGTAGGCAGCATGATGCTGCAGGAAGATGATTCGCTGTACAAATATAGTTATACAACAGGCACCGGCATAGATGAAAAAAATAACCAGATAGCCTGGAACTTAGGCTGGATAGAAGAAAACAGGCATGTTTATTTCTTTGTCACCTTTATAAAAACGCCTGATAAATCTATGGATGTGAAAACCACCGCAATAAAAATTTCCAAATCAGTATTAAGAAGCATGGGATTTTTCAAAGGAGAAAAATAGTTGTAAATCAAATTGTTAAATCGTTCAGTCATAACCGGTAGATAAACAACAATTTAACAGTAAACCGACAAATCAATCGGATTTTCATTTTTAATTTAGCAGCTACAGATGCTCCATTTTCAATACATAGAATATTTTATCGCGTTAGCCGCCATACCGCTGATGATTCTGTTCTATCTGCAACTGATAAAATGGAAGAAAAAAACAAGAAAAAAAATCGGGGATCCTGCATTGGTTGAGGAACTGACTAAAGATTATTCTTCCAAAAAGTTTTCTACCAAATTTATTTTAATTGTTATTGCATTTACACTCTGTGTATTTGCTGTTGCAGGCCTGGTAACACCCGACGGAAATCAAAAAATAAACCGGAAAGGTACAGATCTGATGATCGCATTGGATGTAAGTAAAAGCATGCTGGCGCAGGATATAAAGCCAAGCAGGCTTGAGCGTGCAAAGCAAGTGATCTCCACCATTATTGATAATTCTCCTGACGACAAAATTGGTTTGGTGATTTTTGCCGGACGTGCCTATTTGCAAATGCCTTTGACTGTTGATCATGAAGCGGCAAAAATGTATTTGTCTTCTGCTTCGCCGGATGATGTACCAACGCAGGGAACGGTGATAAGTGACGCATTGAAAATGTGCGATGCCGCATTCAATCCCAATGATAAAACTTTTAAATCAGTACTGTTAATAAGTGATGGAGAAGACCATGACAATGATGCAATAAAAGAATCAAAAGATCTGGCGAAGGAAGGAATTATGGTGAATACGATTGGCATTGGTTCTCCGCAGGGTGCGCCTATAATGAATCCTACGACGGGACAATATATAAAAGATGATAAGGGTGAAACCGTAATTTCCAAATTAAATGAAAAAGAGCTGAGTGAAATTGCAAAAGCGGGCAATGGAATTTACCAGTTATATACTAACACAGATGCCGTAGCTTCCAACATCAAACACCAACTTGCCAACATTGGAAAAGAAACCAGCACCAGCGATAGTTTATATATTTCATTCAAACAATACTTTCAATACTTTTTAGGCACCGCAGTTCTTTTATTGTTGATCGAATTTTTTATGTCGGAGAAAAAAAGATCAAAAATTAAAAGTGTTGTTGCCGTATTTTTCTTTATGTGCTTCAGTCTATCCTCTTTTTCACAGAGTGCAAAAGATGCCATCATAAAAGGAAATAAAGCGTATAAGGAAAACAATTATAATGCTGCCGAAAACGCTTACCAGGAAGCTCTAAAAAGTTCAGACACAGGTGTTACCGCCAGCTACAACTTAGGCAATACCTTATACAGGAAAAACAAAACAGAAGAAGCGGTAAAATCCTATGATAATACTATAACCGATGCAAAAGATAATTCAGTAAAACAAAAAGCTTTTTATAACAAAGGCGTGGCCCTGCAGGCAGCTAAAAAACTACCAGAGTGTATTACTGCCTACGAAAATGCTTTGATCTTAAATCCGAAAGATGAAGATGCAAGGCAAAATTTGCAGCGTGCTTTAAAAGAACAAAAAAAGCAACAAAAGCAGCAAAATAAAAATCAGGACAAAAATAAAGACAAAAAGAAACAACAACCTAAAAACCAGCCTCAGAATAACCAGCAAAAAAATAATCAGCCTAAGCCTTCTCCATCAAAATTATCTAAGCAGGATGCCGAAGAGAAATTAAAATCATTACTGGAAAATGAAAAACAACTTCAGGACAAAATGCATAAGATAAAGGGAGCTCCGGCACCTGATAGCCCTGAGAAAGACTGGTAAATCTCTTCTTTTTAGCTGAAAGAATTGTTTTAATTCACATCAGTAACCAAACAAATTCCCAGGATTCTGATTTTACTTTTACGAGTAAACCAATTAACCATTTAACTATTTCCCCAATCAATGAATTCGTACTTTTGCAACTTAATCATTTAAGGAAATCATGGAACTTTTTGCCGAATCATTAACCCGATATAAAAGGCTTAAAACGCTTGAAGTTAAAGTTGGCGACCTTTTAATAGGTAACTATCACCCGATTCGCATCCAGACAATGACAACGACGGATACAATGGATACGAAGGCAACAGTAGAACAAACTATTCGTTGCATTGAAGCAGGTGCGGAACTGGTAAGAATTACAGCACCTTCAAAAAAAGAAGCGGAAAATTTATTGAATATAAAAAATGAATTACAAAAACGCGGCTATACAACACCGTTAGTTGCAGATATTCATTTTACACCTAATGCTGCTGAAATTGCGGCACGTATTGTTGAAAAAGTACGAGTGAACCCCGGCAATTATGTTGACAAGAAAAAATTTGAACTGATTGATTATTCGGATACTGATTACGAGGAAGAAATCGAAAGAATCAGGAACCGGTTTACCCCATTGATAACGATTTGCAAAGAATATGGAACGGCTATGCGGATTGGTACCAATCACGGATCGTTAAGCGACAGGATCATGAGCCGCTACGGTGATACGCCAATCGGAATGGTAGAAAGCGCGATGGAATTTTTACGTATTGCGGAAAGTGAAAATTATTACAACATCGTTTTGAGCATGAAAAGCAGTAACCCAAAAGTAATGGTGCAGGCGTACAGGCTTTTGATCGAAAATATGCAAAGCGAATTGGGACATTGTTATCCCTTGCATTTAGGCGTAACAGAAGCAGGTGATGGCGAAGACGGAAGAATAAAATCTGCAATTGGTATTGGAACATTACTTGAAGACGGTATCGGTGATACGATTCGGGTTTCACTCACTGAAGATTCAGAATTTGAAATACCCGTTTGCAAAAACATTGCAAAGAGATACATCAATCTAAATGAGGAACAAAATTCTTCTGTTCCTCCAATTAAAAACATTTCAAATTTATTTCCAGATATAACAGGGATGCATGTACGCGATTCTTTTTCTGTTCAAAATATTGGAGGAAAAAATGTTCCCGTAATTGTTGCTGATTTTCACAAAAAAAATGAAATTACAGTAACCGACCTGAAAGATATCGGTTACAAATACAATGACGCTACCGACAAATGGAACATCGGTGATATGGCCGCTGACTATATTTTTTGCGGAGATAATAAAATAGATTTTGCTTTACCCGGAACTTTAAAACTCCTTTACAAGTACGATTCGTGGAAACAAATTTCAGATAAAACAAAATGTTTCCCGCTATTAGAGGAACAACAATTTTTAAATGATTCAATTGAAAAATCTTCTTATATAAATTTTGTATTGCTGGATTGTTATTCGCAAGGATATACTGAATTTGATAAAGAACATTTCTTTGAAAAAATTAAGAATGATCAAACGGTAGTTTTATGTTTAAGTACCAAAAATAAAAATGCGGTACAAAGTATTCGCAGGATGTTTGGTGAATTAAATGACAGAAACATTAAAAATCCGGCAATAATTATTTGTGATAGCAATAATGATTCGATAGATGAAAGCCTTATCCATTGGTCGATTGAAACAGGCGCTTTATTAATTGATGGCTTTGGAAACGGTATTTGCCTGGGCGATCATTACCCTGATAAAAATAAAATTCCGGATTATAAATTGATGAATTCAATTGCCTTTGGAATATTGCAGGCAACGCGCACCAGGATTTCCAAAACTGAATTTATCAGTTGCCCGTCATGCGGCAGAACGTTGTTTGATTTGCAGGAAACCACCGCAAAAATAAGATCCGTTACTCATCATTTAAAAGGATTAAAAATTGCTATTATGGGCTGCATTGTAAACGGCCCCGGTGAAATGGCTGATGCTGATTTTGGTTATGTAGGCAGCGGACCTGGAAAAATTACTTTGTACAAAGGAAAGGAAGTAATAAAAAGAAATGTACCTGAATCAATCGCGGTGGAAGAACTCATTAATTTATTGAAAGAAAATAATGCATGGGTAGAACCAACTGTCGCTGCTTCTGTTTCATGAGCTTCAAGTCAAGCAACAAATAAGTCGGATTTTCATTATCTAATGTTCGGGGTCATTATCTTTTTAATCGCAAAAATCTCCCTGTAAAAGATAAGTGTAATTATAAGAACATGTTCGATCAATATCAGGTACTATCTGCATCTTCATGTGTAACTTAATAGAAATTACATCCCCGAGTTTTACAGCACTAGGATCATATGGATCATTCCAGGTAGTAAAAGAAACCAACGTTCCGGCAGGTATATCCTTATCTGGGCTTTTCTGCACTTGCCAAATATTTGAGACACAACCTATATGTTCACCTTCATAGAGATATATTGCTTTTAGGTTAAAACAATCTGATTCTTTTTTTTCTTTCTTACATCCAACAAAAAAAAGCGCAAACAAAATAATGGTAACAGAAGTCCAGTTAGTTTTCATAAGTTCAAATATATAGAATCGGGTGGTATTTGTAAAAACTCCCGAAGAATTTCTGTCTTTTATTTTTAATTTCGTGTTACAAGTATAAACAAACAAAAGGAAAAAATATTTAGATCATCTCCTAATTTCGCAAAAATCAGGAGATTATATTTTATTCAATTCATTTTGATTAGTTTTCGGATCTAAAACAACTTAAATATTGAAAACAGATTTCCTGGTAATAGGTAGCGGTATTGCGGGTCTCACTTATGCATTAAAAGTGGCGCGCAATTGTCCTGGTAAAAAAATAACTATTCTTACCAAAACAGAAAGCGAAGAAACCAATACAAAGTACGCGCAGGGCGGCGTTGCGGGTGTTACTGACTTTTCAAAAGACAGTTTTGAAAAACATATTGAAGACACTTTAATTGCGGGAGATGGATTGTGTAATCGTGAAGTAGTTGAGATCGTGGTAAAAGAAGGCGTTGAAAGAATAAAAGAAATCATCAATTGGGGCGCTGATTTTGATAAAGAAAATTCAGGAGAGTATGCATTAGGAAAAGAAGGCGGGCATAGTGAATTTCGTATTCTTCATCATAAAGATGTAACCGGTAAAGAAATTGAAGACACTCTCTTAAAAGAAATTGAAACCCACCCAAACATTACATTAATCAACCATTGTTTTGTAGTTGATATAATTACCCAGCATCATCTCGGTTATTTAATTACCAAATCTACCCCTGATGTTGAATGTTTTGGAGTGTATGTCCTTAATCTGCAAAAGAATGAAATCGAAAAAATAATTTCAAAGATCACGTTGGTTGCGACAGGAGGCAACGGGCAGGTTTATCGAACCACCACTAACCCCTCAATTGCCACAGGAGACGGAGTGGCTATGGCTTACAGGGCAAAAGGAAGAATTGAAAATATGGAATTTATCCAGTTTCATCCTACTGCTTTATATGAAGCAGGAAAAAGCGGGCAGGCATTTTTGATTACAGAAGCGGTGCGTGGAGATGGAGGGATATTACGAAATATACAGGGCGAAGCTTTCATGGAAAAATATGATGAAAGAAAAGATCTCGCGCCACGTGACATTGTAGCCCGGGCAATTGACAATGAGATGAAGATCAATGGAACGGAAAACGTTTTTTTGGATTGCACCGGAATGGATTTGAAAAAATTTGTCCATCATTTTCCGAATATTTATGAAAAATGTAAATCAATTGGAATTGATGTTTCCAAACAATATATTCCGGTTGCACCCGCTGCCCATTACAGTTGTGGTGGAATAAAAGTAGATGCATGGGGAAGAAGTTCGATCAAAAATTTATATGCCTGTGGCGAATGCGCCAGCACCGGATTACATGGAGCGAACAGATTAGCCAGTAATTCACTTTTGGAGGCGATGGTTTTTGCTCACCGGTGCTATTTGGATGCTGTTAAGAATATTGATTCCATTGAATTCAACGGGAATATTCCTGACTGGAATGCAAAAGGAACCAATGCACCAAAGGAGATGATTCTTATTACCCAAAGTCTTAAAGAATT
>JBBQWJ010000106.1:0-10579 GCA_038210685.1 Chitinophagales bacterium | reverse complement strand
TCATGACCTGGGCCTTGATCTCCAAAAAGTAAATGTGAATGGAGGTTCCATTGCCATAGGGCATCCATTGGGTTGTAGCGGTGCCAGGATTGCAACTACCTTATTGTATGAAATGAGAAGAAGGGAAGCTCGTTACGGGTTAGCCACAATGTGTGTCGGAGTGGGGCAGGGTGCTGCGATGATCTTCGAGGAATGTAGATTTTTGAACGGTTAGATTGTTGTTTGAGTATTATTGCATTATTCAATTATTTTTTAGAAGAATCGTTCGGTAGTCGGTGACCTTTCGTCGGTAGTCGGTGGTCTTCTAATCACCACACTTCATAAGCTAATAATTTATTTTCTTCTTTTATGCGTCTACCTTCTTTTATAGTAGCATACACAGCGGCAGCAACTACTACCGTGGTTCCGAGGAAATAAAAAGCGCTACAGCTTTTACTCTTTTTTTTATTTTTATTTTTCTTCATCTCCTATATGGGAAAAATTATATTGCAATATAAGAAATCAGGGAGTTAAAAAAAAGAGGTATGTTTAAGGAATAGTTATCTTTTTTTTTCTGGTAAGATTATAATCATTTTTTGAATGCCGGTTTTACAGTAAACGAACAAATAACTTAAATTCTTATTCTATTGCTTTAAAATATTTACAGGCAAAATAATTTCCCAGCGGTTATATCCCGTTCCTCCAAAAACATCTTTGTCCAAAAGCCGGCTGTACCTTACACCAAAAGAAACATTCACTTCATTCCACCATTTGGTATCGAAAGTTATTTCGGTGCCGGTTGAACGAAAATTTTTCGAGTAGGAAGTTTTGTTGGGATAAAAATCATTTGCTGTAGTGTTATCGTAAAATAAATTGGCTCTTACGCGAAGTAAGTAAACGATATCAGCGAAACCCTTATCAGGAAAGGCTATTGGCAAATGATAATTGATCCCCCATTTATACATTCTATAAAAATTTACAGATTGATAACCCCGTGAAAACGGAAATCCGCTTGAAAAATTGATTTGGTTCAAACTGTCTTTACGCAACAATGCACCATTCAATACAATGCTGTGTGTTTTTGCAAATCCGGGAAAATAAAGATTCCCGTTGGCCATAAACTGGTATCCATTTACATTTTGAACCGGTGTTTTGTAAGAAATAGAAATCGATTGTGCGAAGGAAGGAAATATTTGTTGGGAAGCTTTTTGTATCTCATGACTGAATGATAAAAAATTGCTGACGTAACTATACGAAGAGGATAAAGAGTCTTTATATTTTCCCCTAAAAGTTCCCTGGCTGTACACATATTGTGAACCAAAATTGAGGTAAGTAAATGACCGGCCTTTACTTAAATTTAAAGGAATATTAAAACCAGCATAAGGCTCTAATTGATTAAAATGTACCAATTGTTGATGATACAAAGTACTTCTGTCAATAAAATAATTTGCGCCTATGGTAAGGTAAGGAAACCATGCACCGTAAACGGCGTTGAACGAAACTTCTTTATATTTTTCTGCACGATCATAAGTAAAAGACAAGTTGGATTGAAGTGTATTTAAAATATTTTCACTTACAAGACTCAACGTATATTCAGGATCGCTTATAGCAGGCTCTATACTATGGAAATTAAAAAGTTTAAAAGTTTTGTGGTATTTGCTTACAGCAAATGAGTCGTTGGGGACTTCGTTTAGTAAGCCTGCATTGGTTTTGTTAATTGCCGTAATTCCAAAATTGGAAATTTTTTCCTCCAACTCTTCTGTAGTTATTTCTTTGAAAAGTACCGTTGATTTTAAGGCCTTTTGAATCCGGTAGCCTTCGGCTGTAAAGGAGGACCAGCCTATGTAAGCGGCATTTACAAATGGATGGTATTTTCCTATTCCTTCTGAAGGGGCAACTTCAATAAGCCATAGTTTTTGATCAGAAAACGTGTAAGCAAAAAGTTCGTCATTTTTTTTATAAGAATAAGAGAAATACAGCGTATCATTAAAAATGCATGGAAAACCAGCTACGTGATAGGTAAAGGGAAGCAGATATTTTGTCTCGTTATTTTCAAAGTTGATTTCAGCCAATGACATTTGTCCTTTAGGATTTCTTACTGCTGAAATTATTTTATTGTTATCGTAAAATTTGGGATACGTGTAAAAAAGGTTGTCAGGATTCGGCAGTTGCTTGATTACTTTTCCTGAATTTGCATTAATCAAACGAAGATTGCATAGTCCAGCTTGTGGTTCATTTACTACTACAATTGTTTGCCCGTCTTCACTTAAATCCGGTGAAAAGTATTTTGTTTTTTTTGATAGCGTTTGTTCCTTACCGTTATTGGCATCAATTATTTTCAGATTACTGTAATCGCGGTAACCCCGGCGAATATCTGGTTTGTAGGAGGTGTAGAGAATTTTTCCGTTACGATAGCTGAAATAATCGCTGAGTGTATAATCCTGGGTTCTTATTTTTTTGAGGGGTTCTCCTTTTTTAATTACAAATTGTGGGATTTGTTTGGAAGTGCTTTTTAGAAAAACGACCGATCCGTCCTCAGTAAACGAAGGAAATTGTTCATTTTTTAATTTACCTAAATTGCTTTTTTCTGGAGATTTTTGAACTTCGAATTCTTTTTTAAAAAAATCAAGAGCGTTATTTCTGAAGGTTACATAATCTACTCCTGCATATTTTTTAATAGCATGTTGAAATGGGTAAATCAAACTTTTATAAGCAGCTGCATCGTGAGTTACATTTTCCCAAAATTTATCACCATATTTTTCACGCCCATAGGATACCAGTAAATATCCAAGCGCATAATGGTCAGGCACAAAATTTTTTAATGATCCGTTCCTAAGTTTCATCCAACTGTAATTTTTTCCTGCTTTCCAAAGTGAGCGGTACGCGTCAAAAAATGCGGGTAATTTACCACGCCCCTGCGCACTTAAATTCGTTTCGTTATAAACCGCATCTCCTTCATAAAACCAGTTGGGAATAGCGGCATTATTGGCAAGCGCTAATCCTTCTTCACCAAAAATAATTCCCATTACTTTCGAAAGCCCCACATTAAAATTATTGTATTGTTCTACATGCCTGTATTCATGAATCGTAAGCTGGTCGGGCCACGGCACACTTCCCATTTCAAAACTGTTTTGCTGGGGCGTTAAAAAGAATTCACTTCTAAAAGGCCCTAAGCCTACATAAGCGTTTGAAACGATCGTTTGATTTTGAAGAACAATATTTATTTTTTTTGATTGGGGGCCGATTGTTTTTTCGGTTGGTTGTCTTATGAATGAAATAATATTTGTGATCCTCCTTGCTATAGAATCAAGGCCTTGGGGGAAAATCACTCTTGATGAAGAAGTATTGATTTGTTTCCATTTTATAGAGGCTGGATCACCGGCAAATATTTGCGAAAAGGACCGGGTAAACAGGAGGGTACAAAAAAATATCAATAGGAATCTTCGTAGATAAAACATGCTGCATTTTCTGAAATAAAGATAGCAAAATGTTTTATCCATTCCTGATGCAGATTTATTAAATGTCAATTCATAAATTTTTATTATCTTAATAAACGAAACGAATAAAAAACTTTTTGTTTAATAATTTATACTTTTAGCCTGTCGTTTTCGTTTTAAAATTATAGTTTTCAGATCACTCATGAAAAAGTTATTCACATTTATTTTCTTAATCTCAATGCTGCTTTGCTTTTCTTGTAAGAAAACGTTGCAGAACCTGGATCAGTCTGTGCTGGAAAAGTATTTTGAGAAGTATGTTATTGGAAGTGATTTTGTGGTAACGTTTGCAAAAGACAGCACTACAGATATTACTTCGATGTACAGCGGATATAAATTTGTTCTTTTAGAAACAGACTTGTACCATGGACCACTGAAAGCCACTAATGGTTCCAAGGAGTGTTATGGAACCTGGGCTACCAATAGTGATTACAGCAAGCTTACTATTTCTTTACCGGATTCAATTCAAGGTTTTTCTTTTTTATCCAGAAGCTGGCGTTTTACCAAGAAAGAAAATCCAACTTTACAACTTGCTCCCTGGGGCAACAGTGCTCCCCTTGTGCTTTATATGACACGCCAATAATTTTTTCTTTTTATTTAAGAACCTGATAGCCACCTCCTTAATCTTTAGTAAAAAACAGATACCTTTTTTGAGGTTTTTGAGCGCAATAAAATCAAGCCGTTTTTCGTTTTCAAAAGGTTATTAATCTTAGTGAATCCGGTTTTTTAAATATCCCTAACCTTGAAGACCTTAACCTTCTATAATTTTTTGCAAAAAGCCGCAAAGTACCTGGCGTTCTTTTTCCTGTTCTTTTTTTCAGGATTTTTAGTAAAGGCCCAGTTAATAGCAGATTTTAATGCGTCGCCAACTTCCGGTTGTGCACCACTTGTAGTACAATTTTCTGATTCCTCTAAGGGAAATCCTTCCTCATGGAAATGGGACCTTGGTAACGGCACTACTACCGTTTTACAAAATCCTTCAGCCGCTTATTTTAATCCCGGTACCTATACCGTTAAACTAATTATTAAAAACTCTTACGGTATAGATTCTGTTACAAAAACAAAATTCATTACTGTTTATTCATCACCTGAAATTAATTTTAATACAGCAGATGTTACAGGCTGTTTTCCATTAACGACAACTTTTACTGATTCAAGCATTTCTGCCAGCGGAACGATCAGTAATTGGCAATGGGATTTTGGAGATGGTAATTTCTCTAACGTTCAAAATCCGCAACATACTTATACTTCGGTTGGAAGTTTTAATGTGTCTTTGAGAGCTACTAACAGTTACGGTTGTGTAACTTCAAAAACTATAAAGGACTATATCAATATTCAAACGGGCGTAAAATCAGGTTTTTCTAATTCTACTTCAAGCTCATGCAATGCGCCGGCCACTATTAATTTTTTAAATAAATCGTCAGGAGTTGGAACTTTAAGTTATCAATGGAATTTCGGAGATGGCGCATCATCCACCGCAGCTAATCCCTCTCATACTTTTACTTCTTCGGGAGATTATACAATTAGCCTTATCGTCAATAACACAACAGGCTGCACTGATACTTTGATAAAGCCGAAATTGATTATTGTTGGAAGTACAAGTGCTGATTTCGAAGTTCCGAAATTGGTGTGCGCTGAAACACCTGTAGTTCTAAATAACGCAAGCAAACCTGTGCCAGCAAGCGCTTCATGGGATTTTCGTGATGGCACTTTTTCAAACTCAATAAATGCGGTAAAAACTTTTAAAAAGGCAGGAAACTATACCATTAAAATGATAAGTAACAATGGAGCCTGCATGGATTCTATTACTAAATCGGTCACTGTAATCGCCAGGCCGGTAGTTTCTTTTTCAGCTTCTGATACGATTTCCTGTGCAGCGCCTTTCGGTGTTAACTTTCTGAATCAATCATCCGGCACCAGCAATTTTACCAATAACAGTGCGGCTGTTCAAACTTATTATTGGGATTTTGGCGATGGAACGAATTCTAATCTGCAAAATCCTTCTCATACCTATACAAAAGAAGGCAACTATACCGTGAAATTATTTGTAACAAATGCCTCCGGCTGTACCGATAGTCTTGTAAAAACAGCTTATATAAAAATAAAAAAGCCGGTTGTTTCCATAAATGGATTGCCTCAAAAAGGGTGTGCGCCTTTATCTCATAAATTCACTTCGACAATAAATTCTTTAGAATCTATCAGTAATTATCACTGGGATTTCGGTGATGGCAATTCTTCTGATTCAACTACTCCTACCCATGTCTTTACTTCACCCGGAGCATATACTGTGACACTTACTTATACAACTGCCGATGGTTGCGTTGATTCTGTTAAGAAGGTTAATGGCATTGTGGTGGGTGCAAAACCAATTGCTATTTATACTGCCGATCCTTTGGATGTTTGTGCGTATCAAAAAATTAATTTTACTGATAAATCCGCCGGGAATCCTGATCAATGGATTTGGTTTTTTGGAGATGGGGGAAGTGCTGTAAATCAGTATCCTTCTCATTTATACAACGATACCGGGCTTTTTTCAGTAACGTTGATCGCGATCAATAATGGTTGTGCTGATACGATCACTAATCTAAACCAGGTTCATATTCATCCGCCGGTTGCGCGGTTTTCTTACACCAAAACCTGCACGGTTCCAAGGCAGGCAATTTTTAAAGATTACTCCATTGGCGCTGATTACTGGCTTTGGAATTTTGGCGATGGCACTACTTCCACCGAACAAAATCCAACTCATGATTTTGTTAAAGCGGGATCATTCGAGGTTTCATTAACAGTTACTAACCAGGCAAGCGGCTGTTCCCAAACAAGAACAGAAACGGTGCAGATCATTCGTGAAGTGGCGGATTTTAATTTGAGCAACTCAGAAACATGCAGAAATGCTCCTGTAACGTTTGACGCAATCAATAGTATTCCCGGTCATGTTGGCTTATACACCTGGAAATTTGGCGACGGCACTTCCCTTTCAGATTCTTCAGCTTCTGCCAGCCATAAATACAATAAAGCATCGGCTTATAATGTTACTTTGATCCTGAAAGATATCAATGGTTGTGTGGATTCAATTACCAAACCTATGGCTGTTACCGTTAACGGGCCAACAGCCGTTTTTCATTCTGCCGTCGCAGGCACTTGTTTGAATAATTCGGTAAATTTTGTTGATAGTTCTTATACGGATGGCGCTCATCCAATTCAACAATGGAACTGGAACTGGGGCGATGGAATGACTGAAAACCTGGGTTCAGGTTCTTTTAATCATCTCTATACTTCACCCGGAACTTATTCGGTTTCTTTGATAGTTACTGATACAAAAGGTTGTTCAGATACATTGAAAAAAACAAGCGCTGTAGTAATTTCTAAGCCTGTGGCAGCTTTTAGTGGCGATACACTTTCATGTACCAGTGAACCAATAAATTTCACGAATTCTTCTTCCGGGCCATCATTGACTTATTTGTGGGATCTTGGTGACGGCACTACTTCCAACCAAAAAAATCCGGTTCATCTTTATACAGCTGAAGGTATTTATCCTGTAAGCCTATCCATCACTGATAAATATGGTTGTAGCAATAATATTTCAAAACCGGCGTACATAAGGATAGGAAATCCTAAAGCAGATTTTACAGTAAGTGATACGCTTGGAACGTGCCCGCCATTAATTGCTAATTTTACCAACAACTCCGTAAACTATTCTAAATGGAAATGGGATTTTGGCGATGGAAGCATTTCTACAGAACGCAATCCTTCTCATTTCTACTCAACTGCGGGCACTTTTAATGCGGTGCTAATCATTTATAGTGTTTCAGGTTGTACTTCACAAAAATCACAGACGATAAAAGTGAAAGGTCCTACAGGTGTTTTGTCTTATTCAAATATTGAAGGATGCAATCCTTTGCAAAGCAGTTTCCAGGCCCATACCAAAAAGAACATTTCTTTTGTTTGGGATTTTAATGATGGTGCCACTATTTCTACTAAAGATTCCAACGTGGTACATACTTACACTGCTCCGGGAAAATATTTGCCAAAAATGATACTGGAGGATGTGAATGGATGTAAAGTGGCAGTCACCGGAAAAGATTCTATTGGTGTTTATGATATTACCGCGTCTTTTGACAACAACCGCACTTTGGTTTGTGATTCGGGATCAGTAAGCTTTGTCAATACCAGCATCACCAACGATGCGATCGCTACTTATTTTTGGAATTTTGGCGACGGAACTACTTCTTCAGTTCCACAACCAACACATCTTTATAATCGTCCCGGTTCTTACAAAGCATCTCTGAAAGTCGTAACGCAAAGAGGTTGCGTTGATTCAGTTAAAAATCCTGAGCCGGTTATTGTTAACCCGAGTCCGAAAATTGTTATCAATGGAAGTGCAGGCGCCTGTGTTCCGGCAGTAATTAATTTTTCAGGTATTGTATCTAATCCTGATACATCAACCGTTTCATGGAAATGGGACCTTGCTAACGGTAATGCATCAACGCTGAAAAATCCTGCTGCACAAACTTATCCAACTGCAGGAAATTTTACAATAACAGCAATTGGATTTAGTAGCAACGGATGTAGTGATACCGTTAGAAAACCTGTTGAAATTTATCCATTACCAATTTTGTCAATTTTTGCAGATACTGTTGTTTGTGTTGGATCATCAGAAACGTTGAATGTTTCCGGAGCTCAAACTTATTCGTGGAGCCCTTCAAAATATCTTTCATGCACTAATTGTGCAGCCCCGGGTACCCGCCCTGATTCTGCGATTCAATATCATGTAAAAGGTATCAGCAATAAAGGTTGTATTTCGTTCGATTCAATTTCACTGGTGATAAAATATCCTTTCAAACTTTCGTTCAGCAAGCCTGATACGTTATGTATCGGAAGATCTGTGAAGTTGTATGCGCAAGGAACGGAAAATTATGCATGGTATCCATCAACGGGTCTTGATAATCCTTCTATTTCTTCTCCGACTGCGTCTCCAACAACTTCGACAACATACCAGGTAATTGGATCTGATTCGAAAGGTTGTTTTAGGGATACAGCCTACGTTCCGGTTAGGGTTTATCCATATCCGCAAGTGAATGCAGGTGCAGACCAGACGATAAATGTGGGGAATCAAATACAGATCGATCCCACTATTTCACAAGATGTAACGAGTGTTGAGTGGACACCTTCCATCGGAATCGTTTCTCAACATTATCCTTCCATCACTGTAAACCCGAATGAATCTTTGGAATATACCGTTCGTGTAAAAAATGGGGCAGGATGCGAAGCTGAAGATAAAGTGTCAGTATATGTTTTGTGCAATAATGCCAACATTTTTGTACCCAATACTTTTTCTCCGAATGGCGATGGCGCCAACGACATTTTTTATCCGAGAGGAAGCGGTGTATTTAAGATTTTGAATTTAAAAGTGTTTAATCGCTGGGGCCAAATTGTTTTTGAAAAATCGAATTTTAATGCCAATGATGCTTCCGCAGGATGGGATGGAACCTTTAAGGGCAAACAACTTCCGCCGGATGTATTTGTGTATATGCTGCAGGTAGTTTGTGATAACAACAGTACGCTCACTTTTAAAGGAAATATAGCCCTGATCAGATAATATTAAATTATTCAAAACGTTAAAGAAACAGAAAGATTTTCCCATGAAATCCGCTATCCTTACATCAATTATTGTTCTCGCTTTTATATGTTTTTTTCAAAATAACAGTTCAGCGCAAGACATTCATTTTTCACAGTTTTCAGAAACGCCACTTCTTCGGAATCCTGCACTGGCAGGTATTTTTAGCGGTGATTTTCGGATCCAGGGGGTTTTTCGTAATCAATGGAATTCAGTTACAGTTCCTTTTCAAACCTCTTCTTTAAATGCTGAATACAAATTACCTATTGGCCATGGAGATGATTTTCTTACCATCGGCGGCGCTATTCTTTATGATAAAGCTGGTACCATTGGACTTAGTTCTACCAGCGTACTCCCGGTTTTAAATTATCATAAATCTTTGAGCGAAGAAAGGAATATGTATTTGTCGGCAGG
Organism: Chitinophagales bacterium; assembly: GCA_038210685.1. GTDB lineage: Bacteria > Bacteroidota > Bacteroidia > Chitinophagales > Chitinophagaceae > Ginsengibacter. The sequence continues at coordinate 1,078 of JBBQWJ010000106.1, read as the reverse complement.
CTTTTCCGCCGGTATGGTTCAAAGGAAATTTGATGTTTCAAAAATGACTACAAACAGCCAGTACAATGGAGTAAATGGCGATGCCACTCTAGCAACAGGAGAAAATTTTGGAGCCAATAATTTTTTATATTTCGACGGAAGTGCAGGCTTAAGTTTCAATTCACAGATAGGCAGCAACCCTAACGATAATCTTTATTTTGGAGTTGGCTACCATCATTTCAATCAATCCGCAAAAGTCTCTTTTTATAATGATGCGAATGTAAAAATTAATCCAAAATGGGTTTATTCCGCCGGTGTAAGAACTACTTTGAATGATTATGCTTACATGACTTTTTATGCAGATTATTCAACACAGGGCGCCTATTCAGAAATGATTGGAGGAATGCTTTATAGTTTAAAATTAGACGCTTATCCTGATGATCCGCAATATGTTATTTCCGGCGGCGGCTTTTTAAGATGGAACGATGCTTTCATCCCGGTGGTAAAAATGGAGTTGCATCCATTAACCTTTGCATTAAGTTATGATGTAAATATTTCTACCCTTAAAACTGCAAGCCAGTCGCGCGGCGGGTTTGAACTTTCTCTTTCTTACCAGAAATTCCTGGATCGTGACAACTCTTCAAGCAATGCTGTAAGATGCCCGCGATTTTAGGTTATGGTTTAGATGGTTTTATGGTTGGTTGGTGGTTTAGAAAGTTTAGTTGTTTAGGTAGTTTAGCGTTACCAACTTTTTCATCCAAAATTCCATGTTCGATATTCGATATTTTTTTGATCCGGTAAACGAATAAATAAGTGTGAATTTCATTTCCTTTCACTTTTCACGAAATCCTAAATCAACAAAAAAGCAGAATTCCTGTTTTCGGTCTAACTCAAAAAGTCTTCATTTACTCCTATCTTTAAAGTTCTTTTTTTTGAAAATAAAAAGAATTTAAAATAATTAAATGAAAATAAAAGAGATTACTCAATACCTTGAAAGTATTGCTCCTATTAGTTTACAGGAAAATTATGATAACGCCGGATTGATTATCGGAAATGGCAATTCTGAATGCACCGGCATTATTACTTCATTGGATGTAAC
>JBBQWJ010000105.1:0-10630 GCA_038210685.1 Chitinophagales bacterium | reverse complement strand
TTTCACTTTTGGTGATTGTACTTTGCCTCGGAGGTTCTGTTTTATTTTCTATTTTTAAAAACAAACAACATAATTGAACGTAGGGATACATTATACAATTGAAGAAATTGCAAAAATCTGCAAGGGAAAATGGAAGAACAGGAACACGGCTTTTTGCCGGTTGTCTTATCTTTCATTAGATACACGTAAAATTTCTTATCCTGCCGAAACTGTATTTTTTGCCATAAAAAATAAGCTGCGAAATGCCAATTTGTTTTTTGAAAATATATATCAAAAAGGCGTACGCAATTTTGTAACCGATGATCAAACAATTGATAGGACTCAATTTCCTGGCGCCAATATTATTTTAGTAAAAAATACAATTGAGGCTTTTCAAAAATTAGCCACTTATCACCGAAATCAATTTTCAAAAAAAGAATTAACAGTTATTGGTATTACAGGAAGTAATGGAAAAACCATTGTGAAAGAATGGCTGAACCAACTTCTTGAAAAAGATTTTTCTATAGTAAGAAGTCCTAAAAGTTTTAATTCTCAGATAGGTGTTCCGCTTAGTGTTTTGAACATAACCCCTGCAAATGATCTTGCTATTTTCGAAGCCGGAATTTCCCAACCCGGGGAAATGAAAAATCTTGAAAAAATTATTCAACCTCAGATAGGGATTTTTACCAATATTGGTAATGCCCATGATGAAGGTTTTGAAAATGTGCACCAAAAAATACGTGAAAAACTTTTGCTTTTTCAACATTCAGATCAATTGATTTTTTGTTCGGATGATGAAAAACTTTTGCATGAAATAAAATTATTTCAACAAACAAATAAGCAATTAAAATTATTTTCCTGGGGAAGAAAAAGTGATAATACTTTATGGGTAAAACAAATTAAGAAAGAGAATTCATCTTCTGTGATTGAAGCAATTTATCAAAAGAAAAAAGTACAGATTGAAATACCTTTCATTGATGATGGATCTATTCAAAATGCAATTCACTGCTGGTGCCTTCTATTTATTTTAAATAAGAATGTAGCAGAACTAAAAAAGAATTTTAATTCACTTTACCCGATTGAAATGCGCCTGGAACTAAAATCCGGCATTAATCGTTGTGACATTATAAATGATAGTTACAGCAATGATTTTTATTCTTTAGGAATTGCCCTTGATTTCTTAAATCAACAAAAGCAACACAAAATGGGTACAATAATTTTTTCAGATATTGTACAATCGGGAATTGAACCTGGAAAATTATATAAGAATGTTGCTTCACTATTGGAACAAAAAAATATCGACAAATTTTACGGAATAGGCACTGGTATTTTCTCACATCAAAAATCGTTTGCTGGCCTAAAAACCAAATATTTTTTTAAAAGTACTGATGAATTTTTAAAAAATATTTTTATCTCTTCTTTTCATGATGAAACTATTTTAATTAAAGGCGCCCGCCAGTTTGAATTTGAAAAGATTACTCATTTACTGGAGAAAAAAGTGCACCAGACAGTGCTTTCCATCAATCTAAATTCTATTATTCATAATCTAAAACAATACAAAGAAAAATTGAAGCCGTCAACCAAAATTATGGTGATGGTAAAAGCGTTTGGATATGGAAGCGGTGGTTATGAAATTGCTTCTGTATTGGAATATAACAAAGTGGATTATTTAGCAGTAGCGTATGCTGATGAAGGAATTGAATTAAGAAATGCGGGAATTACGTTACCAATAATGGTGATGAATACAGACAACAGCACATTTGATGCTGTTGTAAATTATAATCTTGAGCCTGAAATTTTTTCTTTCGCGTTATTGAATGAGTTTACAGACTTTTTAAGAAAATCGGAAATAGAAAATTATCCGGTTCATTTAAAAATTGATACAGGAATGCACCGGCTTGGTTTTATGGAAAATGAAATAGACGAGCTTGCGAGACAATTAGCAGGTAACCATTCTATAAAAATAAAATCTGTCTTCTCGCATTTTGCTGCAAGTGATGATCCCGCAGAAAGGGAGTTCACGCTATTGCAGTATACTATTTTTAAAACTTGTTGTGCAAAGCTTGAAAAAACTCTTGACTATGCTTTTGATAAACACATCGATAACACTTCAGGCATAAGCAGGCATCCGGAATTTCAATTGGATATGGTGCGTCTTGGGATTGGACTTTATGGTATCGACTCAAATGAGAAGATGCAGAAAACTCTCAAAAATGTTTCAACATTAACTACAACTATTTCACAAATAAAAAATATTAAAGCCGGTGAGACGGTGGGTTATGGAAGAAAAGCGAAGGTTGAAAACGACAGTGTAATCGGGGTTGTTAAAATTGGTTACGCAGATGGATATTCAAGAAGATTAGGAAATGGCATTGGAAAAATGATAATAAAAAATAATACGGTTTCTACCATTGGCAATATTTGTATGGATATGACGATGATTGACATTACAGGCATACAAGAAGTGAAGGAAGGTGATGAAGTAATAGTTTTTGGAGAATCGCTTTCTTTGCAGTCTATTGCTCAATGGGCGGGAACAATTCCTTATGAAATAATGACCGGGATTTCGCAAAGAGTGAAAAGGATTTATTTTGAAGAATAACAGACATTAAAAATTTTTTTTAAATTGAAAAAGAGACACGTTTTTTTTATTATTGGGTTGATAATTATTGCTGACCAGGCTTTAAAAATTTATGTAAAAACGCATTATCATCCAGCCGAATCACACCCGGTTTTAGGAAACTGGTTTCAATTGTATTTTATTGAAAATGCAGGAATGGCTTATGGTTGGAAATTTGGTGGAGGTTTTGGCAAAGTAGCGCTTACATTATTCAGGCTTGCGGCAGTTATTTTTGGCGTTTTTTACCTAAGAAAAATTATAGAAAAAAAATTCCATCCAGGATATATTATTTGTGTTGCACTGGTATTTGCCGGAGCCTTGGGTAATTTACTTGATAGTTTATTTTATGGGATGATCTTCGATAGAAGTAGCTTTGATACAGAAGGACTGGCAAAAATTTTTCAGGCACATGGATATGGTTCATTTCTTCATGGTAATGTAGTCGATATGCTCTATTTCCCCTTGTTTCATATTAATAAAGTTCCGTCCTGGATTCCTTTTTTGGGTGGAAAACAGTTTTCGTTTTTCAATTATATTTTCAATATCGCTGACGCCTCTGTCTCAATCGGCGTTATTGGTATTCTTCTTTTCAGAAGGTATTTTTTTAAACCTAACTCCATAGCTACTGATACAGAAAATTCGGTTCCATTGACTAATAATTAACGTATGGAATCAAAGCCATGGTTCAATTTTATTATCTTTGCCTGCTAAAACCCTTACGTGAAAAAGAAAACTATTTTTTTATTAATCTTCCTCATAGTTTTTGCTGACCAGGCCCTTAAAATATTTGTAAAAACTCACTATCATATCGGAGAAGCACATTTGATTTTCGGACATTGGTTCCAGTTATATTTTATTGAAAACGAGGGAATGGCTTATGGCTGGAAGTTTGGAGGGGAATTTGGTAAAATGGCGCTTACTTTATTCAGGCTGGCCGCTGTAATTTTTGGGGTGTTCTATCTTAAAAAAATTATTGAAAGAAAGTTTAATCCTGCTTTTATTGTTTGTGTGGCTTTGATTTTTGCCGGTGCTTTAGGCAACCTCATTGATAGTATGTTCTATGGTTTACTATTTGAAAACAGTGCTGCTTACTCTTATAATATAGCCCGTTTATATCCTTCTCATGGTTATGCCGGCTTTTTGCATGGTAAAGTAGTTGATATGCTTTATTTCCCCCTAATACATACTCATCTTCCTTTATGGCTTCCCTTTTGGGGCGGACAGGAGTTTGATTTTTTTAGTCCCATATTTAACATTGCCGATGCATCTATTTCTTTAGGTATCATTTCTATTTTTGTATTTCAAAAAATATTTTTTAAAAGTCATAGTCCACGCCCGGCTCTCGAATCAGAAAAATTGATAAACGATGAAGTTCAGGTTTCCTAATATGGGTTATTCACTTTAAATTTATCCCATGAAATTTTTCAAACTTTCTTTTTTGTTGATATTGATTGCAACAGTAATAGTTTCGTGCGGTAAGGAGTATAGCTCTGAAAAGATGAGACCAGCAACAGGAAATTGGGAATTTACAAATGGCGGATTAAACTATGCCGGCTATTTAGATACTGTTTATCAAACCAAAGGAGTGGGTTCTAATGTGCTTTATATTATCGGTAAAACTGATGATGACAGCCAATCCTTTCAATTAAAATTATATGGCAGTTCATTTGCGCCAGGTACTTATTATGCTTCGCAATACCAGGCTTCATTCAATTATAGTCTTTCTTACAAAACAATATATAGTGCAAATGCATTAACCGGTGAATTTATAGTGAACTTATCTGTATTGGATTCAGCAAAAATTCAGGGAACATTTTCGGGAACAGCTATGGATAGTGCTAATAATTTGATACAAATTACTAATGGCAAATTCAACACCTACTAACTGTATAATTAAAATTAAAATCCTCCGAATTTATTTGTTTACTGTAAATGGAATAGGCAGTTTAGTTGTTTTTAATCATTTTATTTTGAATAACGGTTCCATTAAAGATTGCTCTCAAAATGTACATGCCAGCCTGCAGATTGTAAAGGTCATCTAGTATTTGTTGCGAATTTCCCTTCTGAAGTTCTAAAGTTTTTTTCTTCACAACATTCCCAAATATATCACAGAGATTAAATTCTAAAACACCATCAAAAGGAAGGAATACATTTATTTTTAAAGTGTTTTTAAATGGGTTTACTGTGCTGATTGAGAAATCATTTTTTCTATTATAAACTGAAATGATTTTTGAATATTTATTTTCCTCACTGTTTTTGTTCACTAGCTTTAATCTGTAAAATACAGTGTTAACAATATCTGTAGGGTCAGTAAATGTATAAGTTGAACCATTTGTTTCATTCGCAACAGGTATTTTACCAGCTTTTGTAAAATGAATTCCATCCAAACTTTTTTCAACTTCATAAGCCAGGAGATTATCCCCATTTTGGGAGGTCCATTTTAAAACTGACTTTTCGTTTATGAGGGTACCATTAAAATTTAATAGTGAAACATCCAGCAAAGGGCAGGTAGTACTATAAACCTTTAAAAAGATCTTTTGGCTGTTATAAACGGAACAATCCGGGTTATCCAAATTATCTGTAGTAGTTCCAACCTTTACCCGGTAATAGGTGGCACTATCAGCCGCAGCCGGCACAAGAACCGTGTCAACATGGTAAACGTATAACCCGTTTTCAACTACAGGTACTTTTGAACTTCCTGCATTTACAGCATTCCAGGTAATACCATCAGTACTTGTTTCCCAGCGATAATTTACATAATTGTTGAAATAGCTTTTTATCGTATCACTTAAGGTAATGGGCCACCCTGCACAAGCGGTGGCTGTATCACTTGGATTCATCACCAAATTTGGATAGCAGGTTGCTAATTTAATATCATCCATCACCCAATCGTCTCCACCGCCGCCTGCCGCGTTATTTTTTATTGAAATAGTAAAGCTGGTTTCCGATGGTCCGGTCTTATACATAAACCCTCTTTTTTGCCAGGTTGCATCGTAAATAATATTGCCTGTTGTATAATAATCAATATTGTTTACTGCAAAAGAAAGATTAGGTAAAACGCCGGGAGTATGCGTAGATAAACTGTTAGAATCAATACCACACACCTTACAAATATTTCTTATCCAGGCAGAAAATTCATAATTGGTATTAGGGCAAACGTTACTTATTGTTTGATGGAATGCTTCTCCTGTTGGGAAAGCCGCATTCACTACCAACATATATCCACCATTGGTACCGGGAGCCACAGGTGGGTTGCCGGTCGCAGTATTAGTTGCGCCTGTATGATCTCCTATTATATCCCAAAATCCATTAAATACGCGGTGAGAATTGGAAGTAGGACTATAAGGACCGGTATTGTCAGTAGTGCCGTCTGCACTGGTATTATTTGCGATAGAATAATAACCATCCCCAGGAGAATTGGCTCCCATATTTATTTTGGTATAGTCATTTCCGCCTGCCACACCAAGCGCCCTGTTTTGAATATTCCCTGATCCAAAGGAACTATCAGTTGTAAAACTGGCACTGGAAAAATTGCTACATAATCCGGAATTTTGGATAATTTTTATTCCTGCATAATCAAAACGGTATGATGTTTTTGTACCTGATGTATCAAAATAATAATTTCCTGTAAGATGGATGGTGTCTCCAAAACTTGCCGTTATTTTTAACCGGTAGGCAACCATAAATAAAGTAGTGGAATAGAACTTAGGTTTATTTCCGGGGTTTACAGTTCCTCCTCCGCCTGTTGAATTAAAACTTCCTGATGTTGGATTGGTAGCTCCCCCGCCTATATTTACGCGCAGTCGGGCATTAGTGCCGCTGACATAAACCCCTAAATCATCACCCGAATTATCAGTGTAGGGTCCATGGTACGTTAGGCCTTCGTTTGTTACAATTTTAAGTGAATTAGATACGTACTGAGTTCCGGTAGGAATAGAATCAATATAATAAATACTTTTTGTTGTTTTATTAACTCTTAATAATGCATGTACTTCAATTATATCGCCATTTTCAAGTGTTCCTCCTGTAGAATTTCGAGTTACATTTTGATAGCTGTAACTAAAAATAAGCTTTTGAGCACTCAGAAATGAAGGAGAAAAAAATAAGTATGAAAATATAATAACGAAGTTAAAACTGAAAAATATTTTTCTGCGGGAAAACAATTTTTCTCGTTTAAACCCCCAAAAAAAACCTGGTAAAAAGTTTGAAGGGTATATTTTTTTCATACAGAAATTTTTTAATCCACCAAGATTCATATTTATTAAAGAGGATAACGCTTTTATTTTTAATTTATTTTTTTAAAAGTTTAAAACATACAAACGATTTATTATTTATTTATAAAATAATTTTTATATACCCACGTTTTATATTTTAATAATCAAAAGAACCCCCGATCCAATGGAAAAAAAATTAATCTCTTTTCTGAGTTTATTTTTATTATTGTTAAATACCGGGTTCTCTCAAAATGAGCCATTTTCTGTAAGAACCGTAAATACCGGGTATCAGTTAAAGTCTGCCTGGGAACTTACTTATGGCCCTGATGACTCATTGTGGGTAACTGAAAACAGTTCATACCTTGTAGATAGGATAAATCCTCAAACCGGAGGGAAGACTCAATTAATTGATTTAAGTAGCAAAAGAGATTTTAGTACCTCGCTTTCTTCCTGGCCTCAAGGCGGCTTAATGGGATTGGCATTGCATCCTTCTATGTACAGCGAATGGCCGAATCCCAGCAAACCATGGGTTTACCTGGCGTATGTTTATCATAACGTGGGCTGCTTTACCGCAAAAAACGGTCAGGATAGTGGCTGTTTTTTTAAAACGAAAATTGTAAGATATACTTATAATCGTTCTACGCACTCTCTTTCAAGTCCCGTAACTATTATACAAAACTTAAATGGAAGTACCGATCACAATTCAGGAAGATTAACTATCGGCAATGTAGGTGGTACTCCATACTTATTTTATACAATAGGAGATATGGGAACCGGCCAGTTTAAGAATCTGAATCGTAACAACCGTGCTCAGTTACGTGATACTTTGGAAGGAAAAGTTTTAAGGTTTAACCTTGATGCAATAGGCTCAGCAAGCAATCCGCAAAACTGGATTCCTAATGACAATCCTTTTGTAGATGCAAATGGAAATTCAACAGCAGTGTGGAGTTATGGCCATAGAAACGCACAAGGCCTTGCCTTTGGAAGTAACGGAATCTTATACAGCAGTGAGCAGCAGGATATGAGTGACGATGAAGTAAATATTATCGAAGAGGGCCGTGACTATGGGTGGCCATTGGTTTCCGGTTATAGTGATGGGAACTATAATGGTTATACACTAGCTAATATGCTTGTTACAAGCGAAGAACAGGATTCAATTGATTATAACCTCAGGGCCCCAATTTATACTTTATATACCACGGCTAATCCAGGCCCATTATATGGAACAAGTAATTCTACCTGGCCTACAGTAGCTTGTTCCAGCCTGGAAGTTTATGAAAACTATATTATTCCAAACTGGAACCTTTCTTTGCTGGTACCTTCTTTAAAAGCGGGCCAGGTTTTTAGATTAAAGCTTTCTGGAGATGGCAAATCAGTCACAGATATGACATCCATTGCTGCCATGAATTTAAAAAACACGGCCAGACTTCGCGATCTTTGTGTTTCTCCGGATGGGTTAAAAATTTTTGTTTCCTGTGATATGTCATCTCAAAACTCTGCTTACAAAGGGAGGATTTTGGAATATACGTATGGCGGACCACTGGGTGTTTTGTCAATAGTTCCCGATTCAATAAATACGCCTACTATCAACACGAAAATTGAAGTATATCCGAATCCGGCAAAGAATATATTATTTGTAAAAAGCTTAAAAAGTCAAACAAGCCCACTTCATTATTCAATTTTTGATATGAATGGGAAGGTGATTTTGAAAGGGAACAGTGATGTAAATAATTTTGGAATTAACATACAAATGCTTAATCCCGGCATGTATGTTTTCAAACTTTATAATGCCTATTTCATAAATATTTGTTCTACAAAAATTATTGTAAAATAGGATTCTTTTTTACAGGAAGATTTACAGTGAACAAGGGAATTCACTTTATTTCTGTTTTAAAAAAGCTGTATTCTTCTTGCCTTAAATTGCAACGAAATTTTAGTTCTCAGGTAACTCACCTACCATATTTGCAGGATTTACCCATTCATCAAATTCTTCAGGAGTTACATAGCCTAATTTAACTGCCATTTCTTTTAAAGTGGTATTTTCTTTATGCGCTTTTTGAGCAATTTCAGCAGATTTATAATAACCAATTTTTGTATTGAGTGCGGTTACCAGCATCAAAGAATTATCAACATGTTTTTTGATGTTTGCCTTAATCGGTTCAATACCTTTTGCGCAATTTTCATTAAAACTATTACAGCCATCACCTATTAATCTTGCACTATGCAAAAAGTTATAGATCATCAACGGCTTAAACACATTCAATTCAAATTGACCAGTGGCTCCGCCGATAGTAATGGCAACATCATTTCCCATTACCTGGGCAGAAATCATTGTCAATGCTTCGCATTGTGTAGGATTTACTTTTCCGGGCATGATGGAAGAGCCGGGTTCATTTTCGGGAATACTGATTTCTCCGATCCCGCTTCGGGGCCCTGAAGACAACATCCTGATATCATTAGCAATTTTCATGAGGCTCACAGCTACTGTTTTTAAAGCGCCGTGTGTTTCTACAATCGCATCATGAGCTGCGAGTGATTCAAATTTGTTTTTTGCTGTAACAAAAGGCAGCCCGGTAAGTTCTGCTATGGTTTCAGCTACATTTTTTGCATAGCCTTTTGGCGTGTTGATTCCTGTTCCAACAGCGGTTCCACCAAGTGCCAGTTCGCTTAAATGAGGTAAAGTATTTTTTATCGCTTTTATTCCATGATCTAACTGTGATGCGTACCCGCTAAATTCCTGCCCAAGGGTTAAAGGTGTTGCATCCATAAAATGAGTGCGGCCAATTTTTACAATCTTCATAAAATCTTTTGATTTTTTATCAAAGGTATTTTTCAGATCTTCCAATGCAGGTAAAGTAAGGTCGATTAAAATTTTATAGGCAGCAATGTGCATGGCTGTAGGAAAGGTGTCATTGCTTGATTGCGATTTATTTACATCATCATTTGGATGAAGAAATTTTTCTTTGTCACTCAATTTTCCTCCGTGCAAAACATGGCCACGATAAGCAATCACTTCATTCACATTCATGTTGCTTTGTGTACCACTTCCTGTTTGCCATACTACTAAAGGGAACTGATCGCTTAATTTTCCTTCAAGAATTTCATCACAAACTTTAGTAATAACATCTAATTTATCTTTTGACAAAACTCCCGCGTCAAAGTTCGTTATCGCCGCTGCCTTTTTTAAATAGGCAAATGCCCGAATGATCTCTTTTGGCATTTTATTGATGTCTTGTGCAATTTTAAAATTTTCAACACTTCGTTGAGTTTGTGCGCCATAATAAGCTTCTGAAGGAACTTTTACTTCTCCCATTGTGTCCTTTTCTGTTCTGTATTCCATGATATTTTTCTAATTAGATTTTAAAAGTATACCGCAAATTTACTTCAATGTAAGGAGAGAGGAGAAAAGCAATATTTCATCCTGTTAAACAAGTGTTTAAAACAAAAACAATAAAAAATTTATTTAAAAGCTGGTTTTCTTTTTTCCAGAAAAGCAGCGGTACCTTCTTTTTTATCATCGCTGGAAAATGCTTCACCAAAAAGTTTGGCTTCTTCATTGAAGCCATCCCTGTTAAAATATTGATTCACTGCTTCTATCACTTTGGCAATTGCTACTGGAGATTTGGAAAGAATAGTTTTTAAAATTTCATTTGTTTTTGGAATGAGGTTTTCTGGTGATTCAACATAATTCACAAGGCCTAAAATTTTTGCTTCATCTGCGCCAATCATATTTCCGGTCATCATTAGTTCCATTGCTTTTCCTTTACCTACGAGCATGGTTAAGCGCTGCGTTCCTCCGTAACCAGGAATTAAACCC
>JBBQWJ010000104.1:0-10644 GCA_038210685.1 Chitinophagales bacterium | reverse complement strand
GATGAACAATTTTTATTAAAAGGAGAAATTAAAAAGCCTGCCTATTTCGTGGTAAAGGTTACCAATATTGGTTTCGACTCCACCTGTAATAATTGTACTTTAATTAAACAAGAAGGCGGTTTTAAATTTTATAAAAGAGAGCCGGTTAAAAAGTGATTTAAGCCACCGCCTTATTCACCAAATCAGCAGCTTCACTCAACAAAATAGCAGATTCCACTTTTAATCCGCTTTTATCAATTAGCTCTTTGGCAACTTCTGCATTGGTTCCCTGCAGGCGCACGATAATTGGGATATCAATAGTACCAATAGACTGATAGGCGTCTATAACACCCTGTGCTACCCTATCGCAGCGAACTATGCCACCAAAAATATTAATAAGAATTGCTTTTACTTTTGGATCTTTTAATATGATCCTGAATCCTGCTTCTACGGTTTGTGCATTTGCGGTACCGCCTACATCCAAAAAGTTAGCAGGTTCTCCGCCACTCAATTTAATCATATCCATAGTTGCCATTGCGAGTCCGGCACCATTTACCATACAACCCACATTTCCATCCAATTTTACAAAATTAAGATTGAATTTTGCTGCTTCCACTTCGGTAGGGTCTTCTTCACTTACATCGCGCAATGCAGCAATATCAGGATGGCGCATCAAGGCATTGTCATCAATATTCATTTTACAATCCACAGCAATTATTTTTCCATCACTTGTTTTAAACATTGGATTTATTTCAAGCATGCTGCAATCAAGGCCTACAAAGGCATTGTATAAATTGGTTACAAATTTTACACAATGCTTGAAAGAAGTTCCGCTTAATCCTAAATTAAAAGCAATTTTTCTTGCCTGGAAAGGCTGAACTCCGCCGCTTGCATGTATCCATTCTTTAAATATTTTTTCAGGAGTATCATGCGCTACATCTTCAATATTTACGCCACCTTCTGTGCTATACATGATCACATTTTTACCTTTTGACCTATCCATCAAAATTGATAAATAAAATTCTTTCACTGGTTCTGCACCATCATAATATACATCCTGCGCTACTAAAATCTTATTCACCAATTTGCCTGCTTCACCTGTCTGTACAGTTACTAAAGTTCCTCCTAAAATATTGTGAGCAATTTTCTTTACATCCTCCAGGCTTTTTGCAACAGCCACTCCTTTTTGATCCGTTCCACGAATGGTGCCCTTTCCTCTTCCGCCGGCATGTATCTGGGCTTTTATCACCGCAAACTTGCTACCGTATTGACTATTAATAAAACGGTATGCATCTTCAGCTTCTGAAACTGTATTGCATGCAATCCCTTCCTGAACCGGAACACTATATTTCTTCAATAATTCTTTTGCCTGGTATTCATGTAAATTCATAGAAAAAAATTTTCGCGAAGATAACCTCAAAAAATTAAAATAGGTTACTTTCAAATTATGAAACTACTTGCACTTATGCTGATTTTTTGTTTTGAACTGCTTTCTTGCAGCACTTCGAAACATGTTATTTTTCCCGAAAGAAAAAGTACGGCTATTAAGGGAAATGAATTTTATAAAAGCGTGTTTGCAGTGAGCCAGGTTGAAAGAGAATTGTCAGCAAAACACGAAATTCTGAATGGGAATATCCCTTCTTTTTTAAGAAAAATGGTAAAAATAGAAACACATATTACCACAAATGAAGGGAAAATTATTCATGCCTATTATTTTGTAATGCTGGATTATTTATCAATCGGTTCCGATAAAGATTTTGCAAGAATTCCGCTTACACCCATGACTGCTCAGCTAATTGCAGACAGCCTTCATTGTTTTTTACCAACAAAAAAAATAGTAAACGATATTTATAAAGAAGCAAAAGTTAAGCTGGAACCAGTACCCATGTATGCTTTTCGAGATAGCGCTGTTACAATGTATCAGCACAATCTTATTATTGAAGGTCAGCGAAAATTGAGAAAAGGGCTGATTGCCGGAATTAAAAAAGACGTGGTAATAACGGGAATGCTTACACGTAGTTCAAAACCAAACCGTGTTGCCATTTATGGTTGGCAAAAACCGAACGGTAAACCAATCCAACCTCTATATACAGGACATGTGAATTGGTATGTGGATTACAGCCATGGTATAAGGTTGGTTTACAGAATAATTTATGTCGATAAAAAACCTATGGATTATAAAGATGTTTTAAAAGACACAATTTTAAAACGCCTTTTATGTGATGAGGAATATTGCGATTGCGACAGGTATGATACAAGAAATACAACAACGGGAAATAATGCCTACTAAAATTGTAAAGTAAAGGCCGTTCCTTCACCGGGAACAGAATGTACATTGATATTGCCTTTATGAAGCATCATGATTTGCTTGCACAAACTTAACCCGATCCCACTTCCGGTTTTCTTGGTGCTGAAAAAAGGAATAAAAATATTTTCCAAAACATCTTTGGTAATACCGCTACCGTTATCTGCAACCTTTATTGCAACTTTATTGTTATTGTTTAAGGCTGCCGACAAAATGATCATTGCATGAGGACGGTCTTTTAAAGCTTCTTTTGCATTTACTACCAGGTTAATCAATACCTGTTCAATAAGGCTTGGATCAACTTCTACCATTAAACCCGGATCTTTCAACACAATATCCATTTCAATATTTTTTTGCTCAAGTGTAGGTTCCATTAATTGGTACAAATTTTCAAAGAGATCACGGACGTAAACTTTTTTTAGATTTGGTTTGATGATCTTATTTAAATTTCTATAGGTCTCTGCAAATTTCAATAATCCTTCACTACGCCGTTTTATTGTTTCTATACCTATTTCCAGGTCGTGAATTGCGCCATCGCTATTATCAAGATGTGGTATTGATTTTTGTAGCCGGTTTTTTAAAGTGTCTGCCAGGGAAGAAATAGGTGCAACAGAGTTCATTATTTCATGAGTCATTACACTCAATAATTTTTGCCATGCTTTTGATTCTGTTTCGTCCAAAGCTTCATTGATATTTTGAAAAGCAATAAGCATAAACTTATTCCCTTTTGTTTGAAAAGCTGTACCTGAAAGCAAAATTTTGAAGGATCGGTTTTCAAGATGCACAATAGCAATTTTACTTTCTGTTGGTTTTAATGAAATCACTTCCTGATACAAATCTTTATCTCTGTTCAGTAAGGAATGAATGGTTTTTAAGTAAGGTAGATTCAACATTTTTTTTAGCGATTCATTCATCCATATTATTTCGCCACTTTCAACATTGAACGATAAGATTCCGGTATCTACCAGTTCCAATATTTTTTGGAGATACTGAAAAGAAGTTTCTTTTTCTTTTGAAATTTCTTTGAAGGTTGCTGTGATCTGGTTAAATCCATCTCGTAAAGAACGCAATTCAATCGGTGCCTTTCTCACGCTAAAATGCCTGGAAAAATCCCGATAACGAATTGATTCAACAAACTGCTCCAATTCCTTTTGTGCCTTAAAATGGTAGCGATAAAATTCTACTAATTGATACAGGAGTAAGGGAGCCAGCAAAACAAGATAGTTAAAATTATTGCTGACCAATAAATAAGAAGCAATCGTCAGGGATATAAACAAAAGTAGTATCCTGATAAATATTTTAAACTCATTTCGTCTAAACATGTTGATGAATTATTTATATCAAAGCCTACTATCGTTAAATATCATATTTACTTAGCCTCCTGTATAAAGCAGTTCTAGTGAGTCCCAGTTCCCTGGCAGCTTTGCTGATATTTCCCTGGTGCTTCTCTATAACTCTTAAAATGGTGTTTTTTTCAACCGTGCCTAAATTCAAATCTTTGGGTTCTTCTTCTTTTTCAGGTACCGATTCAATGGGAGAAAAGATAAGATCATCTGCAGAAAGGGTTTCTCCTTCAGACATGATCATTGCGCGTTCCATCGTGTATTGAAGTTCACGCACATTACCAGGGAAATGATAATGCTTTAGCTTTTCAATAGCTTTCGTATCAAATTCCAATTGAGGCTTCATATATTTTTTGGCGTAAACATTTGCAAAATGATTGGCGAGTAAAATAATATCTTCATCTCTTTTGCGCAAAGGAGGAACGGTTATTTCAACTGTGTTGATGCGGTAAATAAGGTCTTTTCTAAACTTGTTTTCATTAGCAAGTTCTGCAAGAGGCAAATTAGTAGCGCATATCAGCCGGATATCTATATTAACTGGCGTGTTGCTTCCCAATCTCGTCACCTGCCGGTTTTGTAAAACACTTAATAATTTAGATTGCTGCTGCAAGGTAATATTTCCGATCTCATCCAAAAATAAGGTTCCGCCATTTGCTGCTTCAAATCTTCCTTCTCTATCATCGGCGGCGCCGGTAAATGCGCCTTTTTTATGCCCAAACAATTCGCTCTCAAAAAGAGATTCTGTTAGCGCGCCTACATCCACCTTTATAAAAGGTTTTTTAGCTCGAAGCGAATTTTGATGAATTGCTTTTGCTATCAAATCTTTCCCTGTTCCGTTTTCTCCCAGCACAAGAATATTGGCATCTGTCGGCGCAATTTTTTCGATCTTAAAAAAAATATCTTTCATTGGATCCGAATTGCCGAGAAGTTCTTTTCCAATAACGGAAGAATCAATGCCGGCTCTTTCATCCGCAGGTTTCCCTTTTGCTTTAAGATTCTTTTTAATACAGTCGATTAATTTTTCGTTATGCCACGGCTTCACCATAAAATCTGAAGCACTTTCTTTTAATGAACGTACTGCAAGATCAATGTCTCCATAGGCTGTGATCATTATCACATCAGCATTTGAGCCAAACTCTCTTATTTTTTTTAACCAAAACAGGCCTTCATTACCTGTATTGATTGAACTATTGAAGTTCATGTCCAGCAAAATAAGGTCGACAGCATATTTCAATAAAAGGCTCCTGATATTTTCTGGATTCTTTTCGGTAATAATTTCTTTTACCTCTGTTTTTAATAATAATTTCACTGCCGTTAAAACATCGGTATCATCATCAATAATCAATATCGTTGCGTTCTTAACATTCATTATACAACATCATTTTCGTTAGAGAAATTAAGCAGAAATCTTTACAATTTGTTCGTTTACTGTAACGTGGTCATTTGCATTTTGCGTAAAATAAAAATAAGAAAAACAAATAACTCTTTCTGCAAGATTAGCAATTTTAAAAATAATTTCTCATGAAATGTTTGAAATATTTTCAAAAGTAGAATACACTGTTTCAAAAGCGGATAACAAGTGTATCATAAGCGTACACTGCATTTAAGCTCATATTGGAAATTATGCTGAAAAACAATCAGTTATATTTTGGCATGCCTTTGTACTATTAGATAAACAGGATAACAAAAAGGTTTTCAAAAAATGTAACAAATAAGAATTGAGAACCGTAATAAAAAAATAAACACAACCTTTTAAAAATTAAAGATCATGAAAATTCAATCAAACAATTTGTTAGAAAATCTTACAACAGGCGAATTAAAAATTCTTACAACACAAGTAAAAGAAACCTTAGCCAAAGATTTCAGAAAAGAAAAGAAAAGAATTTTTAGTACTGCAGATTTTTGGGACATCCAACGCCGCAGGAGAAATCTTTACACAAAAAGACTTTCCTTTTAAAAAAATAAAAATTAAAAAGGCCTTTAAAAATTAATGCCATGAAACTTGAAACAAACAGTTTGTTGGAAAGACTCACCTCCGGGGAATTGAAAATTCTTTCAACAGAAGTAAAAGAAACAGTAGTTCAGGAATTTAAAAAAGATAAAAAGAGAATTTTTAGCCCTGCAGATTTATGGGACATTCAACGCCGCAGAAAAACCTGTTGGTAAAGAGAATAATGTTTTAAAACAGTTGTCTTTTTGATGGCAAAAATCCATGTATCAAAAATGAACGACCACTGTATCAAAACCGAACACTATCAGAAAATAGGAATTCCTAACTACTTGAAAAGCAATTACATAAATAATGGCATGCCATTTATATAATTAATACAATAAAAACAAACAAAATCCGAAACAAAGTTTTCTCATTGGCAATAAAAAAATTATGGACAGAGTCATTAAAAAAAAGAAATGGTCGAGAAAAAGGATCCTTACGATCGCCGGCATAGTTGCGGTAGTGGTTTTAATAGGAGCAAGCTATTATTTCACATCGGGGAAAAGCAAGCTGAATGTTGATATGGACCGGATAACCATAAGTGAAGTTAAGAAAGGAACCTTCCAGGAAATTATCCCTGTAAACGGCGTGGTACTTCCGCTTACCACTATTTATCTTGATGCGGTTGAGGGCGGTCGCGTGGAAGAAAAATATGTTGATGACGGAGCAATGATGAAAAAAGGACAGCCTATATTAAAATTGTCAAACACTGACCTGCAACTTGCCCTTGTAACCCAAAAAACAGATGTTTATAACCTGCTTACACAAATGCAGATTTCAAAAAATGCGGCTGAACAGAATACGGTAAACAAACTGAACCAGATGACTGATGTGGAAAGTGAATTGAAGGAAGCGCAGCGTATTTATGACCTGGATAAATATTTATACGAAAAAAAAGCAATAGGCTCGCAGGAATACCAGAAAGCAAAAAATGACTATGATTATTATTTGCAAAAGAAAAAACTTACGCAACGAATTTTAAAACAGGATTCCTCTTCGACTGATCAACAGGTAACACAGGCAAGGCAATTATACCAGGGTTCACAAAATGCCTTAAATGTAATGCAGGAAAAAGTAGGCGATCTTATCGTTCGTGCACCAATTGATGGGCAGCTTACTTCTCTTGATGCAGAAATAGGCGAATCTAAAAATAAAGGAGAACGGCTGGGGCAAATTGATGTTATGGATGGCTTTAAGGTAAGGGTAGATATTGATGAACATTACATTTCAAGAATATTCACCGGCTTAAGAGGAAGTTTCGATTTTAATAACAAAACCTACACCTTAGAAATAAAGAAAGTTTTTACACAGGTTACCAACGGGCGTTTCCAGGTGGACATGGAATTTGTAGGCGATGTACCTGATGGAATTCGCCGTGGGCAAACACTCCAGATAAGACTTGCATTAAGTGCCGAAAGACAAGCTTTGCTTTTACCTAAAGGTGGTTTCTACCAACAAACCGGGGGCAACTGGATATTTAAAGTTAGCAGCGATGGCAAAACAGCTTATAAAACAGACATTCAACTTGGGCTGCAAAACCCCGATTATTATGAAGTGTTGGAAGGGTTACAACCCGGCGATAAAGTAATTACAAGCAGCTATGATAATTATGGAGACATGCAGGAACTCATCTTGAACAATCCATAGCAAAAGGGAACAAAAATTTTCTAATTCATTAAACAACCATTATGAAAAAAATAATTCAAACAAAAATCCTGGTGATTTTCCTTTCCCTTCTTTTTTTCCTATTGGTGAAGTGCAATGAAAAATCAAAATCAGTTTGTGAATTGGAAAAACAAAAAACTAATACAGAAAAAAATATAAGTCCTGTCGAAAAAGCTTCTTCTGAAATATTTCCATCGCGGGATCTGATTATAAAAATTTAAAAGAAATACTAAAAAACAAAACTAGAAATAATGATAAAAATTAACGATCTCGAAAAAATCTACCGCACTGAAGAAGTGGAAACGGTTGCATTAAACAAGCTCTCCTTCAATGTAAGAGAAGGTGAGTTTGTTGCCGTGATGGGCCCGTCAGGATGTGGAAAATCTACTTTATTAAATATCCTGGGGTTACTGGATGACCCCGACAGCGGAAGTTTTTTATTCAATGACATTGAAGTGGCTCATTTTAATGAGAGGAAAAGAGCTGATTTGCGCAAACGCAATATTGGCTTTGTTTTCCAAAGTTTCAATCTTATTGATGAATTAACTGTTTTTGAAAATGTTGAACTGCCGCTTATTTACCTGGGCGTAAAATCTGATGAAAGAAAAAAGCGTGTTGAGAAAGTATTGGAAAAAGTGCAGATCATGCATAGAAGAAACCATTACCCTCAACAATTATCTGGTGGACAACAACAACGTGTGGCAGTTGCCCGTGCGGTGG
Organism: Chitinophagales bacterium; assembly: GCA_038210685.1. Taxonomy (GTDB): domain Bacteria; phylum Bacteroidota; class Bacteroidia; order Chitinophagales; family Chitinophagaceae; genus Ginsengibacter. The sequence continues at coordinate 2,639 of JBBQWJ010000104.1, read as the reverse complement.
TAAATAACCCCAAACTGATACTTGCGGATGAGCCTACAGGAAACCTGGATTCATCCAATGGAAATGAAGTGATGCAATTGCTTATGGAACTGAATGAGCATGGAACTACCATCATAATGGTTACGCATAGTGAGCACGATGCCAGTTATAGTCACCGCATTATCCGCATGCTCGACGGACAAGCAGTGATAGAAAATATTTTGGTGTAAAAAGTAGCTAAGTGAAAATTCGAAAATAAAAAATTCAGCAATTTGTTTATTTACTGTTCAGAAAGTTTTCACCATAGCGGTAATGCATAGACGTAAATATAATTGACGAACTAAGAACTAAAAGACAATGTTTAAAAATTATCTTAAAACAACGATTAGAAATCTTTGGAAAAATAAAGGATATACCTTCCTTAATATTTTTGGTCTGGCAATAGGAATTGCCTGTGCCGCACTTATTTTTCTTTGGGTTGAAGATGAAGTTAGCTATAACGAATATTTTTCTAACAAAGAAAATCTCTACAAAATAAAAGACAAGCAAACGTATGATGGTAACACATTTACATTTGATGCCACACCGGGTCCTTTAGCCAAAAACATTAAATCTGAAATACCCGGAATAAAAAATACGGCTCGTACTACCTGGGGTAATCAATCCTTATTTGCTCTCAACAATAAGAACATTTATGAAACTGGTTTGTATGTGGATTCTTCATTTTTATCCATGTTTAAACTGAAATTTTTAAAGGGTAATCCCACTACATCTTTTAATGAGTTGTACTCTGTTGGGATCAGTAAAAAAATGGCTGAGAAATTTTTTGAATCAACTGATGTTATTGGAAAATCATTAAAAGTGGATAACAAACAGAGCTATGTAATAAGCGGTGTTTTTGAAGATCTTCCTGAAAATGTTTCATTCAAGTTTGACTGGTTGGCACCTTTTAAAGTATTTGAAGAGCAAAATCAATGGTTACAAAACTGGGGAAATAATGGTGTGATTACTTATGTTGAAACAGAACCCAATGCAAACATTGCGACCATTAATAAAAAACTTCATAATTATTTAGAATCTAAGGGTCCTGATTTCAATGCCAGGTTTTCTATCTACCCAATGACACGCTGGAGGATGTACGATAGTTTTGATAATGGAAAAGAAGTGCCGGGAAGAATAAAATATGTAAATCTGTTCACACTAATTGCATGGATCATCCTTATTATAGCCTGTATCAATTTTATGAATCTTTCCACAGCCCGCTCTGAACAAAGAGCAAGAGAGGTTGGAGTAAGAAAAGTTTTAGGCGCAGGAAAAGGAAAACTGATCGGCCAATTCATTGGTGAAGCGCTTGTACTGTCATTTCTTTCCGCGTTTGTTGCCGTGGCACTGGTTTATGTTTCCTTACCTGCCTTCAACTCACTTGTTGAAAAACAATTGTCGCTTAATCTTGCAAACCCGGTTCATATATTTGGGTTGCTCGCTATCGCATTAGTTTGTGGATTAGTTGCAGGAAGTTACCCGGCTTTTTATCTTTCCTCTTTTAACCCGGTTACAGTTTTAAAGGGATTAAAAATAAAAAGCAGTGGCAGCGCAGGCTTTATCAGGAAAGGATTGGTAGTACTCCAATTTTCGATTTCTATTATTTTAATCATAAGCACCATTCTTATTTACCAGCAGATCAACCACGTCAAATCCCGCGACCTTGGATACAATAAAGACAACCTGGTCTATTTGCAATTGCAGGGCAATATGAGATCTCATTTCAATGCTGTTAAGAACGACTTGATCGCAACGGGTGTGGTGAAAAATGCTACGCTTAGCAATAACAGGATATTAAGTCTTGGCAGCAATACCGGAGATTTTAGCTGGCCTGGAAAAGATCCACAGAAACAGGTGTTGGTAACAATTGAGGGAGTTAGCCCGGAATACGTATCGACTATGGGTATGCATCTCAAAGCCGGTAGGGATTTTTATGCTGATACGAAAATGGATAGTGCCAATGTTATCATTAATGAAACCATGGCAAAACTTTTGAAAACCAAAGATGTTATAGGCACAGTAATTACAGGACAAGGCCAAAATCTAACTGTTACAGGTGTTATAAACGATTTTGTATACAATGACATGTATAGTCCCAGTTCTCCCCTAATACTATATTCTGATACTTCAAAAACTAATTTTTTAACCGTCCGGTTAAAGCCAACTTCCGATTTAACTGCCTCAATTTCAAAAATTGGAACAGTTTTAAAATCGAATAATCCAGGTTTCCCCTTTGAATACAAATTTGTTGACGACCAGTTTAACCAATTATTTAAAACTGAAACACTCATTAGCAAATTAGCAAGTGTATTTGCCATACTTGCCATCTTCATTTCAAGCTTAGGCTTATTCGGATTAGCTGCCTACACAGCAGAAAAACGCACCAAAGAAATCGGCATTAGAAAAGTATTAGGTGCAAGTGCCCAAAGTCTTGCCGGTTTATTAAGTATGGATTTTTTAAAACTCGTAGCTATTTCCTGCATTATAGCATTCCCAATTGCATGGTGGATGATGAACAGTTGGCTTCAGAATTATGAATACAGGATAAAAATTAACTGGACCATTTTCCTCTTTGCTGGGTTGCTCGCGTTGCTGATTGCTTTAGTCACAGTCAGTTT
>JBBQWJ010000103.1:0-10728 GCA_038210685.1 Chitinophagales bacterium | reverse complement strand
GCACTATTACAGCTTACGGGTGCTCCGCTTGCTGCCTTGTACTCTATACCTTTCGTACGTTCTGGCAAAGCTTCAAACGCGTTTACCTATTTGGCATATTCAACCAGTACAGGTTCTCCAGTTCCGGCTTTGAGCCTGTCTGAAAGTCCCGGTAGCTTTATCCCGGATGCAATGAGCACTTCTGGCAACACTTAACGAATGCTCACTCTATCGAAAACAATCATGTGCATCGTTTCTTTTTGCATCACTTACCAATTATCGAGACCTCATAACTACTTCACTATACGTTCGGCTCTTACAGACGCACCTGTTGTATCGTTCACCACTCCACGCCTTAGCGCAGCGCAGCATACAACCGGTTTGATGGTGAAGGTTGCTCTGCTTCTCCCATCGAGGGGCCTACCCTCATCTCAAAGTCAGCTTAGCTGGACACACACATCGCATTGGCAATAGCTGGGCGTGACGTGCATTTCATCAGCTTTTTGTTCGTTATTGGGCTGTAGTTCCCGGCTAAAAATTTCTATTGAGCTATGAATCATAATCTCAACTATTTGTACGTTTACTGTACTTTTGTTCGGGCAGAAAAATCATTAAATATTCAGCCTGCGCCAATGTGCGAACGTTATTGCCAATGCTAAGACATTCACTATGGACAATAAGAACATATTAATTTCAGGAGCAGGAATAGCAGGTGTAACTGTTGCATTTTGGTTAAAGAAATTTGGTTTCAACCCAACCATAATTGAAATTTCACCCGTATTGCGTGAAGGTGGTTACGCAATTGATTTTATGGGTGCAGGATTTGATGTCGCTGAAAAAATGGGTATTATTTCTGATTTAGAAAAAGTCGACCTTAATATTTCAAATATTGCATTTGTGGACAAAGACAGTAATGAAAAAGGTAGTATGAACTATCAAAAAATCAAGAAAGTTCTTAAAAACAGGGCGTTTTCTTTACTACGTAGCGACTTGGCAAAAGTTATATACAAAAGTCTTGACAAAGAAACTGAAATTATTTTTGGCGACACCATAAAACAAATTGAACAAGATGAAGAAAAAGTAACAGTAACTTTTATAAGTGGTTTAACTCGTTCCTTCAACTTGCTTATAGGAGCTGACGGTTTGCATTCTAACGTTAGAAATTTAATTTTTGGAGAAGAGTCGCAATTTGAAAAATATTACGGCTACTATACTTCTTCATTTACACTTAATAATTTTCCTAATGAAGGAAGGGCATTTTCAATGTTCAATGTACCTAATAAACAAGTCGCTGTTTATACAATTAATAAAGAAAAAGCTGCATCATTTTTTATTTTCACTTCACCAGAAAAATTAAATTATGAGCATCACGACATTGAAAAACAAAAACAAATACTGAAAAATGAGTTTATGAATGCAGGTTGGAAATGTGCCGACTTACTTTCAAGAATTGATACGACTTCGGATTTTTATTTTGACCCAATTAGCCAAATAAAAATGGAAAAGTGGAGTAAAGGAAGAGTTTCTTTGGTAGGCGATGCTTGCGACTGCCCATCACTATTATCAGGAAAAGGTTCGACACTTGCAATGGTTGGTGCTTATATTCTTGCAGGAGAATTAAAACTTTCAAATGGGAATTACAAAACAGCGTATGAGGAATATGAAAAATTGTTAAAACCATTTATGGAAAAGAAACAAAAATCGGCACAATCCTTTGCAAAATCTTTTGTTCCAAAAAGTAATTTCGGTATTTGGTTGAGGAATCAAGCGTTCAAATTAATGTCTTTCCCACTTTTTACGAATATATTATTCAATCAGTTTAAGGACAAAGGACTAAATCTAAAAGAGTACTAACAGCACTGGCTATAACATGAACTGTGTAAAAAACCAAATAATTTTGACTACATATTGTAAACCAGGATTGGACATGCACCATTCACCATCATTGAACCGCTTTAACAGTTCCGCTGCCAGTAATATGTATTTCAGGTGAGGAAGGATTGCCGCCATAATATACATCGCCGCTGCCTGCCACCTTTACTTTTAAGCTTAAACTCGCAAAAACATGTACATCAGAACTTCCTGAAACCTGAATCACCGCATTCTCTGATTTTAAATTACCGCATTTAACATCACCACTGCCACTCATCTTACAATCAAAGTCCTTTGTTTTTCCTGAGAGAGTGACATTTCCTGATCCGGAGCCGCTGACACTTATTGAAGGAGCATCTACCTCAGCATTAATATCTCCTGAGCCTGAAGTGCTTATTTCTATCTGATTGGAATTTTTAATTACACCCCTGCTCGTAATATCTGCAGAGCCTGAAGAAACCACTTTTTCAAGTGTTGGTGCTGTCACAACCACTTTTGCATGGTCATTAATTATGGAGTACCCATTCTTGTAGTGGATATTTAAAACGCCGTTATCAATTTCTGTGATCACATAAGGAATAAGATTTTCATCATTTTCAACGGTAACTGCATAATGATCCCCCGGCTGAATTTCTACATCAATCGAACCGGAAGTTTTTACTTCATAAATTTCAGGAATGTTCCTGTTTTCTTCACGCACATTTCCGTTTCCGGAAACAGAAGCGCACGAGACAAACAAGGTGGAAAGAATGAGAACAGAAATTAAATTTTTCATGTGCATTATTTTAATTGTTGGAACTGACATAATATTATCTAAAATTATCACAATTTAGTTTCCCTCCCCGGCAATATTAGGCTGTTTCATTTCATGTGCCGGATTTTTGTTTTTTATTTGTAAAAGGAGAACAAGATAATATATTTTTAAAATAAATTTGACATGTATTCACAAACATTAAACTATTTACCTTCGCACGCATGACCCAAAAAATTCTAATCCTCGATTTTGGCTCTCAATACACACAGTTGATCGCCAGGTCTGTAAGAGAAGCCAATGTTTATTGCGAAATAATTCCCTTCAACAAAAAGATAGAATATGGTGCGGATCTTAAAGGCGTAATCCTTTCTGGTTCTCCATTTTCAGTAAATGATGAAAACGCTTTGTTGGTAGATGTAAAATCCATTAATGAAAAAGTTCCGGTGCTTGGAATTTGTTATGGAGCTCAAATGATCGCAAAAATGTATGGCGGCATTGTTGAAAAAAGTGATAAGCGCGAATATGGAAGATCAAAACTTCAAATACAAAAAGAAGATGAATTATTGAAAGAGGTAAAAAATGATTCTGATGTGTGGATGAGCCACAGCGATACCATTAAACAACTTCCTGCAGATTTTACCATTTCTGCCTCTACCCACAACATTCCGGTTGCTGCTTTTTACAGTAAACAAACCGCGCCGGAGGACGGGCAGGCAAATAACCCGATTTTTGGTTTACAGTTTCACCCTGAAGTATATCATTCTGCCGAAGGCAAAAAAATAATCAAAAACTTTTTAGTCAATATTTGTAAATGCAGACAAGACTGGACTCCGGCACATTTTATCAATGATACCGTTGCTGAAATCAAACAAATCATCGGCGATAAAAAGGTAATTATGGCATTAAGCGGTGGCGTTGATTCTACTGTTGCTGCCACTTTAATCCACAAAGCCATCGGCAGCAATCTTTACGGGATTTTTGTTGATAATGGTGTACTTCGTAAAGATGAATTTGAACAGGTTTTAGAATCTTGTAAAGGCATTGGCCTCAATATTAAAGGGGTTGATGCAAAAGAATATTTTTATTCAAAACTGGCTGGCAAAACTGATCCAGAAGAAAAAAGAAAAGCTATCGGCAATGGTTTTATAGAAGTTTTTGATAAAGAAGCACATCAACTCACAGAAATCGATTTTCTTGGACAAGGAACTATTTATCCGGATGTGATTGAATCAGTTTCCGTTCACGGGCCTTCTGTCACGATCAAATCGCACCACAATGTGGGCGGCCTTCCGGAACGAATGAAATTAAAATTGATCGAACCACTTCGCTCCTTATTTAAAGATGAAGTAAGAAGAGTGGGCGCTGAACTGGGATTGCCTGATGCATTGCTTCAACGGCATCCATTTCCGGGACCCGGTTTGGCAATAAGAATATTAGGGGAAGTGACGGAAGAAAGAGTAAGCCTGCTGCAAAAAGCCGATGCTATATATATTAATGCTTTGAGAAAATTTGATTTGTATGCAACCGTTTGGCAAGCCGGTGCTATCTTATTGCCTGTAAAAAGTGTAGGTGTAATGGGTGATGAAAGGACTTATGAATTTACAGTAGCCCTGCGGGCAGTAACTTCAGTAGATGGCATGACCGCCGATTGGGCGCATCTCCCCTACGATTTCCTGGCGTATGTTTCAAACGAAATCATCAATAATATCAAAGGAATCAATCGTGTGGTTTACGATATCAGCAGCAAACCTCCCGCTACTATTGAATGGGAATAATGAAGAGCGTAAGAAAAGGTAGCCATGAATTTATAATTATGAGGAACAACATTTTATTTTTTATTTTTCTTTTTTCGATTGGGGGAACTCAAAAGTCATTTGCCCAAATAAAATATACTCCCGTATATAAAACATATCGCGTCGCGATTATTGCCCCGCTTTACCTCGATTCTGTTTTTGCAGCCTACCACTTAAAATCAGAGAACACAATTCCAAAATACACCATCGGAGGAGCGGATTTTGTGCAGGGTGCCGAACTGGCGCTTGACACCATCAACCTTCATGGAAAACATGTGGAAGCTTTTATTTATGATTCCAAATCCGTTGCCCAACCCATACCTGAACTATTAAAAAGCGGGAAATTAGATCACATCGACCTGATCATCGGATCAGTAAAACAACCGGAATATTACCAATTGGCACAGTTTGCTTTTCAAAAAAACATTCCTTTTATTTCTGCAACTTATCCCAATGATGGAGGCATCCGGAATAACCCTGATCTGCTGATCGCCAACTCAACTCTAAAAGCGCATTGTGAAGGCATCTTCAGTTATATTTTGCAACAACACGGAAGCGATCATATTTATCTCTTTTATAAGAAAAACGACAACAGGATCAGCAACTATTTTAAAGACATCAACATTGTAGATGGAAAGCCGCTTTTGAAAATAAAAGAAATCATGCTGGATAGTTCTATTTCTTCAAACGGGTTAAGATATTTGATTGATACCACCAAACCGGTTGTGATCATTGGTGCAAGCCTTAACCAGGCTTTTTCACAAAAACTGGCAGACGCCTGCTACCCGATTGCAAAAAATAATCCGATGGCTTTAATTGGTATGCCCAACTGGGACGGCTTTACCTGCTGGTACAAACCCTACGCTTATACAGGTTTTCCTATCCGCTTTACAACGCCACATTATCTTGCAAAAGACAATAACTTTGGCAAGTACCTCAACAATAAATATTTTCAATTGTACAATATAGAGCCAAGTGATATGGTGGAAAAAGGATTCGGTATCACCTATAATTTCACATCTGTTTTAATAAATCATCCCGGCTTTTTTATGCAAAATATCAATGATACTACTTACGCGCCTTTTCACGATTATAACTTCAGGCCTGTTTATCATGGTAACAATACACAAATCGATTATTACGAGAACAAGCACTTTTTCATTATGCAGATTTTGAACGGGGAAATATCCCGTGAATGGTAATGGCTTATTTGTAATTCTTTTAATTTCTTATTCTTCTATCAGCCTTCCTTTATTTCGCTTTACCTTGTTCAGCAACCGCTTTTTCTTTGGCTGCAATGGCTTCCTGATCTCCCAGGTAAAAATGTTTGATGGGTTTTAGATCATCATCGAGCATATAAACAAGCGGTACACCGGTCGGAATATTTAGATGGACAATTTCTTCTTCGGATATGTTATCGAGATATTGAACAAGAGCGCGGAGACTGTTGCCATGAGCCGCAATGAGAACTTGCTTACCTGATTTTATAGATGGGGCAATTGTTTGCTCCCAATAAGGCATAAAGCGTGCAACCGTATCTTTCAAACTTTCGCTAAGTGGCAATTCATCTTTACTGAGATTACTGTAACGTGGATCTTTACCTGGAAAACGATCATCCGATTCTTCAAGAGGTGGCGGCGGAATATCGTAGCTGCGACGCCAGATCAACACCTGTTCATCTCCATATTTGGCGGCGGTATCCGCTTTATTTAAACCCTGCAAAGCGCCATAATGCCGTTCGTTAAGGCGCCAGTCTCGAATAACAGGCAACCACATTAAATCCATTTCATCCATTACCAGCCATAGAGTGCGGATAGCCCGTTTCAGAACAGAGGTATAAGTAAGATCGAATGTATAACCTTCCGCCTGTAATATTTTTCCTGCTTCGCGGGCTTCACTTCGTCCTTTATCTGTAAGATCTACATCAGTCCATCCGGTGAAACGATTTTCTTTGTTCCAAAGGCTTTCTCCATGCCGTAACAAAACTAATTTATACATACCTGTTTTATTGTTTATTGTGAATAATATTGTTATTTTTTCACGAAGTTATTAAAATAAAAATTGACTGAATTTGTGTGTTTACTGTATTCTTAGCATGGTTGTTGAACGTTCCGGACCTGGGAAACAACAATACAAAAAAATACCCCGAACATTATCATTTTAAACATGAACGACTCATTACTCTTAACAGAATTTAGACGCCTGGTAGAATTCTCTGATAAAGAATTTTTGAAACTTATGCCTTTGATTGAAATGATTGAGGTGAAGAAGAATGAACATTTATTTAAAGAAGGAGATGTTTCCAGGCAAGTTTATTTTATTGAGAAAGGATGCTTGCGCCAATACCTTGTTAATAACAATGGCGAAGAAAGAAATATTTATTTTAAAGTTGAAAGCGGCTGGTGCAGTGAGTTGGTAAGCTTTTTAAATAATATTCCAACAGACTTAAATCTACAAGCTCTTGAAGACAGTAAACTTTTGGCAATAAATCAAAAGAACTGGATTTATGCCGTTACACATATTGCGCCCTTTACCATGTATTTTATCAAGGCACAACAAGAAACAAATTACATTCTTAAAAAACGATTAGGAGAAGCCACCATTGAAACTCCTCAAGAAAAATATACGCGGTTTCTCAATGAGGAACCTCAACTCCTTCTGCGTTTACCTTTGTTCCAGATTGCAGCTTACTTAGGAATAACACCAGAAACCCTAAGCCGGGTTCGAAAAAAAACAGGCACCAGATAATTTCTTGATTCAAATCAAACTCTTTGTTTGTTTAAGTAATTAGCTTGCCCATAAATAAAAAACTTTGTTATGAAAAAAGAAACAATCAGAGTTGGGCAGGTAACCATAGATTTCCTGCTGGAAACAGCCGATAGCAATGGCTCGGTAGCAATGTTTGAATTTACTGTTCCCGTAGGCGCTAAAGTACCCATTCCTCATTATCATGAACATTATGATGAAACGATTTATGGATTAGAAGGAGTGATTACATTTACTGTTGAAGGCTCTGCTATTAATATTGGCAGGGGTGAATCTTGTTTTATTCCACGTGGTGCGGTGCACGGATTTGATAATCTCGGGCAAGAGGATGCTAAGGCTTTAGCAGTAATTACTCCAGCCCTTATTGGGCCCAACTTCTTTAAAGAGTGTGCTGAAATTGTAAACGCAGGCGGGCCTCCTGATATTGAAAAACTAAAAACAGTAATGACCAGGTATGGTTTGATTCCTGTGTTACCGAAATAGTCAATTGTCTACTGCTAAGGAGCGAAGCTTTAATGCATGTATCAAAAGATATTACTCAAAAACCACCTCTTTATTTCTTACTTTGTCCACTAATAAAAGCATACCTTAAAGTCAATGAAATCTGGCTTAATTTGTAAGTATAATTAGTATTAGCAGGAAACACGATCCGGATGGGGAAAGTGTTCCTGACTGAAACATTTAAAATACGCTTAATTATAACTCCCAATTCAGCCTGTCCGGTGATTCGGCCATCCGAGCCATCGGAACCAACAAGTTTTCTGGCTCCATCTTTTGTTTCATAATTAGCCAATATGGAGAGCAGGGCTGCACCATCAGCATATACAGAAATATTTGGCTTCTTTAAAAAGATATAGCCTGCTCCTGCCGATATATTTACTTCGGTTGCTTTAACTATTTTCGTTTGAATACCAGACGCCTTAAAAGTGTTTGAAAGAGGCATTATTCCTATGGCTGGCTGAAAGAAAAGTTTACCAAAATTCCGTTGACTATAAAGCCTCAGGCCAAATTCAACCGAAGGTGAAAACGTGGTTTGATGATAATAGGGGTAATTAGTCCAACTATGCATCGTTCCTGAATTTACATTTGCTCCCACGCCCAACAATATTTCAGAGGGATACTTATTTCTCAATTTTTCTGAAGCGTGCGATTTATCACCAAGAACATCTGCTAAAAAATTTTGCAGGTCATTTTCTTTGTACCTCACCTTTTTCATTTTATCCTGTAACCCGTTAATGCCTTTGTTTGAAAGTTGCTGGTACAAATAACCTTTATACAGGTTATAGGGTTCAACGCTACCATCTTTTATAGTTTCAAAATATTCAAGCTCTTTCACATCGCCATCTTTAGCTAAATAAAAATTGATCCTTTTATTATCAAATAATTTGTACAAAGTATATCCATCGAATTGATATACCTGCCTTAAAAAAGCGTTAACGGTATCTTTAATTATTTGGGATCCATCATCATTATGTGTAAGAAGCACATTATCGGTATTAGCTACTCTTGTTCCGTGATAGCTCAGATAGCTGTCTGTTGCTACCGTAAAACTTTTGCAGTTTCCCGGAATTAAAGTAACAGTAGAACCATCCGTTTTTTTAAAGATTACTTCTGAAGGATTTTTTGACCATTCTTTATAGTTTTCAATGGAACCATTTATGGTTTGACCATCTAATGTTACATACGAATCCTGGCTAAAGGCCGAAGAACAAAGCAACAAGAGGAAGGAAATAAATAATGTTTTTATCATAGCAATTTGTTTTATAATGCAAATAAAATCGTTTTGTTTTATAATTCTAAATTATTTCAAACTTATTTCAGAGGATTTATTTTGATTCTGATTAAAAATAATTGCCGGATTCTTCTCACCTTTTTATAACTTCATTCATAATTAAAAAACGATTGCCGGATATGATGTTGCATATTGTGATAACTATCCCCAAGCCAACTTTTTTACCATGAAAAAACACATTACACTTTTTGTACTTCTTGCAATAGCAGGAGCCAGCACAACTCTTAAGGCACAGAAAAATTCAAATTTATATACCGCCCCTCTTGGTATTGAATCTTATACTTTTCGCAAAAGTTTCCCTGTGGATATTGTCAAAACATTAGATACCATTCAACGGCTTGGCTTTACAGAGTATGAAGGCGGCAGCTACGGATTGCCGGCCGATGCTTTCAAAAAATTGTGCAGTGACAGGGGAATTAAAATTATTTCTACCGGAGCCGATTATGGTGAATTGGTAAAATCTCCCGAAGCAGTTGCGCACACAGCAAAAAGCCTCGGGGCTAAATTTGTAATGTGCGCCTGGATACCTCATAACAATTCAGGATTTACTTTGGAGAATGCAAAAAACGCCGTGGAAGTTTTTAATAAAGCAGGAAAAGTTTTAAGAGACAGTGGCATCACTTTTTGCTACCATGCTCATGGTTATGAATTTCAGCCTTACCAAAACGGTACATTACTCGATTACCTGATTAAGAATACCAACCCAAAAGATGTTTCATTTGAAATGGATATTTTGTGGGTGCATTTTGGTGGTGGTGATCCTGTTGCATTGCTCAAAAAATATGGCAACCGTTGGAAACTGATGCATTTAAAAGATCTGAGAAAAGGAACAAAGAAAGACCTGAGCGGAGGCACTTCCCAGGAAAATGATGTGGCACTTGGAACAGGAGAAATAAATATTCCTGCCATATTAAAAGAAGCAAAGAAAGTCGGAATAAAACATTATTTTATTGAAGATGAAAGCAACCATCCGGGCGAGCAGGTGCCAAAAAGTATTGCGTATTTGAAAAGCTTGAAAGAATAATTTCAACAGATTGTTATTTAATGAAAGCAAAACAAAAATTTAGATTAATTGTTCGTTTACTGGAATTTCTCATCCGAAATCAGGATCAAAGAATATTAATTTCTAAAACTGTTTCAGAAAACTAATCTTGGCAATTGCATGATCTTCCATTTGTGTTTTCGCCTGCAGGTTGGTGAAGCCATAGTGATTCAGCACCAGATAAACGTACGATAATGGCATATATTCCCACGACAAACGAATGTTATAATTCTCTGAATTATCGCTGGCATTTTTTTGATAAAACCCTATGAGTTGTAATCGCGGGTTTAAGGCAAACCGGGCCTGGAGGCCATATAAGTCAATAGTAGTGGAAGTTGCAGGCGTGCCTACTTTTATAAAATGATTCCGGTTAAATTTTCCTATCAGCGAAATTTGCGGAATGGGCGCAAACTGCAAGTTCCAATCGCCTGAATTAAGTTTTCCATTAAAATAATTTCCCCACATGTAAATACCGTTGACACTGATAATTCTTGAAGGATCAGAAGTAAAGTAGATCTGTTGGTTTGTATAATTATAAACTCCGGTCCCGATGTGCACTCCGAGCGGGTCAAAGGGTGTCGTTAGTCTCTCAAACTGCGGATCGAAAGCATATCCAAAATAGGCACCACTTTGAAAATTGAGCCACACAGGAAAAAATAAAAAGGTCCGTTCTATTGATGTCCCGGTGGAAGCCTGCCAGTAAAACTCAGGGAGAAACCCCGGCTCAAAG
>JBBQWJ010000102.1:0-10746 GCA_038210685.1 Chitinophagales bacterium | reverse complement strand
CGCATGTACAGGCAAATTATCCTGATTTTCATACCAATGCTGCTGATTACCTTATGTGGGAGCCTTCTGCTTCAGTATATGCGATGGACGCGCTTAACGTAAAGACGGAACACACTTTTAAAGAACATCTAATCATTGACGCGGGTTCCATTCTTATCACCGGCGCTATTGGTTATGGGATGAGAAAAATTTCACAGCATATTGAGGTGTACAATACGCACAATACCGAATTTCCTTCAGGCCATGCAGCCAATGCTTTCCGTGGCGCAGAAATTGTTCACCAGGAATTAAAATACAGTCATCCCGTTTTAAGTTATAGTGGATATGTTGTAGCAACCGGCGTTGGTTTACTTAGGATCTATAATAAAAATCATCTTTTATCTGAAGTGCTTGCGGGTGCCGGACTTGGCATACTTTCTACCAAACTCACTTATTGGATTTTTGGAAAAGTAAAAGAGAAAAGCTATTAAGATACAGTTATTCTTTGTTTCATTGCTTCGAATAAAATCATTCCGGCGGCGACAGAAACGTTTAAAGATTCATTTAAAAACTCAAATAAGAATTAATCGCGCATTGCATTTATCTTTTGACGAAGCGAATTAAAAAAACGGTTTCTTTCTTTTTCTGCTGATTTGCTAATGAGTGTGGAGCGGCTCAGGAGAATATCAAATGAATCCAAAGCACTGGCAGAGAATTTAGGATTTCTTGTGAACAAATAACGAAAAACACTGTAGGTAACCATCGTAAGATTCTTGCCATTAAGATTGATCACCATCGTATTGTTGCCCAATATCAGTTCATTCACATAAAATTGAATTGGGGCTTTATACGAAACATCAGTTGCCCCAGGCATGAATTTAAATCCTTTTTCCGTTTGGAGTTGAAGATGATTGATCATCTTATGAAATGATTCAAGCACTAATTCAAAATCTGCATCAGTTTTAAAATTTCCGGCGTCCTTGTAATACGAGATCTGGTTGATCGTGCTGTGCATGCTCTCAAGATTCCAAAGTTCAATGCTTGGTATCTGGTTATACTCCTGCAAAATCTGCTGTCCTATTTTAAAACATTCGGTAAAAGGAAACTCGTCAAACGAAAAGGCTTTGTCGTGAAGATCAGGGTGCTGATTTATTGTCTTAGACCAAAAGAAAGTTTTGAATGCAGCCAATTCCGGAAAAAGGTAAAAATTCCACAGAGTCGAATCTTTACATAAATAATTCATTTCTTTTTTTTCAAAAGAATTAAAATACTTGAATTGTTTCAACATATCCGCCAGGTAGTCGACAAATTCAACCGAAATTCCATTCATTCCCGGAGCTTTGAATAATACAGAATCCTGGTTTATTTCTAATAAATGATCAAGGGAAACCTGGTAATGGACACAGATTTTTTTTAGTTCATTCAGAGTGAGTTGCTTCTCTCCTCTTATGCGGCGATAAACACTATCGTAACTTATATGCAGCAAATCACCAATAGAATCTACCAATGAAATATGGGAAGGAAGGTTTTCTTTTATTAATGCAAATAAATCTCTTTGAAGATCATTATCCATAATTAAATTTACGGATTCCCCGTAATTTATATATTTATTTTTGCGAATATAAATTTTCAATCAGGCACAGTTTATTTTTTTTACGAATTCTTTATGTAAAGCATCTCCTGCCCCTTCTAATTACAGGGAAACTGCCAATTTAAAATCAGGCTTAGTATTTACCAATTAGAACGCCGGCAATAACCAATCTAATTTCGTATGGTCTATTAAAAAACTCGCAGAAGCATTGAAAAGCATAAGACCCGGAGATGACAACATTTTGGTAAAACAAAAACCTTATTAAAAAAAAATTATGATCGCTCAATCATTTTTAAAACTTACGGGTTTCCCGGCTTTCCGTCGCATTATCTGGAAACCTGTTTACGAAACACTTGCAAAAAGAATTAATGTCCCTGACTGGCATTTTATGAATTATGGCTATGTGCCATCTGAAAACGAAAAACCTCTTGAACTAAAGAGCAAAGATGAAATAAACCGGTACTCATTACAATTGTACCACTACCTCCTTTCAATACTTGATTTAACCGGCACAGAAATGTTGGAAGTGGGAAGTGGCCGGGGCGGGGGTGCAAAATATGTCTATGAATACCTGAAGCCAAATAAGGTTACAGGACTAGATATCGCTCACAACGCGGTTCAACTTGCAAATAAAAATTTTGCTTCAGAAGGGTTACAATTTGTACAGGGCAATGCTGAAACCCTCCCTTTTGATGATGAAAGCTTTGATGTAATTTTTAATGTGGAATCATGCCACGCATACGGAAGTGTACCTGCTTTTTTAAATGAAGTAAAAAGAGTTCTAAGGCCCGGCGGTTATTTTTTGTGTACAGATATGCGAAGTCCCAATGGTATGCAATCTTTAAAAAGATATTTACTTGATACAGGGATGCACTTACAACTACAGAATGATATAACTGAAAATGTTATCCGCGCCATCGAGTTAGAAGAGCCTATGAAGCAACGTCGCATTTCAGAAAATATACCCAAGTGGCTTATTAACGCTTTCAGAGAATTTGCCGGAGTTAAAGGCTCTAAAATTCATGAAGACTTGAAAACTTTTTTGCTCGTGTATCATCGCTTTGTATTACAAAAACCATCTTTCTGAAAAACAATATTAAAAAAATTAAAACCATGAAAAGATTAATCTACATTTTGTTGCCCGTATTCATTAGTTTATCAGCGGCAGCACAACAATCCACTTATGTTTCCGCATCAGTTTATAACACTCAAAATGCGATGCCTTTTGGAAAATTTTCCGGCCTCTTTGAAGGTGTATTGCATCCGGGAATGGAATTGGGGTATGGCAAAGATGTATGGCAAAAGTCCAGAAGCTATTGGTTTCTCGAACTGAAGTTCGGTTTATTTTATCACAGGTACGTGCAATATGGTATTCCCTTATACCTTGATTTTGGATACAACCATGCAATTGCCGGCGGTGTATCAATAAAAACATCGGTGGGTGCCGGTTATATGCATTCCATTCCTGCCACCGAAAAATTTAAACTCAATAGCAACGGCGAATATAAAAACAATAAAGGCGTAGGTCGCATGCAGGCAATAGTCACATTTGGAATAGGATTAGAGTACCGGTTGAAATCTACTGCATCCGGTCCTGTTATTCTATTCACTAATTATCAGCAACGCATACAATTTCCTTTTGTAAAATCTTATGTGCCGCTCCTGCCCTACAACAGTTTTATGATAGGTATGCATTTGCCCGTTAAAAAAATTTAATCAAAAAAATAAATTAACATGAAACCTTATTTTATTCTCCTTTCAGCAATGTTTGTGATAGTTGTGGGTTGTAAAAAAGCGCAGATCTTAGAAACAAGAGCTATTGGGCCCGATATACCCTGGACAGATTCCAGTAGCAAACATCCAAAAGATGCTGCTTTCAGGGAGCTCATAGAGAAATACAGAAAACTCGGTTTACCGGGAATTTCACTTTTGGTAAATGATAGTCACGGGACATGGATAGGCGCAACAGGTAAAGCAGATATTGGAAATGATATTGATTTTGTGCCGGGAACTATTTCTAAAGTAGCAAGCATTACTAAATTATTTATGGGAACGCTTGTGTTCAGGATGATGGAAGATTCTGTAAACACAGGCATGGGCTATAATGCTCTTTACAAAAAGGTGAATCAATGGCTTCCTTCAAGAATTACAGACAAACTTCCCAATGGTAATGAAATAACACTGGGTCAATGTTTGAATCACGAAACCGGTTTGCCAGACCTGATTGAAGAAGATAAATTCTATCTCGCTGTTCTTAATAATCCAAACAAGAAATGGAAACCGGAGGAATTGCTGGAATTTATTTATAACAAAAACCCTGATTTTGCTCCCGGTGATACGGCAGTCTATTCTAATACAAATTTCATAATCGTAACCATGATATTAGAAGCACAGACAGGTAAAAAGCATGCTGACCTCCTGAAACAATGTATTTTAAATCCTCTGGGATTGACCAATACTTATTACCAGCCTTATGACAAACTTCCCAATTCGGTAGCCCAGGGGTATTATGATTTATATAATAACAACACGATTGTGAATGTTTCCAATCTTGTTACAGGAAGTGGAAACGGTTATGGTGGCATCTATAGTAACCTGTTTGACCTCCTGAAATTTGAGAATGCATTATTCATTCAAAAAACATTATTGAAACCATCTTCTCTTAGCATAATGCAGACTTATGGCAAAAAGGATGACACTAATTATTATGGATATGGCTTGCAGAAATCATACATCCAGACTGATGGAGAGTATGCCATCGGCCACAAAGGACGCGATCTTGGATACTCTGCCAACCTGTTTTATTTTCCTCAAAAAGGGGTTACACATATTTTCTTTGTCAATTATGGAACGGATGCTGAAAGCGGACTGAAAGACGTTTTCAGGGATTTTGTAAATGAACTTATTGCGCTGACTTTGCAATGAACTTTTTTAATCTTTTTTAAACCAATAAATAAACAAATCAAAATGAAACTAAATTCCTTTTCCCTGGTATCAATGATTCTCTTGGTATCAATTGCCTCAACGGCTCAAACAAATGTCGGATTTACTCTCGGTGGAACGTATTCAACAGTGACTGCGAAATTAAGTGGAATCACCATTTCTCCTAAATATAAAACGGGAATAACAGCAGGACTGTTCGTAGATGCCTCCCTGAGTAACAATCTAAGTTTTCAACCTGCATTAAATTTTGTACAAAAAGGCGCAAAATCGGAGCAGGGTGAAGTTAAAGATATTTCTACCTATAACTACCTGGAAATTCCTTTGAACATTGTGTATAAAACTCAAAAAGACCGTGGATTTTATATTGGTGCAGGCCCTTCAATTGCCTACGGACTTTCGGGGAAAGAAAAATACAGCGATTCTCAAAATTCAGAAAACACAAAAGTAAAATTCGGATCGCGCGATGATGAAGTTAAACCAATTGATTTTGGAGTAAATGCGTTGGCCGGTTATAAATTTGGGAATGGATTTTTGTTCTCTTTAAATTATAATTTAGGATTAAGCAACATCCAAAACGGTAACAGTAGCGAGATGGGAACCGTTAAGAACAAATATTTCGGTTTAAAAATCGGGTATTTATTTCATAACGATAAGCATAAATGATTTCGACGTACCCTATGTTGATTCTAATTTTATTAAACTAATATTTGTCCCATTCAGCTTTTCTTAAAAATCATTTGACATGAAAAAGAATGGTTTGTTTTCCCTTTTAGTTATTTTAATTATGATATTCAATACTTCGTAAACATCACTAATAAACTAAACTTAAGGCCAAGAAAATTATTGGGATTTAAAAACCCTCTTCAAATTTTTATGGCTAATTTTAAACCTGATTAATTAACTGTTGCACTTACCAGTTGAATCTGCGTTACATAAAAACAACTATCAGAAAAAATTATTTCAATTAATTTTAGTAAATGAAAAGCATGAATCCTAAAGTTGATTTCTTTTTTGACAAAGACACGAAGTGGAAGAAAGAATATGAGGAATTAAGATTAATTATTCTTGGATGCGGATTTGCCGAAGAATTAAAGTGGGGCCATCCTTGTTACACATTCGAGAAAAAAAATATCGTATTGATACATGGGTTTAAAGAATACTGTGCACTCCTGTTTTTCAAAGGAGCTTTACTACATGACAACAATAATATACTGATCCAACAAACCGAAAATGTACAATCCGCGCGGCAGGTTCGTTTTACAAATGTGAAAGAAATTATGAAATTGGAAAAAGCACTGAAAGCCTACATTTACGAAGCGATAGAAGTAGAAAAAGCCGGTTTGAAAGTAAAATTAAAAAAGATTAAAGATTATCCTATTCCTGAAGAATTTCAAAATAAATTAGATAAAAATAATGCGTTGAAAACTGCTTTTAATGCATTAACTCCCGGCCGGCAAAGAGCGTATCTTTTTCATTTTTCTCAACCTAAACAATCCAAAACCCGTGAGTCAAGAATTGAAAAATGTATGCAACAAATTCTAGAAGGAAAGGGATTGAATGATTAAAAGGCTTTTATTCTTTTAACCCAAATTATTGCGTATAACCTTTAACGTTATATCACAATATTAAATGATCAACAGCAGGTAAAATAAGTGAGTTGCAAAGGCGCTGTTTTGGTGTAAGACAAGGTATACTAGTCAGGCTTGGCTGCAGAAGAAATGCTTTGTAAGCGAAGCATGATAAACATATTCTGTTTTCTCTTATGAAAATTATATGTGGCAGCAAAAGAAGCATAAAGCCCTGTCAGATCCTCCCCAACGTCTGGATTCAGCACTTCATAATTTGCATTATCATAATTCCTGTAAACAACTTTGAAATGTTCAGTACAAATTCCTGTAGAAGATTTGTGGTAATCAGGATTGGTTATACATTCCCTGCCGGGCTGCATGCAATTGCAATCGAATTCAATGGAATTGGAACCTATACCTATACCGAGGGACTTGACACAATTACGGAAATATTTACACAAGTATCCCTGGGAGGAAGATTTGTTTTTTAATAATTTGCGTATATAGGCCATGGAAGGAGACTCACCTATCAAAATAAAAATCGGGTAAATTTGTTGGTTTACCGGATTGGTACAATTTTAAAACGATTGTAAAACCTGATTTTTCATAAGCGATTTATTTTGAAATCTGGTAAATTATTAAACTATTTTGTGATGAAAAATCATTCGCATATTTTTGAATTGGCCGGAACTGTAAACTACAATTTAGCTCTTATTTGAAATGACTCTTGAACATGTAGCCATATGGACTCAAAATCTCGAATCGCTGAAAGAATATTATATTAAGTATTTCGGAGCAGTTCCAAATGAAAAGTATACCAATCAATCCAAAGGTTTTCAAAGTTATTTTCTAACCTTCGCATCCGGTGCAAGACTTGAATTGATGATGATGCCAGGTATTCCCAAAAACAGGAATGATACCATTCAAAACCAACACTCAGGAATAATTCATTTAGCCTTTGGGGTTGATACAATTGAAGAGGTTGATTCTAAGGCAAAGCAATTATCCTCAGATGGATGGAAGATATTAACTGCGCCAAGAAGAACGGGAGATGGATATTATGAATTTGAAACGCTCGATCCGGATAATAACAGGCTGGAAGTCACATGTGTCTACCCTACTTCTTAATCGTGCTTTCAGAAAAACAGTCGTCAACCACTCCCCTTTTTAACGTGAGGTTATAATGAATAAATTAGCGTAAGATACCTGCGCCAAGAAAAGGAGTTACTCAAAGCCTATCAAAATAAAAATCAGGAAAATTTGTTCGTTTACAGCTCAACCAGCGTATTAATTTTTAAAAGTTCTTAATTTGTAACTTTAAATTTCAAAAAACAGAGTGAATGTTCATCAGTATCAGGAAAGATCCAAAAGACGCAGGCGTTGAAGCAGGTAAAAAGGCTGCATTTTTTATTCGCAAAGCCATTCGATCAAAAGGCAGCGCAACCATTATCCTTGCCACCGGTTCCAGCCAGTTTGAAACGTTACATCAATTAACGAATGAAGAAGGAATTGAGTGGGATAAGGTTACGATGTTCCATTTAGATGAATACATCGGCCTTCCTGTTTCACACAAGGCAAGTTTTAGAAAATATTTAAAGGAAAGGTATGTGGAGAAAGTGCCGCAACTAAAGGCTGTAAACTTTATTAACGGTGAAGCACATGCGCAACATGAATGTGAGCGCCTTGGACGATTGATTCATCAATCGCCGGTAGATGTAGCCCTCGTTGGTATTGGAGAAAACGGGCATTTGGCTTTTAATGATCCGCCTGCCAATTTTGAAACCCACGAGCCTTACCTTGTTGTTAATCTTGATGAAAAATGCAGGCAGCAGCAGGTGAATGAAGGTTGGTTCTACTCAATTGATGAAGTTCCGAAACAGGCAATAAGTATGTCGGTAAATCAAATCATGTTATCGAAACATATTGTATGTACCGTTCCCGGAACAAGAAAAGCAGAAGCCGTAAAACATATACTGGAAGGCGAAGTAAGCAATTTGCATCCTGCAAGTATTTTACAAAAACACCCTGATTGTTATTTGTATTTTGATGATTTATCCGCCTCATTATTAATAAACAAAGAAAGCTATATTTCCTGGGGCGATTAAGTTGAAAGGAGTAAAATGATATGGGAAAAAATCTAAAAATAATTAATGGCCGGCTTATCACTTCACAAAGAATAATTGATAATGCGAGCGTTCTTATTTCTGATGGTATTATCAAAGAGATCAGTGATAAAAAGATAAGTTCAGAAGCAGATATTACGCTTGATGCAAAAGGAAATTATATTTCTCCCGGCTTTATTGATATTCACATTCATGGCGGCGGCGGAAGTGATTTTATGGACGGCACCGTCAAAGATTTTCTTACCATTGCCGAAACCCATTTGCTACATGGAACTACCGCCATGGTTCCTACTACACTTACAGCAGAAAAGGAAGATTTGCTTCACACTCTTTCAGTTTACAGGCAAGCATACACGCAAAATAAAAGGGGCGCTCAATTTTTAGGAATGCATATTGAAGGACCGTATTTTGCGATGAGCCAAAAAGGCGCGCAGGATGAACGCTACATCCGTAAACCTGACAAGAAAGAATATAATGAGATCATTAAAAAGGCCGGCGATATTATCGTTCGATGGAGCGCCGCGCCCGAACTTGAGGGCGCTCTTGAATTTGGAAACTATCTCAGGGAACATGATATTTTACCGGCAATTGCTCACACAGATGCGATTTATGAAGAGGTGGTTAAAGCTTTTGAAAATGGGTATACACTTGCCACTCATTTTTATTCTGCCATGTCGGGAGTTACGCGACGGAATGCCTATAGGTATGCGGGTGTAATAGAAAGTGTTTACCTGATGGATGCTATTGATGTAGAAATAATTGCAGACGGCGTTCATTTGCCTGCTCCGTTATTACAACTCATTTATAAAATAAAAGGGCCCGACAGAATAGCCTTGATAACAGATGCCATGAGAGCCGCCTGCCAGCTAACAGGAGAAAGCATTCTCGGATCAAAAAAGGATGGTTTGAAAGTAATTATTGAAGACGGAGTAGCCAAGTTGCCTGACCGCACTTCATTTGCAGGAAGCGTGGCTACAACCGACAGGCTGGTAAGAACCATGACTCAAATTGCAAAAATCGACTTGGTTGAAGCAGTAAGGATGATGACATTAACCCCAGCCCGCATTATGAAAGTTGAAAAACAAAAAGGATCAATTGCTGCAGGAAAAGATGCCGACATAGTAATTTTTGATGACGACATCAATATTCAATCTGCGATAGTTGGCGGAGAAATTTTATTCAATGCACTTTAGTTGCTGCAGGTACCAAAAAAATAAAATTTTTATTTCTCCACATCTAAAATAAAGCTGCTATTGCCTGCCTCACCGTTGCCAGAAATACCTTGTAGGTTCACCATGTATTTTCCGGCTACATCACCGGTATAGAATGAAATGTGTCCCTTGCCTTGAGCATCAGTATTTACATCCGGAGACCAATACAATACCTCCCGGAAATCGGGTAAACGGCTTTGCATTGCTTTTTCATTTGAATAATCAGGAGAATAAAATATTCTTTGTTGTTGAAGCCCGTCATAATCTAAAATGACATCATGTGGATTGAGTGAATAACCTGGTAAATCTCCTTTATAAGTGGTGTAACTTACAATTCCGTTAGCCACGATTGGCCCCCAGATGTACTTTGAAGCTACTATATCCATCTTCTGCACTTTCAGCGGATCATAAGCTATAATTTTATCTACATCAAAAACCGGTACTCCATCCAGTAATATCAGCGGATCTTTTTCAAAGATTCTTTGCGATGGTTGCATATTGAGTAATGCATAGCCAGGCGCATTAAATGTATTGAAGTGATAATGTTTTTCCTTTCTAATAACATTTACCTCCAGTACATACTCGCGCATTACTTCTTCCATCGTGGTAAAACGGGTGTAGTTGTCGAGTAAATACGTTTTGTAAGGATGTTGATAAAAAGGCAGCGTATCAATATTCAAAGGTTTTAGTTTTTGTAAATCATTTGCATGATATGCATTGCTAACTTCCATCTTAAGGTTGTCTGCTTCCAGGCTTTCCCTGTTATTTTCTGAAATAGCTAAATGTGGAATGTTTGCATCAGAAAACTCATCTGAAAAGGGGGTAAAGATCTGTAAATGATAAATGCTGTCTCTGGTAGAATTAGTTTGTAACACGATCTGGCTTGCGCCATAAAAATCC
Source organism: Chitinophagales bacterium (assembly GCA_038210685.1). Taxonomy (GTDB): domain Bacteria; phylum Bacteroidota; class Bacteroidia; order Chitinophagales; family Chitinophagaceae; genus Ginsengibacter. The sequence goes on along the minus strand of JBBQWJ010000102.1, from coordinate 431 downwards.
TGCATATCAAAATGCACCAGCCCTTCTGCATTGCTTAAAGCCCCGTACAATTGCACACGCCTTCCGGGAACTGAAAGATATACTAGCACATTGGGAGCAGGTTGCCCTGTTACTTCGTTGGTAACTTTTCCCGTTATAATATGACCAAAGTTTTCAGGAATATATTTAAAGGAAGAAGGCTGATCAACAATTTGATTCCAGTCAAATGTGCGCCAGCCTTGCGTTAGCAAAAGATTGTCCAGCGCTTCATTGGCAGTTGCATTATCATTTTTAAAATAATAATCAGGATCTTCTACATATCCTTTCAAATCGGAAGACAACCATAAATAAGTAAAAATATTTTCCTGCTGTGGTTGATGCAGTTCATCAAGCCGGTAAACGGAAGCCGATAAATTTCCGGCCAACATATTTCCTGACTGATCAGAAGTAGA
>JBBQWJ010000101.1:0-10956 GCA_038210685.1 Chitinophagales bacterium | reverse complement strand
CCTGAAGTGCTTCATTTTTATTTTAATAAAAGAAGAAATTCATTAAAAGTTTTGGCAAAAGAACCTTTGGTGGTTGACAATTTTGCATTGGGATATACTTTAAAATTTGCGATAGATTCTTTTACCAACAACTACAATTCGGAAACCAATTTATTTATTGGTTATCCTTTGTTTACAGAAATGACAGGAACGCCGGATCAACAAAAAATGTGGGAAGCAAACCGGGCCATTGCTTATAAAGGTTCCTTACTTCAATTCATGCGAAGCCTCTATTCACAGACTTTAGAAGAGAATGGATTTGAGATTCAATTTATTGTAAATAATAATGGGGAAGATTACCCGATCAAACTTGGAAATGTTTATGGAGCTTTAAATTATAATAAAGACGACAGCACAAAAACAGTTGAATTTTATCCCAATCAGAGTGAGGTAGCATTGATCTACAAGAATGCGGATCCCGAAAAAACTTATACGAATATGGATTCCACAGCTAAGAAAACTTTTCAATTATCAACCTTAATTTTTCCCAAGGGCGAAAAATTTTTTATTGATGAGAACGGCTATTTCTATGACCAGGAAGATCTTATAACCAATGGCTATCTTGGTTATAAAAAAATAGGCGACATGCTTCCGTATAATTATAAACCGGAAGAAGAACTCCAGTAAACGAATAAATTCTATTGATTTTTATTTTGAGAAGATTAAGAAATCATTTTTCAGAGGATTTATTTTGATCCCCTAATGATTTTATTTTTTCCCAAATTTCCGGCAGCCTTTTTATCATAACCAACTCTTTTCTTTTACTATAAAATTCCTGGATTGGTGTTCCCCAATATGTTTTATTTGCTTCAATACTTGAAGTAACTCCACCTTGTCCCATCACAATTGCGTTATCACCAATAGAGATTGTTTTATTAACACCAACTTGTCCCCAAAGCGTTACACCGTTACCTAAAATCGTTCCTCCGGCAATACCCACTTGTGCGGCAATTAAACAATTTTTTCCTATTACCACATCATGCCCTATATGAATAAGATTATCCATTTTTGTTCCGCTTCCTATAATAGTTGAATCGCTTACGCCACGATCAATTGTACAATTGGCGCCTATTTCAACATGATCTTTAATTTCAACGACTCCGCAACTTTGCATTTTTTTGTACCAATGTTCCCGGTTCTTTTTTGTGTTAAAATAAAATGCGTCGCTTCCTACAATTGTTCCTGAATGTATTTCAACATGATTACCAATAATGCAATCGTCATAAATAATTACGTTAGGATGAATAATACAACCATCGCCTATCACCACATTATTGCCCAGGAAAACATTTGGCATAATAACTGAATCTTTCCCTACTTCAGCAGTATCACTTATCATTTTGTCGGAGGCAACAAAGGGTTTAAAATGATCGACAATTTTAAGGTATGATTCAAAAGGATCAGCAACAACAAACAACGTTTTTCCTTCAGGCACTTCCCTTTCAGCATTAATAATAATGCACGTGGCGGCACTATTCAAGCAAGTATCATAATACTTGGGATGATCCACAAAAACTACATCTCCGTTTTTTACTTTGTGTATTTCGTTTATGCCCGAAGCAAAAGAATTTTCATCGCCTAAAATTTTTGCATTGATAAAATTGGCAATCCAGGAAACAGAAACAGGTGAAGGAAATTGCATACTATAAAATTAAGTTTCAAAGGTAAAGTTTGCAAAGCGATGAACCTCACCAATTTTAAATTGCTTCAACAGGATGATTAAAAAAAATTTTAAAGAAACTAAAAGTGAATTTTAAATAATTTTTTGTGTGCTTATCCACATGAGATTTTAAAATGTTGATAAAAAAATCGTAAATATTTTTTCATAAAGCAAAATTTATTTTTAATATTGTGTAAGGAAATTTATTTCCTGTACTTACTAACCCATCAATATAACAAAGCCCGTTCATTTTCTTGGCGGGCTTTATTATTTTTGCCCCTGTTCTTTTAAAAATTTTTTCTAAATTTTCCAAACAAAATCCTTTTGAATAAATACTTTGTTGTTCATAAACCTTTCAATGTTCTTTCACAATTTTCTTCTGTGGATGATAAAAAAACTTTGAAAGATTTTTTTGATGTTCCTTCCAATGTCTATCCTGTCGGGCGTTTAGACTATGATAGCGAAGGCTTACTAATTTTAACCGATGATAAAAAGTTGAACAATTATTTATTGAATCCGTTAAACAAACATGAAAGAGAATATTGGGTGCAGGGGGAAGGTGACATTTTAAAAGAACAAATTGATTTGCTGGAACAAGGTGTTGAAATAAATTTGAACGGAAAAATGTATCGGACTAAAAAATGTATAGTGAAAAAGTTTTTACAACCGCCGCAGGTAAATACAAGAAATCCACCGATCCGTTTTAGAAAAACAGTCCCTGATAGCTGGATAAAAATAATTTTAACAGAAGGAAAAAACAGGCAGGTTAGAAAAATGACGGCCGCGGTTGGTTACCCCACTTTAAGACTCATACGTTACAGTATCGAAGAAATTACTTTGGAAAATTTGCATCCCGGCGAAATGAAAGACCTACCTAAACAAGAATTGTATAACTTGCTGAAAATAAAAAAAGATAAATTACAATGGTAAGATCAATGACTGGCTTTGGAAGAGCAGAACAAACAAAAGGAGATAAAACATACCTGGTAGAAATAAAATCCCTGAATGGAAAGCAGTTTGATGTAAATATGAAAATTCCACCACTCATAAAACCATTCGAGTTTGATATAAGGAGTTTGATTCAGGAAAGTTTGTTGCGCGGTACCGTTGAATGCCTGATAGTGGTAAAGCAAAACGGCGCAACCAAACCGGTTGTTATAAATACTGATCTTATAAAAGCTTATTACAACCAAATAGAAACTCTTGCAGTAGAATTATCCATAGATACCAATTCAGTTTTAGCGGCGTTGCTAAGATTGCCGGAAGTGGTAACACCCAGTAACGAAGTATTGGATGAAGCAGATTGGAAAAATTTAAAAGAAGTAATTGAAGAAGCGTTACTTGAATTAAATACTCACCGGATTGAAGAAGGAAAATCCCTGGAAAAAGAATTGCGCCTGAGGATAAAAAATATTAAAATACAGGAAGATGAAATTCTGAAATTGGAACCGAAGAGAAGGAAAAAAATGAAGAATGAATTAATAGAAAATCTTGAAGAAAATGTAGGGAAAGAAAATTATGATTCAAACAGGCTGGAGCAGGAACTGATTTATTACATTGAAAAAATAGATATCAGGGAAGAACAAGTAAGGCTAAAAAATCATTGTGAATATTTTACTTCAATTCTCGACGGTGATGAAGAAGCAAAAGGTAAAAAACTGGCTTTTGTAGTTCAGGAAATCGGGAGGGAAATTAATACGACCGGCTCAAAAGCGTATGATTCAGAAATCCAAAGATGCGTGGTACTCATGAAGGATGAGTTGGAAAAAATGAAAGAACAAACTTTCAATATTCTTTAACCGTTCTTTTTAAACGACAGTGAAAACAATCTATTTTTGTAAAAAACACAATTTGAAAAAATTCTTTGTAATATCATTTGTCTCCTTAATTTTTGCGTCCTGTATCAAAATTGATCTTTACGAAAAACAAGCCACTATACCTTCACAAGAGTGGCTTTATACAAATGTTCCACAATTCACTTTTCATATTAATGACACAACTTCGCTATACAATGTGTATGTAATTTTACGTCATACCGATCTTTATAAATACAACAACATCTGGTTAAGGATAGGATTGAAAACGCCGTCAGATTCTTTTAGTTATCAAAATGTAAACCTTGTATTGGCTAATGATGCAAAAGGATGGGAGGGAACTGGAATGGATGATATCTATGAGGTAAGAAAAAGTATTTCAGCAGCGCCCTTTTCTTTTAAAACCGCCGGAGATTATACATTTTCAATTGGACAGATCATGCGTGAAAGTCCGTTGAAAAATATTTTGAACGTTGGAGTAAGGGTTGAGAAAGTAAAGATGTAAGTTCCCGTTTTGCTATTTGTCATTTATCTGCGTAATTGTATTTTCAAAATTTGAAAAAATGCCTTATATAATTCCAAAAAATAAATATAAAATAAGGCCGCTTCGAATCATCTTTATCTTCTACTGGTTTTTACTTGCTTATATTTTGGCTGCGCTTATTTTTTGGTTCATGGATCTTAATGACCAAAACCAGGAACTGGCACAATTAAGGTTACATGCTGTTAGTGTACATGACACTTTTTTTATTCAAAAAGTGAATAGAATTGAAAGCGCGGAAAAAAGAAAAACCGCTCAATACATGGGCGAGGGAATCACGTTCTTATTAATGATCCTCGCTGGTGCAGTTTATGTTTTTCGTATCATTAAAAGACAACTCGTTCAATCGGAGCAACAAAGAAACTTTATGATGGCCATCAGCCATGAACTAAAAACCCCCATTGCAGTTACAAAGCTAAACCTGGAAACGATGCAACTGCGTAAACTCGAGCCCGGGCAACAGCAAAAACTTATAAGAAGTACTATCCAGGAGGCAAACCGGCTGAACACTTTGTGTAATAATATGCTTTTCATGAGCCAATTAGATTCCGGCGGATCTCCACTTACTGATGAAAAAATTGATTTTTCCGCGCTTGCAAGTGATTGTGCTGAAGATTTTATTCTCCGTTTCCCCGAAAGGAAAATTGAAATTGATGTTGAAAATGACATTTTTATCACCGGTGACAAACTTTTATTGCAACTCGCCATTAACAATCTTTTAGACAATGCTATTAAATATTCAGGAAAAGACGATGTAGTTTTGGTGAAAGTAATAAAAGACAACAAAAAGATAAAGCTGCGGGTGATAGACCAGGGTATTGGAGTAGCGGCCGGAGAGAAGGAAAAAATTTTTGAAAAATATTTTAGAGGCGCGGGCAAGAACACAAAAGGTACGGGCTTGGGGCTTTATCTTACAAGGGAAATTGCAAAAAAACATTATGGAAGCATAAGTATGAAAAGCAATAAGCCTCGTGGAAGTATCTTTGAAATTCAGATAAGGGATTCTAAAAAAACATAACGAAACTAATTTTATGCAAGGAAAAAAACTTTCGATTTTATTGGTGGAGGATGAAGAAAATTTGCAGGATGCATTGAAATTAAATTTTGAGATGGAAGGCTATGAGGTTACTTCGGCTTATGATGGCGAGGAAGCGCTTAAAGCAGTTCAAAACGAATATTTTGATCTCGTGGTATTGGATGTGATGCTTCCGGAGATAGATGGAATATCGGTTTGCGAAAATATAAGATTAAGCAATACCGAAATGCCTATTTTAATGCTGAGTGCAAAAAGCCAAAGTAAAGACCGTATTTTAGGATTGAAAAAAGGAGCGGACGATTATGTAACCAAACCCTTCAGCCTGGAAGAACTTTTATTAAGGGTAAGAATTCTTATCAATAAAAGCCAAAAGATTTCTGCTAAAGAACCCGTGGCTGAACAATTTACTTTCGGTAAAAATCTAATCAATTTTAAATCACTCGAATGCACCACAAAATCAGGAGAGTTGGTTGCGCTTACTAAAAAAGAAGCGATGCTTTTAAAACTACTTATCGAAAATAAAAACGAAGTAGTAACCCGCGAAAAAATTTTACAATCAGTTTGGGGATACAATGTTTATCCAACCACGCGCACCGTTGACAACTTCATTTTAAACTTCAGAAAATATTTTGAAGAAGATAGCCGCAATCCTAAATTCTTCCATTCTGTAAGAGGAATCGGATACAAATTTACAAAGACAAATTAGGCGTTCTTTTAATGGCCTCAGCAAACCAGATTCTTCAATATTTGTTCGTTTACTGCAAAGAGAATTGTTCAACAAATTTAGTTTAACAAACCTGCTTGTCAAGTAGCGACACGACTTCCGAAGCTTTTTCAAAAACGCCATTAAGCTGATTTACATTAGAAGACGGCGCATATAAATTTAGTTCCACATCATCCATCAGGGAAGTAACCATCAACGATGTGCCAAGGCTCACATTGCATTTATCCAACTCTTCATTCAATCTTTTTCTAGATAATTCATTGGCAGGCACTTTAAATTTAGCTGCCAGGTATTTTTTTAGAGAGGCGTCCAAAGTATGATAAAACCCGGCGCTATCCTGCATCACTAGTTTTTCATGCGCTGCTATTAAAGGGTTTTCAGGGATAACAAATATTTTCTTCTCTTTTTCAGCAGTAGTACTTTTTGCTTCATTCTTCAGATCATCCACTTTGATATCTTTTTCCAGATCATTTTTATTTTTATTTCTTTTGAATCCTACAAAAATGATCACTAAAATAATTCCTGCAACCAATACAATACCTGCAATTAACTCAGTTCTGTTTGAGAATAAATCGTTTGTTTTTGAAGCGTTTGACGAACTTGCTAATGAACTGCCTGGAACACCTTTCCCTTTTGCCACACTCACTTCCAATGGAGGCGTACGCAAAGTTTTGTAGGTTGAAGTAGCAGGATCAAAATAAGAAAATGCAATAGAATCAATCGTATAATTTCCTGCTTTCGAAACTGTAAAAGGATAAGAAAATATTTTACTTCCCTGCATTGGCACTTGCTTTCGGTCAACATTGTCTTTCACCTTTGCATCATATCCATCTATTCCTTTTGGCCAGTTTATTGTCGGCGCATTTATCAACTGAATATTTCCTTTTCCGGTTACGGTAAGTTTTAAAGTTCCGGCATCATCTGTAGTAAACTTATCTTTTTCCAAAGAAGCAGAGATAGAAAAATCTCCAACAGCGCCGCGAAAATCTTCCGGTTTATTTTGAGCTGGCAAAGCTTTCACAGTAATTACTTCCGGAGTAGATTTTAAAGTCACATTTTTTTCAAACAGTCCTTCAGAAGGAATTGCGCCCTGACCAAAATTCTGAAACATATCAAAAAGGCCGGTATTATCCTGCTGATTTAAATATTGCGATTTCACAAAAGTTACTTTGTTGCTGGCAGTCATCGAACCAAGAGTAATATCGCCGGATTGCAAAGGATACAATTCTACTTTGCGGATCGTATACACATTGTACTTACGTCCGTTGTACTTTTCAAGGGTTGAATTACTATTTATATCCAGATCGTTTACCGAAAATCCATTAAAAGATGGCGCGTCTGTAATAGTAGTTTCTGACGGAAGCCTCGTATAAAGCTCGTAGGTAGCTACAATAGGTTCGCCAACATAGCAGCTATTTTTATTGACATTTAGTTTTATAAAAAGATTTTTTGCCGTCTTTTCTGTCACATTTTCTCCCGGTTTTAAAATATAATCATCAAACTGGTGAGTAACAGGAGCAGGTGGAAAATCAAGATTTAAATTAGAAAAAGGTGATAAATTTTGCTGTTGGTTGTTTGGCTGTGATTGTACCACTGAGCCGTTAACCACCTGTATAGTGATAGGATCTGTCTTCAATTGTTGCCCATCTGCAATGGCGGTAGCTGAACCAATAGTAAATTTTCCTGTTGCTGTTGGGGCTAATGAATAACTGAGTGCTACGTACTGACTTACTTTTCCATTTATATTTGATTCGCTTCTTTCCTGGTTAGGCCCGGAAACAATAGTAAAATTATTAAAAGAAGGTGGAGTGATGTTGTCTACACTGCTTGCATTTTCAACTTTAAATTTTATCTCCAAAACATCATTTTTACCGATCTTTTTATTGGGGCAAACCACAGAAAACTTTACCTGCGCATTTGAAGTTTTGGAAATAAAAGCCGCTGCAAGAAACGGGAACAGAAAGAAAATTATTTTAAAACCAGATCGTAAAAATCGTATCATTTCTTCAGCAAAAGATGAGTTACAAAAGTAGTTGGAAATGAATTTAAAAAAAGGTTAATAGAATGAAGGCGTGTTAAAAATCCTTTAAGGTAGATCGCCTAAAAGGGGCCGGATTACTATGTCTTCCACGCAAGCCTGCGGTGAAAGCATGGAAGCGGCATAAACCATACCCGCAATATCATCCACTTCCATAATTCTTTCAGGTTTCACATCTGCACCTTCCCATGAAGAAGTATACACTGCGCCGGGAAAGACGGCCGTAACTTTTATATTAAAGGATTTCATTTCTTCTCGCAAATTTTTACTAAAACCCATCAGAGCAAATTTGCTGATGCTGTAGGATCCTCCATTATTATATGCCTTTAGAGCAGCAATGGAACAAATATTAAAAATATGGCCGGATTTATTTTTCATCATTTGCGGAAGTAACGCTCTTGTTAAATGATAGGCGCTATACAAATTTGTATCAATCATTTGTTCAAGGTTACCTTCGGGTTCGTTATAAACACTTCCCGGAACAAAATTTCCTGCATTATTGATCAAAATATCAATTTGAATATTTTTATCTAAAAGCCAGTTGGCAAATTTTAAAACCTCATTCTTTTTCGAGAGATCGGCAGAAAAATATTGAACAGGGATATTGTATTTTTGGTTCAGTTCGTCAGCAGTTACAGCTAACTCTTGTTCGTTTCTTGAACAAATAAATATATCATTTGTTGCCGCTGCAAATTTTTCAGCCATTGCTTTTCCCATACCTTTGCTGCCGCCGGTTATTACAATATTCATCTTTTTATTTCGTTTTAAGGTATTAAGCAAATCTAAAATCTTAAGCCGACATTTTTTAAATATAGATTATTTGAAATACAAACACCTTTTTTTCGACCTTGATCATACGCTTTGGGATTTTAATGCCAATGCTGAAGAATCACTTACAGAATTGTACGGTTTTTTTAAGCTCGAAGCTAAAGCTATTGGCTCTTTTAACCAGTTTTACACTATCTATCTTCAACATAATAAAATACTTTGGAGCAGGTACGAAAAAGGATATATTAGCGTAGAAGAATTAAAATGGCGCAGGATGTGGCGCACTTTGCTCGATTTTCATATTGCCGATGAAAAATTGGCAAAAGATATGAGCGAATATTTCCTGGAAAGCCTGCCGACTAAAAAAAGAGTTTTTGATTACACTTATGAAATCCTGGAATACCTGACAGAAAAAAAATATTCACTACATCTTATCACTAATGGTTTCGAAAAAACACAACGGTCAAAATTAAACAGCGCTGATCTCTCAAAATATTTTACTCATATTATTACTTCAGAAACTTCTAATTCCGTAAAACCGAAAAAAGAGATATTTGAATTTGCTTTGAAGAAAGCTAAAGGCAAAACTGAAGAAAGTATTATGATTGGAGACAATCCCGAAGCTGATATTCTGGGCGCAAAAAATGCTGGAATTGATTCAATATTCGTGAACCATGTTAATGAAGATTGCAAAACACAGCCTACCTATACAATCCGCCATTTAAAAGAACTGGAGCGAATTTTATAAGCCGATCATTTCCCTTCCATCATTTTTTTATTAAACTCTTTTGAGTTTCCTTTTGGTATCGACAAAGAATTCCAATTTTCATCCAATATCATTTTTCCTAAATAAACAATCTGCCCAACGTGATTGGAATAATGTGCCAATTGGCGATTGATTGCGTCCCCCGCATTGTGCGGTTCTTTTCTGATGTAAATCGTTTTGGAAAGATCTTCTTCTGTTAACGAATCTAATGTATTCAAAACACACGCCCATCCTTCTTCCCATTTCTTGATTAATTCCTCTTTGGTTTTAATCACATTTTCAAATTCAGTGTCGCGGTTGCGCCAATCTTTTTCTCCATCTTCAGTAAGAAAATTGGTCCATCGTGAAAGCATGTTTCCCCACAAATGTTGTACAATAATTCCAATGCTATTGCTGCTTTCATTGTATTGCCACAATAAATTGTCTTCACTCAGTTGCTCAAATGTTTTATCACCCAGCGACTTTTGCTGATGAAAATATTTTTTTACACTTTCTAAATAATTGAATGACATGAGTGAATCGTAGGTTAGGATAAAAATAAAAATCTTTCCTTTTTGTTGGTTTACTATTCTCTAAATCGAGGAAGAAGTATCAATTGGTAAATCTGCTTCACCAACAGGAATCAAGGTATCAATAGTAGCTAAAACGGTAATGCCGCCTTTCACCTTTTGATTGAGTTCAACATTTAGTTCAGTACCTACCGGTAACAAAACATCTACCCGGCTGCCAAATTTTATAAATCCCATTTCTTTCCCCTGTGAAACGGCTTCACCAACTTTTAAATAATTTACGATGCGTTTTGCCATAGCTCCGGCAATTTGTTTTACTAAAATTATTGCACTGTCGCTTTTAATTACTACAGAATGGCGCTCATTTTCTGTAGAAGATTTAGGATTCCAGGCTACCATGTATTTTCCCTTATGATACTGGCTATATACCACTTCCCCCGACATTGGAATCCTGTTGATATGCACATTTGCAGGGCTCATAAAAATTGAAACCTGCAATCTTTTATCTTTAAAATATTCGGATTCAACAGTTTCTTCTATCACTACCACTTTACCATCTGCAGGACATATAACCTGGTGGTGTGCAACTATAAAAGTTCTTTTTGGAGATCTGAAAAATGAAATGATAAATAAAAGTATGATAAGGCTTACACCAAAAACCACCCAAGACAGGAAAGGCATACCGGCACTAAAAAAATAGAAGAAAATAATATTAATGGCACCGAATATCAATACTGCAATCGCGATCGTTCGATAACCTTCCTTATGAATGTTCATTAACTACGTTTGAAATACAAATATAAAAATTGGCGGTGAGACATGCTTTTTTTTATTCACACGATAAATAATGCATAATATACGAATACAAAAGGAATAGCGACCAGCATTGAATCAAAACGATCCAAAAAACCTCCATGGCCCGGCATTAAACTACCACTGTCTTTTACTGATGCAAGGCGTTTTAACTTACTTTCCAGCAGGTCGCCTACAGTTCCGAAGACAGCGCAAAATAAACTGATCACGATCCAATCGGCAACAGAATAAAAGCCTGTTAAATATCC
>JBBQWJ010000100.1:0-11057 GCA_038210685.1 Chitinophagales bacterium | reverse complement strand
GTGAGACCGTTATGCTGGTGCTCCGGAACCGCCAGGAACTTTGGCATGATGCCAATTACTTTGCCTTCGTTTTCCAAAACCGCATTGGCAACTGCGCCCATTATTCCTTTATTTCCTCCGCCATAAATTAAGGTGATATTATTTTTTGCCAGCAGGTAACCGATTTTTTTTGCATGATCAACAAACAAAGGATCGCTTCCATTCTTTGAACCACAAAACACACTTAAAGACTTAATTGACATATTTTTATTTATTTTCGGAAAAAATCAAAATTAAAAAATAGAAATCCAAAATCATTTTTAATCTTTCCAACTACAAATTATGTCGCCCTCCGTACTGCTTTCCTTTATCATCGGTTATTTTTTAATGCTGATAGTTATCTCCTATCTCACTTCAAAAAAATCACATGATAATGCCACTTTCTTTATTGCTAACCGTTCGTCGAAATGGTATTTGGTAGCATTCGGAATGATCGGTACTGCCTTGAGTGGTGTTACTTTTATTTCGGTTCCAGGTGAAGTGGGAAACCTTGCCGGTTCTCAGTTTCGGTATTTTCAATTTGTGTTGGGAAACGCGGTTGGTTATTTTTTGGTGGCTTATATTTTGTTGCCATTATATTATAAAATGCACCTCATTTCGATTTATGAGGTAATTGAAAGAACGCTGGGAAAGGTAAGTCATAAAACGGCAGCCGCTATCTTTTTGGTGTCAAGAGTAATTGGTTCTGCTTTCAGGTTGTATCTCGTAGCGATCGTTCTGCAACGGTTTATTTTTGATGAAATGGGCGTCCCTTTCTGGCTCACTATTGTGATTTGTTTATTGCTGATCTGGGGTTATACGTTCCGTGGCGGATTAAAAACCATCATCATAACCGATTCGCTTCAAACTGTTTTTTTAGTGTCTTCTGTTGTTCTTTCGATCTATTTTATTTGCAATAGTCTTGATATGAATGTTACCCAGGCTTTTCATGCAGTGAAGGACAGTCATTATTCCAAAATATTTTTCACTGATAATTTCGTTACCAGCAAATTTCATTTTACCAAACAATTTCTCGGTGGCATTTTTGTAACCATTGGTATGTTCGGCCTCGACCAGGACCTGATGCAAAAAAACCTGAGTTGCAAAAACTTAAAAGATGCGCAGAAAAATATGCTGAGTTTTACTTTCATATTTGTGATCATCAATTTATTTTTCCTGAGCGTTGGCGCATTGCTTTACATTTATGCGCATCGTGAGGGAATTGCCATTCCGATTGACGCAGCCACCGGCCAGCCACGAACCGATTATCTTTTTCCTGAAATTGCATTGAATCATTTCAAAGGCGTTCCGGCTGTTGTTTTTATGCTCGGATTAACCGCTGCAACCTTTGCCACCACTGATTCAGGGCTTACGGCACTCACAACTTCTTTCTGCATTGATTTTTTAAATTTTGATAAAAGAAAAGACCAGCTTGAAAAAACGATGGTACGAAAACGAACGTTCGTTCATATTGCTTTTTCAATTATTATATTGTTGGTGGTACTTTTATTCAATGCAGTAAATGATGCTTCCGTTGTAAGTGCCATCTTTAAAGTGGCTACTTATACTTATGGCCCGCTGATAGGCTTATTTGCTTTTTCTTTATTTGCCAAAAAACGGCAGGTGATGGACAAGGCAACGCCCTACATTGTTATCCTGGCTCCGGCTATATGTTTTTTCATCGACAAGTATTCAACCGTTTTATTTAACGGATATGTGTTTGCAGAGGAATTGATAATTGTAAATGGGCTACTTACCTTTATCGGGTTATGGATCATGTCCAGAAAAAAAACAAGTGAAGAAATAAATTTAAATCTATCATATGCCTGAAGTAATAAGTGATAAAGTAAATGACTACGCCACTGCTTTATCAGAACCAACAGATGATCTTTTAAAGGAAATAGAAGAATTTACTCTAAATCATCATGCGCATTCCAATATGCTTAGCGGCCCGCTGCAGGGAAAAATGTTGGAAATGCTTAGTAAGATCATCAAACCACATCGCATACTGGAAGTAGGCACTTTTATGGGTTACAGCGCCTTGTGCCTTGCAAAAGGACTGCAGGCGGGTGGCCAGCTACATACGCTGGAACTGAGAGATGAAGACGCTGACATTGCACAAAATTATTTTACAAAATCTTCACAGTCTGATCAGATACTTTTACACCGCGGAAACGCGTTAGAGATCATACCTACATTGGATGAAATGTGGGATTTGGTTTTTATCGACGCTGATAAAACCAATTATATCAATTATTACGAATTAACTTTGCCGCGCTTAAAAAAGGGTGGAGTTATTTTAGCTGATAATGTTCTTTTTCATGGCGAAGTGTTGAATGAAAAGATAAGCGGCAAGAATGCGATTGCAATAAATGCATTCAATGAGCATGTGGCAAAAGATGAAAGGGTGCAACAGGTAATCATCACCTTGAGAGATGGTTTGATGATGATCATAAAAAAATAGGTTTTTCAATTAAATGTTTGTTTACTGATGAATAGGATCCTGATCATTTTATTTTTTTCTTTCGGAAGTTTTTCTAAAGCATCTGCGCAGTATATGACGGCGCAGGAATATGTGCAGAAATATAAGGACTATGCGATAGAGGAAATGAAAAGGATGGGAGTTCCGGCTGCTATTACACTTGCACAAGGTTTACTTGAAACGCAAAACGGGAACAGCGACTTGTTTAAAGAATCCAATAACCATTTCGGCATCAAATGTAAAAGCACATGGACTGCAGAAACCGTGAGTCATGATGACGATGCGCCCGGCGAATGTTTCCGGAAATACAAAACAGATGAAGATTCGTACCGCGATCATTCTAATTTTTTGAGAGGTAATAGCCGTTATGCTTTTTTATTTAATCTTGATCCTTCTGATTATAAAGCGTGGGCTTATGGTTTGAGAAAAGCAGGTTACGCTACCAATCCTAAATATCCGCAGATTTTAATTAAAAATATTGAAGACAATAATCTTGAGCAATACACAGATGATGCTCTAAACGAGGTTCCTCATTTTGATGCCGCCCAATATGCGGATGATAAAGAAAATGACTCTTCTTCGGATGTGGTAAAACAAGATCCGGTTCCCGGTGAGCCGATTAATCTTACCATCAATGGCTCAAAAGCTTTACTGGTTTCAAAAGGAACTTCATTGCTGGCAATAGCTACCCAACACAATATCAACCTTGAAAAATTATTATCGATAAACGATCTCAATAATGACGGGCTTTTACAAAAGGACCAATACATTTTTTTAGAAAAAAAACAAAAAGAAGGGCAGAAGGATTTTTGCATCGCGCAAGCAAATGAAACGCTGTACGATATCTCACAAAAATATGGAGTGATCCTTGAAAATCTGTATCTCTATAATAATCTTACAGCTAATGATTATATGGTTGCCGGTACAAAAATATTTTTGAAGCCACAGGTTGCGTTAAAGCAAATTGCCTTAGTTGATAACCAGCCGGAAGATATACAGGTAAAAAATGAGCAATCCACTTCTTCTCAAAATACGATTACATATACTGTTCAGCCCAGGGAAAGCCTTTATGGGATTTCAAAAAAATATAGTGTAACCGTTGATGATATAAAAAAATGGAATCATCTTAAAAGTGATAACCTGCAACCAGGGCAGCAACTCATCATTTCAAAATAATTTATGGCTAGTTTAAAAGTTCATGACAAGGAATTTATTCCATACATCAATGCAAATGAAATAGGAGAGGAGGTGGCGAGGTTGGCTACAGAAATCAATAAAGATTATGAAGGTAAAAATCCTCTATTTATCGCTATACTCAACGGTGCTTTTATTTTTGCTGCTGATCTTTTTAAGCAAATAAATGTGGAAGCTGAAATTTGTTTTATCAAACTGGCTTCTTACAAAGGAGTGAAATCAACAGGTAAAGTAATTACGGCAATTGGCCTCGATGCGGAAATTTATAATCGCGATATTATTATTGTTGAAGATATTGTAGATACCGGAAAAACGCTGTCACAGTTTTTACCAACACTGGAACACCAGCATCCTTCATCTTTAAAAATAGCGGCATTGTTGCACAAGCCATCAGCAACGGTGCATGAAATAAAAATAGATTATTTAGGTTTCACAATTCCTGATAAATTTGTTCTTGGATATGGTTTGGATTATGACGGCCTCGGAAGAAATATAAAAGAGATTTACCAATTAATATAAATTGCTGGTAAAAGTTTCCGCTCTGTATTGTAAAAAGGCTTTATCTTTCTGAAATCTATTTTCATGAAAAAGCTGGTTACCATATTTGTTGCAATTATATTTGTGCAACAAACGTTTGCACAAAATTATATCCGGGGAGAAGTGCGTGATGAAAACGGCGATGCTTTGCAGAATGTAAAGATCTACATGCCCGAAACCAATTCTCTTTATTCAAGCGGCGTCACGGGCGGTTTTGGAATTCCCACGCCTCATGCAACTGATTCATTGATTTTTAGCCTTGATGGTTATGTTTCTCAAAACATAAGAATTAAAACCAGCGAATACCAGCACATAGTTTTAAAGATCATTCCACTCGGATCGAAGGCCTCTAAACAAAAATTGATTTCTCTTACTACCGGCACTGAAGGAAATATTTTTCCAATCTCTTATTACGATAATGAAAGCTATAGTAGTCTTGCAGAAAATGATTTCATCAAAACCAATCATAATACACATACGGAATTTTCAATGCGGATAGATAAAGCTTCGTACAGTAATGTTCGACGGTTTATTAACCAGGGTTCGCAGGTGCCCGTTGATGCGGTACGCATTGATGAGATGCTCAATTATTTTAATTTTAATTATAAAGAACCGGAAGATGATAATGTTTTCCACGTGGAATCGCATGTTTCTGATTGTCCTTGGAACAAACACCATCGGTTGTTGTTTTTAAATTTATCAGCCAAAAAATTAAACCTTGATCACGTTCCTCCTTCCAACCTGGTTTTCCTAATTGATGTATCGGGTAGCATGGATCTTCCGAACCGGTTGCCGCTGTTAAAACAAGCGTTTCAACTTTTGGTGAAAAACCTGAGGAAACAGGATACAGTTTCTATCGTAACCTATGGGGGTTCCGTTGGGATATGGCTGGAACCTACCGGCGGCGAGCATAAACAAAGAATTATAAAATCGATTGAAGCATTATCTGCCTCGGGAGATACGCCTGGTGAAGCTGCCATAAAAACGGCTTATAAAGTTGCCGAAAAAACGTTTATAAAAGGCGGAAACAACAGGATCATTTTGGCAACCGATGGTGATTTTAATGTGGGACAAAACAGTGAAGCCGAACTGGAAGACCTTATATTAAACGAGAAACAATCAGGTGTGTACCTTACCTGCCTGGGTGTTGGAATGGGAAATTATAAAGATTCAAAAATTGAAGTGCTGTCGAAAAAAGGCAATGGAAATTTTGCTTACATGGATGATTTGAGAGAAGCAGAAAAAGTGCTTGTGACTGAATTTACACAAACGCTGTATTCAGTTGCAAGCAACGTTTATATCAATGTAAAGTTCGATTCTGCTTATATAAATGAATACAGGCTTATTGGATATGATAATAAAAAAAGCATTATTGCTGAAAAAACCTATGAACTTGAAGGTGGCGAAATTGGCTCTGCCTCTGGTAATACAGTGATATTCGAAATTCTTCCTTCGGCTCTGGATTCTGTTGCCAGTAAACCAATAAAAATTGGTGATTTTGAAATTCACTATCGTGTGCCACACGATTCTATAGAAAAGGTCATTTCTTATCCTTGCCCGGATAATTATACTTCGTTTGATTCGCTGAATAAAGATTTACGGTTTGCTACCGCGGTTGCTATGTTTGGATTGGAATTAAGAAAGTCAAAATATTTTCCACCCGATTTTGATTGGAGGATCATAAAAGGTATTGCTGCCGCCGCACAATCTCCGGATAATTTTCTTGAAACTGAGTTTTTAGAATCAGTAGATAAAGTTCAGGGGCTTTATTCGGATAAGAAAAAAAGAGGCTTTTGGAGAAAAAATAAAGATTGAAATTTCGGATCAAATTTTAGAATATTATTTCTAAAAGCTTTAAGCCAATAATTTTTGATTGAAATTTTGCCAATAAATAATACTTAAATTTTATCAACTATGAATGTGATTCCTTTTTTAATTAAAGAGCTGGAGCAGGAAGCAAAAACTACCAGGAAATTTTTAAAACTGGTACATCCTGACAAATTTCAATGGAAACCGCATAAAAAAAGTATGGAGATGAAACAGCTTTGTGTCCATATTGCAGAATTACCAACATGGGTTGACATGGCTGTAAATACTGATGGTATTAACTTTGCAACAAGTGATTATAAGCCAACAGAAGTTAATACAACGGAGGATTTGGTGAATCTTTTGGATAGTTCAGAAAAAAAAGCGCTTGCTGCCTTACAAAAAGTAACTGACGAAGAACTTCTTAAAACGTGGACGTTAAAGAACGGCGATCAGTTGCTACAAGCAATGACAAAATATGAGACGATTCGACATGCATATAGCCAAACAACACATCACCGTGCACAGCTTGGTGTTTACTTGCGTTTGTTGGATATTCCGATCCCGGGAAGTTATGGGCCAAGTGCCGACGACCCCGGTTTTTAAATTTTGAAAAGATTGATTTTGCAGGTCTGGGAGTGTTACTAATACCCTTCACCATTACTTTCTGTGAAAATATATTTTTGGTATCACCTGTAATCAGACCATTTTTAACTTGTGGTCCCGGTAATCTTTCTGTTTACAATTATTTTGGCTTATGATCTAAATCAGGAAGGAGACTGACAGGAAGCATAGGCAAAAATCCCCTTTTGTTGTAGATTTATTTTGCTTTTTTCTGAAAAATATTTTCTGAAAAATTAAATCAATTATTATGGCAAACGAAAATTTTATTGAAAGAATAGCATCAAGCATGGGGCAAAACGCTTCTGTAAAAAATGTATTTGGAGAACCAATACGTGTGGGCGAAAAAACCATTGTTCCTGTTGCACACATTGCATACGGGTTTGGAGGAGGCTCGGGAAAACGCAATAAAAAGAAAAAGAAGGATGATGCGAAAGATGCGGTTCATGGAGAAGAAGAACCTGTTGCAAAAGGCACCGGTGGAGGAGGAGGGTTTAAAGCCAGTGCAAAAGGCGTATATGAAATCACACCAACATGCACTCGTTTCATACCCGCAAACCCTACTCAAAAGATTTTAATTGGCGTTGCTATCGGCTATTTATTGAAGAAGTTCTTTTTCTCTAAAAAGAGAAAATAAAAAATGATATCGGCTTTAAAAAAACATATTTCTATCTTCTTCTTTAAGTGGCAATATATGCTTTTGCATTAAGAAGAATGCAATCAAAGATGAAAAATAGAAATTGCCTTTATTTGTTCGTTTACTACAAAAGCAAAAGCTTATAGTTCTTGCAATAACTTATTTCCAAAATTTACATAATCAGCATTGCCTGCTTCTTTGGCAAGTTCAATTGTTTTCATGGTGGTTGCACGTGCGCCTGCTTTATCACCCATCGCTTTCTGAATTCTTGCTTTTTGTAAAAACATATAGTAAGCCTTGGGACTTTCTTCAGTAGCTTTATTTATATACTCAAGCGCCTTTGCATTATTTTTATCATAGTCGTAATAAAAATTAGCTGCCTGGTAATAAGGAGGTTTGTCGCCTTGCAAAGCAGCTTCAATTTGAGTGCGGACACGATCTTTAATATTGGTGGTGATAGGAATACTTACATCAGTATTAGCCCATTTTAAATGAAGATTACAACTTTCATTTTTCAGGTCAGTAAATTGCATCGTAAAAGTTTCAATTTTCTCTTTATGCAAAACAACAGCCGCTTTATAATGAAGTAGATCATCATTGGTTGTAAAGCCTTCTGAGCCTGGATAAGCAGTTCCTTTGCTCAAAACTATATCCCATTGGTCTTTGCCGGGAATGGTATAGATCACATACGTGCCACTGTCAAGGTCTGTGCCACCGAAAGAAACATTATCTGTAAAATGAATTTGGGTAGCAGAATTGGCGCCGGTTCTCCAAGGTTTTCCCAAAGGAACCAATTCAGAATTTGCACCAAAAACCTGCCGGCCTTTAATTCCGGGACGGCTATACGTTAATTCAATTTTCCCAAGGCCAAAATTTTGGATAATTGTTTGCGTAGGGCTAGGCGCAGGCATATTTACCTGTGCGTTTGTGGAAATACAAAGAATAAAGAAAAACAATGCAATTATTAAAGACTTTTTCATATTTCTATTTTTCGTAAATATAACGATTATATAAGGATTTTTTAATTTAAATGCCTGGTAAAAAATCTTTTAAAAATTCGATGTAAATGGCTGGACAGCGATTGATGAAACGTCTTATAATTACGTGTAAAACTCCTTGCATTAAGCACAAAAAAAACCGACTTTTTTAAGACGGTTTTTTTGTGTATTAAATTTTAAAGCGAAGAATTTATACGGTCACTGTATCTTTTGGAATTGCTTCATTCCTGAAAACTACCATTCCGTCAAATACATCTACGAGCACAGGTTTTGTTTTATCAATATTTCCACCCAACAATTTTTTACTTAACTCGTTGACGATCTGTTTTTGGATCAGCCTTTTCAAAGGCCTTGCTCCAAACTGCGGATCAAAACCATTTTCTGCAAGATAGTCAAGCGCGTAATCAGTAAACTCAAGGATAACGCCACTTTTAGCCAGTTGCTCTTTGAGATCATTTAACTGGATCCTGATAATTTGCCTGATATCATCGATCATCAATGGCTGAAACATGATCACTTCATCAATCATGTTCAAAAATTCAGGCTTGATGGTTTGGCGTAAAAGATCCATTACCTGCCGCCTGGTTTTATCTACCACTTCTTCTTTATTCTTAGGATTTACATTTTCAAATGCGGTCTGAATCAACTGACTTCCCATGTTGCTCGTCATGATTATGATGGTGTTTTTAAAATTCACCATGCGGCCCTTATTATCTGTAAGGCGTCCATCATCAAGTACCTGTAATAAAATATTGAAAACATCAGGATGCGCTTTTTCAATTTCATCCAAAAGGATTACGCTGTATGGTTTGCGTCTAACCGCTTCCGTTAGTTGTCCTCCTTCTTCATAACCAACATATCCCGGAGGCGCACCTACCAACCTGCTTACAGAATGTTTTTCCTGGTATTCACTCATGTCTATCCGGGTCATCATGCTATCATCGTCGAATAAATAATCTGCTAAAGCTTTAGCTAATTCCGTTTTACCCACACCGGTTGTGCCAAGAAAAATAAAGGAACCGATGGGTTTGCGTGGATCGTGCAAACCTGCACTGCTTCTGCGTACCGCGTCAGCAACTGCTTCAATGGCTTCATCCTGGCCGATCACTCTTTTATGCAATTCATCTTCAAGATTTAATAATTTATCTTTTTCACTTTGCAACATTTTGTTCACCGGGATGCCGGTAGCTTTAGCAACACTTTCTGCAATATCTTCAGCATCCACTTCTTCTTTTAATAACCTTTTTTCATTGGTCTCTTCCAATTCAACTGTGTATTCTGCAATTAACTTTTCCTGTGTCTGCAGCTTGCCATATCGTATTTCAGCTACTTTTCCGTAATCACCTTCACGCTCTGCTTTTTCTGCAGCCATTTTTAAGTTTTCCATTTCTGCTTTTGCATTCTGAACTCTTTCTACTAATTCTTTTTCTTGTTGCCATTTGGCTTTAAAGGTGTCGCGCTCTACAGAAAGGTTAGAAATTTCAGTATTCAATTCTTTTAACTTCGCTTCATCTTTTTCCCTTTTGATTGCTTCTCTTTCTATTTCGAGCTGGCGAATCTGCCGTTCAAGATTGTCAAGCCCTTCGGGCATAGAATTCATTTCCAGCCTAAGTTTTGCAGCACTTTCATCAATCAGGTCAATTGCTTTATCCGGTAAAAAACGATCAGTGATATAACGGTTTGACAATTCAACCGCAGCGATGATTGCTTCATCTTTTATACGAACATGGTGGTGTGTTTCATAGCGATCTTTTAAACCTCTTAAAATAGAGATTGCATCTTCCACACTTGGTTCATCAACTATTATTTTTTGAAATCTTCTTTCCAGCGCTTTATCTTTTTCAAAGAATTTTTGATATTCATTTAAAGTGGTTGCGCCGATGGCTCTTAGCTCACCTCGCGCAAGAGCTGGTTTTAAAATATTAGCCGCATCCATGGCACCTTCACCACCACCGGCTCCAACTAATGTATGTATTTCATCAATGAACATAACAATTTCGCCATCACTATCGCCCACTTCTTTTATTACGGATTTTAATCTTTCTTCAAACTCGCCCTTGTATTTTGCACCGGCAATGAGCAAGCCCATATCCAATGCATAAATTATTTTTGATTTTAAATTTTCCGGCACGTCCCCACTAATGATCCTTATTGCCAAACCTTCTACTATAGCGGTTTTACCAACACCGGGTTCACCAACAAGTATTGGGTTGTTTTTTGTTCTTCTTGATAAAATGTGCAACGTTCTTCTTATTTCTTCGTCACGACCGATAACAGGATCAAGCTTATTACTCCTGGCTAATTCGTTTAAATTTTTAGCATATTTATTGAGCGCGTTAAATTGTGTTTCTGACGTTTGTGAAGAAACAGTAGAACCTTTTTTCAAATCTTTAATGGCTGCTATCAGGCCTTTTTCTGTAAGGCCGGCATCCTTCAAAATCTTTGCGGCATTATCATTTCCCTGAACGATGGCAAGCAGCAAATGTTCTACACTCACAAATTCATCCTTAAAAGTTTTTAGCGAAGCTGCAGCCCGCAACAATACATTATTGAGATCGCGGCTGATAACCTGTGCCGGTTCTCCCGACTCCTGTGTCGGAAGCTTTTTGAGGCTTTCATCGATTTTGCTTTCAACAAAATTTACGTTTACATTATTTTTTTTCAATAAAAAATCTACAGGACTATCTTCATCAGTAAGCAAAGCTTTCAATAAATGGTCTGTTTCAATATTCGGATTTTTGTCATTGAAAGCAAGTTGCTGTGC
>JBBQWJ010000099.1:0-11156 GCA_038210685.1 Chitinophagales bacterium | reverse complement strand
CCAATGGCAACAATGGCTTTCACAGATAGATTGGCATTACGAGCCAGATGGCCGGCAAAATCATCCGTACACAATTGATTGGCCGGATCCAAACCTTCTTTCGATAGATATTCGACCCAATCAGTCAGTTCTTTCCAATGCTTTTGCGCATACTTCGCATTGCCTTCTGCCTTTGAAATTGCTCCTGTTAGAATAACCATATTGCCAGCTTCTTCTACAGGCATATCTTCACCATAGGTTTGTCCATTAGCTAAAGGATAAGTACCCAGATCATGCGAAGGAAATGGTTTTGTCCATTTGCCACTTTTACTGTAATAAAAAATTCCGTTCAGCATTCCTTTCAAAAATTCAGGATTGTATAACAAATAAAGTGGCGCTGAAGGATAAGTCACGTCAACTGTATTGATGGAACCGTTGCTGAAATTTTCTTTTGATAAAAACAAAATTTCGCCTTGCGGACTTTTTACCAAAGCATGAGCAGCAATGCTTTGCCTGTAAGCCAATTCACAAAGCCTGGCATATTCTTCTCCACCCGAAATGATGGCTTTATTATAAAGTTGCTGATCAAATGCATCACACTTTTTTACAACATCAGCATACTGGTTATTAGCCATTTCCAATTGCTGTTGAATCGAACTGTTTCCATCTTTATTCCACCACGGCCTTAAATTTTGATGAAAGAATTGAACCGCATATTCTTCATCATACGCCAGCTCTACAAATTTTTCTTTGAGAGTGGAAGAAACCGAACCAAAATCCAAAATCGTATTCAACATCAGACTTCTGCCATTTCCCTGGTCTCCCTTTTTTGTTGTTTCTCCTAAAAAATATTGAATGCCTTCATCATCATTTAATGAAATATATTGTTTGGTGTTTGCATCTTTCTTTGCAGCAACGTAAAAATATCCCCAATCAATTCTAAGATCATCGCCTTTCTTTTGCAAGACAGGTTGAGAAGTGGTTCCCGCTTTTAAAACACTCAGGTCTTTTGTAGAAGTTGTTTTGGCCATTACTTCCTGTGAAGGAACATTCACCGCAATATCAGAAGAAGCACCAAAATAAACTTTTACTGAATGTGTTTTATTATCATTTGATTTTACATCGTAAGTAATATAAGAAACAGGCCTGGCAAGAATTTCCATGTTATTCAATAACAAAGGAGAAATAAATTTTACTTGTAAATCGACAGGCCCGCAAGTGAAATTATAAATAGTTTGAGTGGCTTGTATCTTTGCGTTTTGCTGAACAGGAACCTGGATTTTTTGTTGGTTTACCGGCGGCAATTTTTCAACAATTCCTGCATCAAGATAAGAACCACCGGCCGTATTCACACAATGAATTGCCAGCACATTTTTACCTTCTTTTAAATTACTTTTGATCGCTTCATTCAGCTCAATCAGAACAAATTTGCTTGTCCAGCCTTTTTTCGAATAAATATTTTTTCCATTCAAATAAACGTCAACATTGTCATCGTGATTGATCTTAAGAAATAAATTACCTAGGTTTAAATCATTTACCTGGAACTCACGCCTAATCCACAAGTCTTTACTTTTCCAAACAGTTTTTGCTTTTGAGACATTGTCGCCAAAAGGCGCTGCGCCTGATTTCCACCCATTATCATTAAAAGTAGTTCCATTCCAATCTGCAGCCGGTTGCTCTTCAGTATATTTTACTTCGTAATTATTTTCATCGGCCGTTGGCAAAATGCTTTTATATTTAGGTTGTTCTTTGCCCAAAAAACGATAATAATTTTCATCCACTTTTATAATTCCTATCAGCGACTGATCCGCTCCCGTCCAGTGTTTGGTAGTAGATTGATTTAATGCATCAGTTTCAGACCAAATGCTGAAATAAGTATTGTGTGTAATAAGCGGATAAGCAGGAGCCATTTGTTTTTGAGAAAACCCTGCAAAAGAAATAAGCAGTGCAGTAAATGCAAAAAGAAATTTTTTCACCAACGCACAGTAAACAAACTTTTTTTGAAGAAAATGAATCATTTGTTTTTGTTTAATAATCAGAATAATACAGTAAAGTAATTCAATCTTTCTTAAAACAAAAAACCCTTTCTGAAAAACAGAAAGGGTTACTATTTAAATGATTTATTTTCTTAGATCCTGAAATGCGCGAAAGCTTTGTTTGCATCAGCCATACGGTGCGTATCTTCTTTCTTTTTGTAAGCCGCTCCTTCACCTTTGCTTGCAGCAACTATTTCATTAGCCAATTTTTCTGACATACTGCGGCCATTTCTATCGCGGCTGTATTTTATTAGCCATTTAATGCTTAATGAAACTTTTCTATCAGCGCGTACTTCTGATGGAATCTGAAAAGTAGCTCCACCAATACGGCGGCTTTTTACTTCTACGCCGGGAGTTACATTTGAAAGTGCTTTTTTCCAAACTTCGTAGCCATCTTCACCGGTAGTTTTAGAAACTTTATCAAGTGCATCATAAAATATAGTGTAGGCGCCACTTTTTTTACCTTCCCACATTAAATTATTTACAAAACGGGTAACCAGCTTGTCCTGAAATTTAGGATCAGGCGCTAATGGAAGTTTTTTTGCTTGTGCTTTACGCATTGTTCTTTTTTATTTTTTGGAATTTACCAGACTTTAAAAATCAGATAAAATTATTTTTTAGCTTTTTCTTTCTTAGTTCCGTATTTAGAACGGCTTTGTTTACGGTCTTTTACACCTGCAGTATCAAGGCTGCCACGTACAATATGGTAACGAACCCCTGGACGATCTTTTACCCTTCCGCCACGAAGCAACACAATTGAGTGCTCCTGCAAATTATGCCCTTCACCCGGGATATAAGCAATCACCTCAATCTTATTAGTAAGCCTTACTTTCGCCACTTTACGCAAAGCTGAATTCGGCTTCTTAGGCGTAGTGGTGTAAACCCTTGTGCAAACTCCCCTGCGCTGAGGACAGCTGTCAAGCGCTCTTGACTTACTTTTAGCTCTAATGATTGTTCTTCCTTTTCTTACTAATTGTTGTATTGTAGGCATTGTTTTTTACCCTGATTTTTTTGGACGGCAAAGGTAAGTGTAGGTTTGCTAAAAACCAAAATTATTTGAACTGAAGTAAAAATCGAATTTGTTGTTTCACAAAATCTTAAATTTTCACCATCCATCCGTATTTATCTTCTGTTTTTCCTTCTTTTATTGCATTCATCGTTTTTTCTATTTCAGGAGCAATTTTCCATTTTTCAGTATCAAAAGTCATTACAAAATCCTGGTAACGTAATTCCTTTATCATTGAAATGGTGGCCGCGGTTCCGGTGCCGAACAATTCCTGTAATTCGCCTTTTTTATAAGAATCAATAATTTCATCTATGCTTAAAGGCCTTTCTTCCACTTCAATGCCCATATCTTTAATTAATTGTATCACACTTGCCCTTGTTACACCGGCAAGTATCGTATCTCCTAATGGTGGCGTGATGGCTTTATTTCCAATAATAAAAAACACATTCATCGTTCCACACTCCTGTACATATTTATGCTCAAAAGCATCCATCCACAAAACCTGGTCGTAACCTATCTTTTTAGCCTCTGCTGTTGCATGCATGGCAGCGCCATAATTGCCTGCATTTTTTGCATAACCCACACCGCCGGGAACAGCTCTTACATATTTTTCTTCCACATAAATCCTCATTGGAGCGCTGTAGTATGGCCCGGTCGGACTTAAAATAATCATAAATTTATATTTCTGGCCGGGTTTTACTCCTATTGCTTCATCGGTGGCAAACAAAAAAGGACGAATGTACAAAGAGTGATCAGGTTTGTTGGGAATCCAATCCTGGTCAAGTTTTACCAACTGCCTTAGCCCTTCCATGAAAATTTCTTCCGGAACCTTGGGCATTTCCATTCTTTCTGCAGAAATATTAAATCGTTTAAAATTATCTTCAGGACGAAAGATAAAAGGCTCGTCTTCGGGGTTTTTATATGCTTTTATTCCTTCAAAAATCGATTGACCATAATGAATTGCTGCACATGACGGATCGATCGTTATTGATTGATAAGGTTTTATTTCCACCGTACCCCACTCACCATTTTCATAGTTTGCTTCAAGCATGTGATCAGTAAAATATTTTCCAAATGGAATATTATTGACATCTAAAGATGCCAACCTGCTGTTTTTAACTTTTGTGACTTTAAAATCTTCTGTAGCCATCATAATCTTTAAATTTGCTACAAAGAAACGAAAAAAAGGAGGAGAAAAACTTTATGAGTTTGGATAATATTCAACTTTCTGATCAAACCTGTGCTATTTTATATAGCCACAATCTTATTGAAGATCAGGCGTCTAACGTTACAGCAAATTCCCAGGAAAAAATCAAAATCAACAGTTTAGGAGAAAATCAAAGGAATGTTCTTTTCCTTGTAAATGATCCTTCTTGCAAATTTTTACCTGATGAGGAAATGGAACTTTTGACAAAGCTGATTTCTGCATGTAAACTTTCAATGGCTGATATCGCTTTGGTAAATTTTAATTCAAACAATTACAATTACAAACAATTCAACGATCAATTTCATCCAAAAAAAATATTGATTTTCGGATTAAAAAATTCCGAACTCGAATTGCCATTCGACATTCCACATTTCCAGGTTCAAAATTTCCATGAACAATTATACCTTACGGCTCCTGCGCTGAATGAGTTTTTAAATAATACGGCGTTAAAGAAAGAATTGTGGATGAGCCTCCAAAAATTATTCCTCTAAATGAATACCATCATCTTTGCAACCAATAATGAAAACAAGGTTTCTGAAGTTAGAGCGATATTGGATGAAACTTTCCGGATATTATCACTCAAGGAAGCTGGAATTGACATTGATATTCCTGAGCCATACGACTCGCTGGAAGAAAATGCACGAGAGAAGGCGATTGTAATTCGCAGGCTTACCCAACAAAATTGTTTTGCTGAAGACACAGGACTGGAAGTAACATCACTGAATGGAGAACCGGGTGTTAAAAGCGCGCGTTATGCAGGGGAAAACCGTTCTTTTGAAAATAACATTGACAAACTTTTAAGTAAATTAGACAATCAAGAAAATCGTAAAGCGCAGTTCCGTACAATAATTTGCCTTATATGTAATGGAAAAGAGAAAATTTTTGAAGGCATATGTAAAGGCACTATTATTGCAGAAAGAAGAGGCATCTCAGGTTTTGGGTATGATCCCGTTTTTATTCCTGAAGGCTCAACCAAAACTTTTGCTGAAATGACAATGGCTGAAAAAAATATTTTTAGCCACAGAAAAAAAGCGATGGAAAAACTAACCACTTATTTGAAAAGTAATTCCTGTATTTAACCAATATCATATTTAGAAAAACCCATAAAATTTGCCTGCACCAAGCAACCATATACCTTCAGAAACCGACTTAATAAAAGGATGTATCGAAGGAAATCCTCAAATGCAAAGATTGCTTTATGATAGATTTTCTTCAAAAATGTATGGAGTTTGCCTGCGCTATGCTGAAAATACTGAAGATGCGAATGATGTGATGCAGGAAGGATTTATTAAGGTTTATAAAAGTTTGTCTAAATTCAGAGCGGAAGGTTCTTTTGAAGGATGGATCAGGCGGATTTTCGTAAATACCTCGATTGAACATTACAGGAAAAAGGTAAAGTTGTATAATGTTACTGAGGTGCAGGAAAATACAATAGAAGATAATGACCTTGACGCTTTGGATTCACTGGCAACAAAAGACATCCTGAATATTGTGAATGAGTTATCGCCGGGATATAAACAGGTTTTTAATATGCATGTGATAGAAGGATATTCACACAAAGAAATTGCCGACGTGCTGGGAATTACGGAAGGAACCAGTAAATCGCAGCTGGCAAGAGCCAAAGGAGTTTTGAAAAAAATAATTGAAACCAGAAGCAGCAGTAAATAGATAAGCAATGCAATCTTTTAAAAATAAATTATATAATTATGAAGCCCCTCCACCGGAGGAATTATGGCAACATATAAATGAGGATCTGCAAAATGAAAAAGCAGTAAAAATTCCAGGTTACAAAAGATCGAAAAAATTATATTACCTGGCAATTGCGGCCGCTTCATTGGTTATTATTTTTATCGGATCCTTCTTTTTTAAAAACAATAAAGAAACCAATTCTACCGCAAGTGTTTCCAAAGAAAGAGCAATCTCACCCGAGCAATTGAAAGATTCGATGATTTTAAATCAAAGAATATTGGAATCTATCATTCATAGCTCTAAGGAAAAACAAGAAATTGTTTCCAATGATTTGCAAGCAACGAACATTTCTAAAAAATATATTACGGTAGCAGGCCCTGAAGGTCAGCCGGTAAAAATTTCACCCAAAGTGGCTACTTTGATCGTTTCTGCCGACCATGAATTTCCACCAAAACCAACCTGGAGCAAGAAGATCGAAAGATGGAAAAAAATAATGCTTAGCACTACAGTTTCTACCACTTCCGCAGGTTTGGCCGACATTATTCAAATAGCATCTAACAGTGATAAATTAGAATAAGATATTTTTAAAATGCCACGCTTAAAAATCGAACTACCTCAAAAAATTCTTTCTTCAGTTTCCATTCCAGTACGAATTACCGATATTAATTTTGGAAATCATGTAGGTAATAATGCAATAGTGGAAATCATTCATGAAGCGCGCGTCCAGTTTTTACAAAAACATGATTTTACAGAATTGGAAGTTGTCGGAACTGCACTTATCATGAGCGAACTTTTGGTAGAATATAAAAATGAATCTTTTTATAAAGATGTGCTTGAAGTAACTATTTATTGCGGTGAAATCACACGAGTAGCTTTTGAGCTTTTTTATAAAATTTCTACAAAACGAAATCAGCAGGATATCCTAATTGCTTTAGCAAAAACAGGAATGGTTTGTTATGATTACAAAATTAAAAAAGTGAGCTCAGTCCCAGAAGAATTAAAATCAATTCTTGTTTCTTAGCAAAATATGAATTGGGGAAATTTGTTCGTTTACTACAATCTTAATTTCCATTCCATATCTTCCAACTTTCTTCTGCCTGGATGGCCAACATTTGTGAACCATTTTCAATTATCGCGCCCTGTTTTTCTGCCAATGAAAGAAATAAGGTTTTTGGAGGATTGTAAACCAGGTCAAAAAAATAATGTTGGTTTGTAATCTGCTCATAAGGTAAAGGCGGGCATTCATTTACATTTGGGAAAGTACCCAGGGGAGTTGTGTTGATCACAATTTGATATTCTTCGATTTTCTCTGTAGAAATATCATCATAAGAAATTACATAAGCAGATCGATTTTTACTGCGTGACACTTTTAAAAAATCAATTCCCAGTTTTTTTAAAACAAAAGCCACCGCGTTAGAAGCGCCGCCTGTGCCGAGGATCAACCCTTTTTGATGATATGGTTTTAAATGTGGAATAAAAGATGTTTCAAAACCTGTGATGTCCGTATTAAAACCCATCCATTTGCCATCTTTTATTTTGATACAATTACACGCGTTTATTGAACTTACTTCCGGAGACATTTCATCAAGGAAAGAAATGATATCAGTCTTGTAAGGAATGGTAACATTCAATCCCTTCAGATCCTGATTTTTTTTTAAACGTGGAATTTCAATTTCAAGATCTTTTAATTCAAAATTTCGGTATAGGCAGCCGGTAATATTTTCCTTTTGAAACTTTTCGAAAAAATATTTTTCAGAAAATGAATGGCCCAATGAACGGCCAATTAAGCCGTAGGTTTTCATCTGGTAATATTTATTGTTTTTTTAATGGTTCATTATGCAGTTTCTTTATCCAGATACAAATGAAAAGTGTCGCCACGTAATCCGATACGCATTGCTTCCAATGGAATAATTTCTGATGGAGCGATATTTCCAAGATTAGCATTGCAACCTACCAGTTCCAGAAAATAAAGTTGTTGCGCTTTTTGCGGCGCTTCCCAAAGAATTTTTTCACCGGGAATCTGGGTAAGTATTTCCTGCACCAACCCTTCTCTCACCTCGCCTGTACCGCGATAGATACCGACATTGCCTGCTTCACGCGCTTCTGCAATTACATAAGTAGCACCTGCTTCCAGTTCGGCACTCATTTGTTCAATCCATTTATAAGGAGGAATAATGTGAGTGGCGTCTTTACTTCCTACTTCACTTAAAACCGTTCCATGCTTGGTCAATTTTTCAATGTAACCACATTTTTCAGCATGAGGAATGGTAATAGAACCATCGCTTACTTCCATATGAGTAACATTGAAATCTTTGCAAAGATTTATATAGTCTTCGAATTGATTTCTGATCAAAAATGCTTCAAACAAGGTTCCTCCAAAATAAACTGGAATGTCAAAAGATTGATACAATTCAATTTTTTCGCGAAGATTGGGTGTTACATACGCAGTTCCAAAACCAAGTTTAATAATATCAATATGTGGACTTGCAGCGCTGATTAAATTCTTCGCTTCTTCAAGACTTAGGCCTTTATCCATAATCATGGTTACCCCATATTTTCTTGGCTTTTCAACTCTTTTAGGAATTTGATTAAGATTAAAATTCATTTTTCAATTTTCAATTTTGAGATGAGCAAATATAGATTGGCTATCGCAAAGATGTAGAAAAAACTTTAAACAGTTTGTGGGTAATTAAGGTTTAAAAAAGAATAAAGAATCTATTTTCTTTTCCTTTTAATAGAATTTTTATATGCACCGATAATTTCTACAACAGCAGAATGCTGCAAAAGTGAAGGGTTTAATTCCACAAATTGCTTAACCAGCGAAGGTGCTTCTCTCATCGCCATCTCAAGTTGCAATAAAGCTTCCTTTGATTTACCTAGTTCAAAAAGAACAGCCGATTTATAATAAGTAAAGAGAGGTTTATTGTCAGTATTTTTTTGCGCATTATAAATTTGTTCCAGCGCTTCATCATAATACTCACCATCATAAAGGCACTTGATTAATTCTTTCCAACCTTTTACATTTTTAGGACGAGCTTTTATAAAATGAGTAAAATGAACTACCGCATCTTTTATTCTTTCCATTTCAATATAGCAAAGTGCAAGTGAAAAATGAAATTCTGGCTGCGAGCGGTTAATGTTCATCGCACTCTCCAGGTTTTTTACAGCGCTTTCCCAATATCCTTCCTTCATATAAGTGCCCGCTATTTTATAATATAAGCGGCTTTCTGTTGAGTTTAAATGCACGGCTTTGCGATAATTAAACCGCGCCTGCGCAGGATTTTTTAGTTTGTCGTAGCAATAGCCAATCGCTTCATAAATCACTTCCTCAGGCATTGAAAGTTCTAACACTTTTTGAAGCGCTTCTATTGCGTCACGGTATCTTTTTAATCTTAAATACGAATCACCCAAATTACGGTAAGCATAATCAAATTTTTCGTCTATCGCTATCGCATATAAATAGGCATCTATTGATTTTTCATACAATTTTAATCCCTGGTAAGCAGTTCCCAGGTTAAACCAAGCAAGTTGGGAATAAGGATATTCCTCAATGATTTTTTCATGAAGGCTAATGCTCTCCTCGTTCCTTCCCGTATAATCAGCCCAAAAACAAATTTTATAAAGAGCTTCTTCATTCGTAGGATCCTGTTCGAGAATTAGCCGCAGGCAATTAAACACTTTTTCAAAATCTTCATAATCATCATATACATCTGCCAGTTCAAAAAGCAATTCTATTTTTTCTTCTCCATTAAAAGCAATAATCGCTTCTTCAAGCAATGCCGTTGCTTTTTCATGGTAATCTAATGCGAGATAAGCATCTGTTTTTAAAATATAAATATTGATGTCATTACTATCTAGAATTTCAGCTTTTTCAAGTAAAGAAAGCCCTTCGTGATAATTTTGGGTAGCAATCAGAATATCGGCTTTTTTTATAAAAAGCGAGGAAGAATATGGAAATTGCTCTACCGCAAAATTTACAGCTTCAAGTGCAGCAGATAAATTATCATTTTCATCAAAATAAGCAATCAGCCGTTGGAAAGACTCTTCTTCAATAAAATTAAATTTCTTTCCGGTTTTGAAATTATTATACTGCCTCAGCAGTTCTCTCATTTCCTCTCTTTCCTGGCGATAATGGTTGTCTTTCATTAATCATTTATCTTATGATTACAAAGTACTAATTATTTTTAAAATAAAACCAACTTTGCCTTTTTAGCTTACTTAAGTAAAAAATATGATGAATGGCTTTTAATTGTCATAATAGTTTCTTAATTTTGTACAAAATAAATTAAATTTTCACAATGGTAAAGTATTCCAAGATAGTGACGGTAATAGTGCTTGTTTGCGGAGTATACCTTTTTGCATTTGCCGACCGGGGTGGTTTTGTGAAAAAAAATAAACCTCATCTAAATATTGAGACCAAGGGTAATTTAAAAAACTCTATCCCTTTTAATTTAAAATCGGGACTTACATACAGAGGAAGTTTTTTTACAAATCAACAGAGAATTGGTAATACAATGGTAAGTGATGCTTATATTTCTTACAGAAAAGGAAATACAGTGTATATCTTACCTTACAAGCAAAAAATATTAATTCCGGAATATACTCAACAAGACGGGTATAAGCTTATACTAAGGTCAAGGAGATAAGAAATTCTATTCTTCAATAAATTAAAACCTGCAAAATTGCAGGTTTTTTTTATACTATAAAATAGAAATCTTTAAAAAAAGTCTGTTTACTGTTTGAATGGTGGTAGTGATTTACCTACTGTTTTTGCTTTGTTTCATCATAAGTTAGAACCCGGTAACCTGATTTAGGAGTTTCAAATTTAGAACCAGAAACCGAATTGTAATTAATGGAAGCCAGCGTAAATTTTAGTTTCATTTTGCCCGATTGCATTTCATATTGAACGGGAAGCCCCGGTAATGTTTTAAACTGGGCATCGTAGGATTTATTGGCTAAACTTACTTCTGTAGTATAAAATACGGTAAAACTTGTACCATTCTTTAGTGTAGCAGTTGCTTTTTTGCAATTGAAGCCTGCAATTTTTTGCGTTTCCCCTGTATTTTTAAAAGTAATACCATCGTATTTACTATTATTTTGTGCCCAATCCTGTGCGGTCATTGTAATCATTAACTTCTGGCCACTATAATCTTTAAGGATTACCCCGGTGCCGGCAGAAGCATCATGAATAGTAGCTTCGCTACCAAGGCTGCTTAGTAATTCTGTCCTGCTCATTGAG
>JBBQWJ010000098.1:0-11185 GCA_038210685.1 Chitinophagales bacterium | reverse complement strand
ATTTTGTAAACGGACTAGAAAATATTAACAATAGTAGAAGTTTATCTGTGAGGTTTGATTTAAGAACTTATGTAAAAGATAAATACCAGTTCAGTATTAATGCAACTCCTGCCTATAATCAATCGAAATCCAGCATTAGTTTGGCAGCAAGTACTAATTACTGGAGTTATAATTATTCGGTTGATGGAAATTATACTTTGCCCGGCAAATTGGAAATTGGTTCTGATGTGGATATGAATTTCAGGCAAAAATTAAACGCTTTTGATGTAAACACAAATGTGATTTTGTGGAACGCTTATCTTGAAAAGAAATTTCTCAAGAAAGAAGCGCTTACACTACGTTTTAGCATTCATGATATTTTGAATCAAAATAAAGGTTACGACAGAACTGTTCAGCCTTTTGCCATAGTAGAAAAACATTTTCTCACTTACCAGCGGTACGGATTGATCACTTTAACATGGAATTTTAATAATAAAGGAGGTGCCGGCGCACCCAAATCAATGTTCTAAACTTTTAATCAAAAATGAAAAAGATCATTTTTATAACCGTCTTCTTTTTGGGAGCAAAAACAATTTTTGCGCAACCCGCCTTTATTTCAAAAGGAAAAATTGAATTTGAAAAGCGTGTAAATGTTTGGGCCGAATTAAGCGGAAGCTTTGCAGAAGAATTAAAAAAATCAATCCCTCAATTTAAAACCAGTTATTTTGATTTAGAATTTGATGGGAACAAAGCTATATATAAACCCGGTCGCCAGTCTGATGACAACAGAGCTAATTCTTTTTTTACTTCGCCGGCAAATGATAATCAGGTGTATACCAATTTTGCAACTGATAAATACGTTGCCGAAAAACATGTTTTTGAAAAAACTTTTTCGATAGAAGATAGTTTAAGAAATGCAAAGTGGAAGATCAAAAACGACTTCCGTGAAATTGCAGGATTTAACTGCAGAAGAGCCACCACTATTATTATGGATTCAGTTTTTGTAGTAGCGTTTTATACTGATGAGATCACAGTTCCAGGCGGTCCCGAAAGTTTTAATGGCTTGCCGGGAATGATCTTAGGATTGGTAATTAACCGCGTTCACTCTTCGTGGTACGCCACAAAAGTTGAGGTCAATTCAATCGATGAAAAAAACATTACCCCGCCTTCTAAAGGCAAAAAAATAAATGAAGCGGTATTAAAAGAAGAATTGAAAAAATTAATGGCAGATTGGGGGAAATGGGGACAAAGGAATATGTGGAACATTATGATCTGATAAAATAGTTTTTCAATATCGTTCCTCGTCTTTCACAGTAAACAAACAAAAAAAGAAAATTTCTATTTTCGAAAATAATTCTCCCCGATTTATTTCAGGCATATATATTGTGACCATACATTCCAAAAATAGAATTATGGAAGTAAAACAAATTGTATTGGCAAGCAGGCCAAAAGGCATGCCCACAAAAGACCAGTTTAGAACAGAAACCACTACTCTGCCTACGTTACAGGATGGTGAGGTATTGACAAAAGCTTTATACTTTTCGGTTGACCCTTATATGCGCGGCCGCATGAATGACGCAAAATCTTATGTAGCTCCGTATAAAATTGATGAACCCATAAGCGGTGGGGGAATTGGAAAAATTGTGGAAACAAATTCACCTTCATTTCAAAAAGGCGATGTTGTGCAAGGGAATTTTCCATGGGCAACAGAATCAATTCACAAAGCAGATACCCTTCAAAAAATTGATACGGATCTGGCGCCTGCACCCTATTACCTGGGTATTTTGGGAATGCCTGGATTGACCGCGTATTTCGGATTGTTGCACATCGGTAAACCTAAAGAAGGCGAAACTGTTGTAGTATCCGGAGCAGCAGGAGCCGTAGGAATTGTAGTGGGTCAAATTGCTAAAATAAAAGGTTGCCGCTTGGTTGGAATTGCCGGCACTGATGAAAAAATAAAAATGCTGAAAGAAGAATTTCATTTTGATGAAGTGATCAATTACAAGACTGCTTCTGATATGAAAACCGCGATAAAAGAAAATTGCCCGGATGGTGTGGATATTTATTTTGACAATGTAGGTGGTTCTATTTCTGATGCAGTGATTGCCAACATTAATTTTCATGCAAGAATTGTTTTATGTGGACAAATATCTTTATACAATGCCACGGAAGTGCCTATGGGGCCTCGCTTACAACCAATGTTGCTAACAAGAAGCGCCCTGATGCAGGGATTTATTATTGGTAATTTTAAAGATCACTTCAGGGAAGGTATTAAAGACCTTTCGCAATGGGTAAAAGAAGGAAAACTAAAATACGAAGAAACAACCGTTGAAGGATTTGACAATTTACCGGAAGCTTTTTTAGGCCTTTTCTCCGGAAAAAATAAAGGAAAAATGGTGGTTAAAGTTTGACAGCAAACAAATAAATAACATCGATTTTTATTTTTCCAATTCCCAAACACCGCTCTCCATAGGCATCAGAGAAAAATCTTCAAGCGTTGATATCTCACCCGTTTCTATATTTTTCATTTTGCTAAAGCCGGAGGTCCTTTCAGAATAATAATTGATTTTTACTGTTTCTTCTTTTTTACCAGTATTTAAAATCGTCATAATTGTTTGTTTACTGTCGTACCGGAAATAGACATACAAACCATCTTTTGGTTCAAACTGCATCATTTTTCCGGTAGTAATTGCAGAAGATTTTTCTCTGAATTTAGCAAGCTTCGAGATGTAATTCCAAATAGAATCTTCCTTAGCAGTTCTTCCGGCAGCGGTAAATTTATTTAACGAATCAGAAGCCCATCCACCTGGAAAATCCAGCCGCACGTGGCCATCGTTTGGAGAAGTGAAACCCTGCATTCCTATCTCATCTCCGTAATATAATTCCGGAATGCCTCTGCACGTTAAAAGCCACGCCAGCGAGGCTTTATACTTCAGCATATTTGTATCAATTACCGAATAAAATCTTGAAAGGTCATGATTGTCCAAAAAGATAACATTGCGCATGGGATCTTTATACACAAAATCCTGCGCAAGTGTTGTATACAATTCATTCACGCCGTCAGTCCAGCCAAAATCTTTAGTCATAGCATCTGTAATAGCCCATAATGTTTGGAAATCTGTAGGTGCCTGCAGGTTGCTTTTGAATGGAATATTAAAATTGTTTTGTACAAAATAACTTTGGTTCAAAACTCCATGAACCCATGTTTCTCCAAACATGGTGATACGCGGGAATTCATCCATCAAAGCCTTATTACAACGATTCATAAATGGTAAATCATTATAGGCATAGGTATCTATTCGCCAGCCGTCAATTCCAAATTCTTCCACAGTCCATAAAGCATGTTGAATTAAGAAATTAGCCACATAAGGATTTTCCTGGTTCAGGTCGGGCATTTGACGGGTAAACCATCCGTCCGTCATGATCTTCTCTTCTTCTTTGCTTGCATGGGGATCGAAAATAACCTGGTCCTTAAAATTAGTGTTAGTATACGTAGGCCATTGATGTAACCAATTTTTCATTGGGGGATCAAGCACTGTAAAATGATAACTGCCTACATGATTATAAACCGCATCCTGTATAATTTTCATGTGCCTGGAATGAGCCCTATCTATTAATTGTTGGTACGCTTTTTCACCCCCTATTCGGGGATCTATTTTATAATGATCAGTAAAAGCATAACCATGTTCAGTACGGTTTGGCATATCATTTTCAATCACGGGATTAAGCCAAAGTGTAGTAACACCAAGGGATTCCAGGTAATCCAAATGATTTTCTATTCCTCTCAGATCACCGCCATGCCTTGCGTATACCGAATCACGTTCAAGGCTTTGGTCTCTCATACCAGGTATGCGGTCATTTGTTGTATCACCATTACTGAACCTGTCGGGCATAATGAGATAAATAAGATCTTTTGAAGTTACACCTTGTGCGAAGGCGGTACCGTTTCCGGCCCTTCTTTTTTTCAATGGAAAATTAATATTGAAATCAGACCCGTTTCTTTTTACATTGATCTTTACAACCCCCGGCGTGGCAGAAGAAGAAATATTGATGTCCAGGAAAACATAATTTTTATTTTCTACTTTCTCTGCTTTTTCCAGTTTTACTCCGGGATAATTTATCGTGTAGGCATTAGCGTTACCTATATTATTTCCATGAACCATTATCTGCACATGGTTCCATTTCATGCCTGTCCACCAATTGGTAGGATAACAGTTATACGAATTGGATTGCGCAAAAGAATTTGAAAAAAAATAAAAAGTAAAAAGTAAAAAAAGACCGGTTTTTTTCATAGATAAAATCTTTATTCAGGTATAAGTTGCATTTCTATTACGTCAGGAATTTTTTCATCTTTATCAACCACAATAAAATTCATAATTCCTCCAATAGCCATTGAAATTCCACCAATCACCAGCGCGTATATTGCCTGATCGTGGAAAACATCTCTGATAACAAATCCCATCACAAAAGAGGCAATTAATTGTGGAATTACTATAAAGAAATTAAAAACGCCCATATAAAATCCCATTTTTGCACGTGGCAAAGAGCCGGCAAGAATAGAGTAAGGTAATGTTAACGTAGATGCCCATGCAAGTCCTACGGCAATCATCGGCACCAAAAGCATCATAGGAGATTTTATGAAGATGATTGATAATAAACCAAATCCACCAATTATAAGACAAATCATGTGCGTATATTTCCTGCCAATCCTATTAGCCAGCATCGGTAACAAAAATGCTGTGATTGCAGACACGGCACTGTACACCATGAACATCACCCCTACCCAATCTCCTGCATCCTGGAAAGCTTTGGATGTTACATCTGTTGTTCCATAAGCGTTTTGGGCTACGGAAGCGGTTGTATAAAGCCACATACAATAAAAACCTACCCAGGTAAAAAACTGTACAACGGCAAGCTGCGCCATCGTCTTAGGCATTGAAAAAATCCCTTTGGTTATTTCTGAAATGGCATTCGCAACGCCTTTTGATTCCATTTTTTCTTTTTTCCATTCTTCAATGTTTTCAGGCGGTGCTTCATCAGAAGTAATAACAGTCCACAATACAGAAAAGAAGAAAACAACCGCGCCAATATAAAATGAATACTTTACAGAATCTCCAATTTGCCCTGCCGGCGCAGTGTTGCTAATATGAAAAACATTAGTAAAAATATAAGGGAGCAAAGAAGCAATGACTGCGCCAAGGCCGATGAAAAAGGTTTGAGTAGCAAAGCCTGTTGTTCTTTGAGCAGAAGTTAATTTATCACCCACAAAAGCCCTGAAAGGCTCCATTGAAATATTGATGGAAGCGTCAAGAATCCACAACAAAACCGCCGCCATCCAAAGCATAGTAGATTGAGGCATTAAAAAAAGTGCTATAGAGGCAAGCACTGCACCGATAAAAAAGAAAGGCCTTCTTCTACCCCATTTTTTGTGCCATGTACGGTCGCTTAAATATCCAATAATTGGTTGTACCAATAAGCCGGTGAGCGGTGCGGCTACCCACAAAAATCCTATCTTATCAATATCGGCGCCAAGCGTTTGAAAAATCCGGGATACATTGGCATTTTGCAAAGCAAAGCCAAACTGAATGCCGAAAAAACCAAAACTCATATTCAGGATTTGCTTAAAACTAAGGCGATGTTTTGGAACCGGGTGTGATGACATAGCAATACGTTATGTAAAATTAATTTTATGTACAAATTACACAATAGAAAAGAGGATAAATGTACAGCAAATTTTAATCAAAGTGTTTTTTACAAATAAAATTAAAGCCTTCAATAAGCTTCTTATTTTGGCCAGTAAACAAACAAAAAACCAGGATTATATTTTGGTATGAATTTAAAAAGAAAGTTTATTCAATTACAAATCCATCAGGAACAACTGCATCTTTTTTGATTACCACGATACCGTCTTTCACCGTGTACAATTCATGGTCTTCATTTTTAAGATGTGCGCCACCATTAATTCTTACATTATTTCCAACACGCGCGTTCTTATCAATGATCGAGTTATTGATATAACAGTTATCACCAATGCCCAGTTTAGGAACACCTTTATCTTCATCATTGCCCATATCTTCGATGGTTTCATAATAATCACTTCCCATTAAATATGTACGAAAAATTTTAGTTCCATATCCGATTCTTGTCCGGATACCGACCACACAATTCTCCATCCGTTCTGCATGAACGATACAACCATCCGCGACAATGGTATTTAAAAGTGAGGTTCCACTGAATTTAGAGGGAGGCAACATTCTCGGGCGTGTGTAAACTCTTTGCTCGTTATGAAAAAGATTGAAAAGCGGAAGTTCATTTGTAAGCTCAAGATTGGCTTCAAAGAAAGAACCTATGTTCCCAATATCTGTCCAGTAGCCGCTGTATTGATAACTGCATACATTGTGATCCTGGATAGCAAAAGGAATTATTTCTTTACCAAAATCAGTAGCATTTTTTTTCTTATTCTCGAGCAGGTCGATCAATACTTCTTTTTTGAAAAGATAAATACCCATAGAAGCCAGGTAATTTTTTCCCTCCTTTTGCATTGCTTCACTTGTTTCACTTACCCAATCCGGTAAAAGATCCAATGCTGGTTTTTCAATAAATGAGGTGATCTTGTTCTCTTCATTTGATTTTAAAATACCAAATTCTGTTGCTTCTTTTTGTGGTACCGGAATCGTTGCGATGGTAATGTCAGCATCATCTTTTACATGAGTGCGGAACATATTTCCAAAATCCATCTGGTAAAGTTGATCGCCTGATAAAATCAACACGTGATCACATTCTTTAGTCATTAAATATTTCAGGCATTGCCTCACCGCATCGGCAGTTCCCTGGAACCATTCCGAACTTTCCGGTGTTTGCTCTGCCGCTAAAATATCAACAAAGCCACTGCTGAAATTACTAAACTGGTAAGTGTTTTTGATGTGCTTATTTAAAGAGGCCGAATTGTATTGGGTAAGCACAAATATCCTGTTGATATTAGAATTTATGCAATTGGAGATGGGTATATCCACCAACCGGTATTTACCTGCAATCGGCACCGCCGGCTTACTCCTGCTGCGTGTTAAAGGATATAAACGTGTTCCTGCTCCTCCGCCAAGAATCACCGCAATTACTGATTTACTGATCCACATGTTTCCTTGCATAATTTTTTGGGTTTATTAATTTAAAATTTTGTGGCTCTCATAGAAATATTTACAGAATAAACTTAAAATATTTTTATGAATTATAGAGATTAATATAAATTTCTGTGCTCTTTTCCCAACTATGGTCTATTTGCATAATCTGTTTCACAATTTGATTCATCTTTTTTTGATCATCATACAATCCTATTGAACGATGAATTGCATTACATATATCACCTACCGAAGCTACATTAAAGCAAATTCCAAAACCACCTTCTTCTCCAAAATCTTTTACCGTATCCTGCAACCCTCCTGTTCGCCTAACAATTGGTATAGTCCCGTATCTTAAAGAATACATTTGATTTAATCCGCAAGGTTCTACCCTGCTCGGCATTAATAAAAAATCTGCTCCGGCATACATGCGGTGACTTAATTTTTCATTGTAACCAATTTGTGTATTATAATAACCAAAAAGATGATTATGCAAATGGGTTAATTGATCTTCGATGTAACTTTCACCGCTTCCAAGCACCAGGAAATTCATTTTACCTTCCATATAATAGATAGAGTCACCAATTACCTTTGGTAAAAGATCCGCGGCTTTTTCACCAACAAGCCTTCCTATAAAAATGATCAAAGGTTTTGTCTCATCAAGATTGAAGCGAACACACAACTCTTTTTTATTAGCTTGCTTTTGTTCTTTAAAATTATCAGGACCAAATTTCGATTCCAGATAGTGATCTGTTTCCGGGTTCCAAACATCTGTATCAATACCGTTTAGAATTCCAAAGCATTTTCCTCTTTCATGTTCAAACAAACTTTCAAGCCCGTTGGCATTGTACCGTAACTCTTCAAGGTATCCATGACTTACTGTATTTACTTTAGCAGCACATTTAATGCCACAAGCAAGCGAATTGATACAATCGTCCCACTCCAACAATCCTCTTTTGTATTTATCCCAGTCAGGAATATACCATGACTTACCCCAATCCATCCAACCCTGGTATTGTGCATTGTGAATGGTGAGAATGGTTTTTACAGAAGAAAGATGCCTGTAGGCATAACAATTTTGCATCATAAAAGGAACCAGCGCTGCCTGGTGATCATGAACATGAACGATATCCGGATGGTGGTGCCATTTGCTCATCCAGTCTACAACCGCAATTTGAAAAGCGGCAAACCTTTCAATGTCGTCATCATAGCCGTACACCTTTTCGCGATCCAGTAAATTATTGATGTCAATCAAATACAAATCAAAACCAAGAATATTATTGGCTTCCTTTATTACCGTGTACTCAAACCAATACTGCGCCATGCCGAAAGCGCCTTTATGAACCACATCAAAAGAATGCTCGTACAAAAATTTAGTACGATACATCGGCATTACCACTTTTGCAATATGCCCAAGTTTATTCTGATATTTGGGTAACGCACCTACAACATCCCCCAGCCCGCCTGCTTTTGCAACCGGATAACATTCTGCGCTTACATGAAGAATTTCCATACAAATTAATTAGCGCTTCAAATTAAGCATGATTTTTCTTATTAAAAAAT
Source organism: Chitinophagales bacterium (assembly GCA_038210685.1). GTDB lineage: Bacteria > Bacteroidota > Bacteroidia > Chitinophagales > Chitinophagaceae > Ginsengibacter. The sequence continues at coordinate 2,528 of JBBQWJ010000098.1, read as the reverse complement.
TATAATAAAAACCTTTACTTTGGAAAAATTATATATTTTCATCCTTAATTTACAATTTCAAAACTACATAACGTAATGGCCACTCCTTCAATGAATTTATCAAAACCAGTAAAAGCTACAACCGGAAAATTACAACCTACGAATTATGGTGCATTAAGCACACTCGTTGTTGTATTTTTCTTCTGGGGTTTTATTGCGGCAGGTAATAGTGTTTTTATTCCTTTCTGTAAACACTATTTTAATCTCGATCAATTTCAAAGCCAATTGATTGATTTTGCTTTTTACCTGGCCTATTATATCGGAGCACTTGCGCTTTTTGCTTATGGTTCTTTTGGAGGCAAAGACCTTGTTGCTAAATGGGGTTATAAAAAAAGTATTGTTTATGGATTATTATTTTCTGCTTTAGGAGCAGTAGCAATGATAATAGCGGTAAATGCAAATGCTTTTGTAGGAATGCTCGCCGGCTTATTTATTGTGGCACTTGGATTTTCATTGCAACAAACTGCGGCGCAGCCTTTCGCAATTGTGCTCGGTGACCCTTCTACAGGAAACAGCCGTGTAAATCTTGGAGGTGGAGTAAATTCTTTCGGAACAATGATTGGCCCACTGGTGGTTGCCTTTGCTTTGTTTGGAACCACAGCTGCGATTACTGATAAACAGATCGCTGGCTTAAGCCTTAATAAAGTAATTATTTTATACAGTTGTGTTGGTGTACTTTTTATTGCCGCAGCTGCTTTATTTAATTTTTCAAAAAAAGTGCCACACGGCATTTCAACAGAAAAAACTGAAAAAGCCAACAAGGCTTTGTATTCTTTGTTGATCATGACCGGCCTTTTGATTGTGATGTTTGTACCCGTTTTCAGCAGTTATAAAGTTGATCTTACCAATGCATCTAATGCAGATAGAATTGCCATGGAGACTTATCGGGTAAAATGGTTGTTCGGCGCTTTGGCCGTAGTGATTTTGAGTTTATTAATTTCTTATGTAAGTGCACAAAAAAAACCTTCAGGCTGGGGAGCCATGCAATACCCGCAATTGATTTTAGGAATGCTTGCTTTGTTTTTATATGTAGGAACAGAAGTTACCATTGTAAGTAACCTTAGTGATCTTTTAAGCAAGCCAGAGTTTGGAAGCATCCCTTCTTCACAGGCCGCGCTTTATATTTCCATGTATTGGGGAAGTTTGATGATCGGGCGTTGGGTGGCTTCTATTTCCGCCTTTGATTTTAAGCCTTCTACAAAACAACAGCTCACTTTTATTGTACCAATGGTTGCCTTTGCCATTGTTTTATTGGTAAATGCGGCTTCAGGATATGCTGTGCATATTCTGTACTATTATATTATTTGTGTGTTGATACAGGTTGGCGCTTTTTATGTGAGCAAAGACAAACCGGCACGAATGCTTTTGATCTTTGGATTATTGGGCGTAACAGCAATGGCTATTGGGTTAGCAACAACAGGAAAAATTGCTATTTACGCATTTATAAGTGGTGGCTTATTTTGTTCAATTATGTGGCCGGCTATTTTTACTTTATCTGTTGCAGGGCTTGGAAAATATACCACACAAGGTTCCGCATTTTTAATTATGATGATTTTGGGCGGTGGCGTTATTCCCCCTATCCAGGGAAAGCTGGCAGATTTTCTTGAATCGAGAAGTACTGTGGTAGGGTCAGGTATACATGAATCTTACTGGATACCGTTACTTTGCTATGCCTATATCACTTTCTTCGCGTTTTTTGTAAAAGGAGTTTTAAAGCGCCAGGGAATTGATTATGAAAATCCTGCAGAAGAAGAAATAGAACCAATTTCTCCTGAAGGCGGACTTGAGATGCAAGTATAATGAAGTTTGAATAAATTTAATCAGAATAATCATAGTTTAATTTTAAAGACACAAAATAGAAAGTTCAAAAAATTGCAATTGATATTTTCAAAATCGATTTAGAGAAGAAAATACATCGCTATTAGAAGATAAATTTTTGGGCTCATTCAATTAAAAACAGGAATTCAAATTATTTATTTGTTTACTGTATACCTGATTTGTATAGGAATACATATTAATATTGCTTTATTTTTATTCTTCCGGATAGGACAACTAATAATTCACGTTATAAATAGATTGCTGCCTGGTAAACAAAGCTTATTTTTAATTAATATCTGTGATTTTTTTAGTGATTTTTTTTTGAATCAATTCGAATCATAATGAAACGGCTGCTTAATAATATTTGTATCTTCTCTCTTCTGTTTTTATTTAGTTCTAAAGCTTTTGCCCAACCACCAGCACCGTTTTATATCCAGCACTATGACAACCGTAATGGACTCTCGAATAGTTCAATTAATAAGCTTTTTAAGGATTCAGATAATTTACTTTGGGTGGCTACCTGGGATGGCTTGAATATGTATGATGGTTCAGAATTTCATGTATTTAATTACAGTAAGGAAAATAATTTTAAAAGTATTGGCAGCAATGTTATTCAAAATATAACAGAGGATAAATGCGGAAATATTTGGATCAGCACTATTGAAGGAATA